>NZ_JBVHHW010000034.1:0-73089 GCF_055560875.1 Kitasatospora sp. NPDC023118
CGCTGTTGAGTTCTCAAGGAACGGACGCTTCCTTCGGACCGCCTTCCAGCAGGCCCTCCGGGCGCTTCGTTCTTTCGTGTTTCCAGCTTATCAGATGTTTTCCGCTCCGTTTTCCGGAGTTTCATTCATCCGACTTGGCTTTCGCCTTTCGGCGCTCCCGAACTCTACCAGAGTTTCTCGGTCCGTTTTCCCGGCCGTTCTCGAATTCAGATTCGAGGACTTCCTTGGGGCTCGTCCCGTGGGGCAACCCGGAGAACATTACGCACCGGGTCGCCCCACGTCAAACCAGCCTCAGCGGGTCGGAGGAGGCTCAGACCTCGACGACGACCGGCAGGATCATCGGCCGGCGGCGGTAGTTGTCCGCGACCCACTTGCCGATGGTCCGGCGGACCAGCTGCTGCACCTGGCGGGGCTCCAGCACGCCGTCGCTGGCCGAGCGGTCCAGGGCCTCCTGAAGCTTGGAGACCACCGGCACGAAGGCGTTGTCCTCGATGCCGGAGCCGCGGGCCTGGATGGTCGGACCGCCGATGATCTTGCCGTTGGTCGAGTCGACCGCGACGAAGACCGAGATGAAGCCCTCCTCGCCGAGGATCTTGCGGTCCTTGAGCGAGGCCTCGGTGATGTCGCCGACCGAGGCACCGTCCACGTAGACGTAGCCGGCCTGCACCTTGCCGACGATCCGGGCGACCCCCTTCTCCAGGTCGACGCAGACTCCGTCCTCGGCGATGACCACGCGGTTGCGCGGCACACCGGTGGCGATGCCCAGCTCGGCGGCGGCCCGCAGGTGGCGCCACTCACCGTGGACCGGCATCAGGTTGCGCGGCTTGCAGATGTTGAAGAAGTAGAGCAGCTCGCCGGCCGAGGCGTGGCCGGAGACGTGCACCTTGGCGTTGCCCTTGTGCACGACCTTGGCGCCCCAGCGGGTCAGGCCGTTGATCACGCGGTACACGGCGTTCTCGTTGCCCGGGATGAGCGAGGACGCCAGGACGACGGTGTCGCCCTCGACGATGCGGATCTGGTGGTCGCGGTTGGCCATCCGGGAGAGCGCCGCCATGGGCTCGCCCTGTGAGCCGGTGCAGATGAGCACGACCTCCTTCTCCGGGAGGTCGTCCAGCTGCTTGACGTCCACGATCAGGTTGCCGGGGACCTTCAGGTAGCCGAGGTCGCGGGCGATGCCCATGTTGCGGACCATCGAGCGGCCGACGAAGGCGACCTTGCGACCGTACTCGTGGGCGGCGTCCAGCACCTGCTGGATGCGGTGCACGTGGCTGGCGAAGGAGGCGACGATGATGCGCCGATCGGCGTTCGCGAAAACGTTCCGCAGCGCCGCCGAGATGTCACGCTCGTGCGGGATGAAGCCGGGGACCTCGGCGTTGGTGGAGTCCACCAGCAGCAGGTCCAGGCCCTCCTCCGCCAGCTTGGCGAAGGTCGGCAGGTCGGTGAGGCGGCCGTCCAGCGGCAGCTGGTCCATCTTGAAGTCGCCGGTGGCCACGACCATGCCGGCGGGGGTGCGGACGGCCACGGCGAGGGCGTCCGGAATGGAGTGGTTGACCGCGATGAACTCGCAGTCGAAGGGGCCGATGCGCTCGCGCTCGCCCTCCTTGACCTCCAGCACGTACGGCCGGATGCGGTGCTCGGCGAGCTTGGCCTCGATCAGCGCCAGGGTCAGCTTCGAACCGATCAGCGGGATGTCCGGGTTCTCCCGGAGGAGGAAGGGGACGGCGCCGATGTGGTCCTCGTGCCCGTGGGTGAGGACGATGCCGTCGACCTTGTCGAGGCGGTCCCGGATGTAGCTGAAGTCCGGGAGGATCAGGTCGACGCCGGGCTGCTCGTCCTCGGGGAAGAGGACGCCGCAGTCGACGATCAGGATGCGGTCCCCGTATTCGAAGACCGTCATGTTGCGGCCGATCTCGCCGAGGCCGCCGAGCGGAGTGATGCGGAGGGCGCCCTCCTTCAGGGCCGGGGGCGCGCCGAGTTCGGGGTGCGGGTGGCTCAAAAGACTCTCCTCACGACGCACGCCATATGCCCGGGGTCCTCCCCCTGGAGACATATGGCGTGCGTACTCAGTGTCGTTTTCCTACTGGGTCGGTGCTCTCGCGCCTTCGGTCCGGTCCAGCGGCGGTCCCGTGAGGGTCCGGCGAGCCGGGGCGCGCACGTCTGTGTCTGCTACAGGTGTACCCCGCCGGCGGCGAGATCCTGCTTCAATCGGTCGATCTCCTCGGGCGTCGCGCCGACCAGCGGCAGCCGCAGCGGGCCGGCCGGCAGGCCCTGGAGCCCCAGCGCGGCCTTGGCGAGGATCACGCCCTGGGTGCGGAACATACCCGTGAACACGGGCAGCAGGCCCTGGTGGATCGCGGTGGCCTTCGCCACATCACCCGCCAGGTAGGCCTCGATCATCGTCCTCAGCTCACCGGCCACCACGTGCCCGACGACGCTGACCACGCCGACGGCTCCGACCGACAGCAGCGGCAGGTTGAGGATGTCGTCGCCGGAGTACCAGGCGAGGTCGGAGCGGGCGATCGCCCAGGCCGCGGCGCCGAGGTCGCCCTTGGCGTCCTTGTTGGCGACGATCCGCGGGTGCTCGCCGAGCCGGACCAGCGTCTCGTGGCTCAGCGCGACCCCGCTGCGGCCCGGGATGTCGTACGCCATGACCGGCAGGCTCGTGGCGTCGGCGACCTGCGTGAAGTGCCGGTACAGGCCCTCCTGCGGGGGCTTGTTGTAGTACGGCGTGACCACCAGCAGGCCGTGCGCCCCGGCGGCCTCGCCCTGGCGGGCCAGCTCGACGCTGTGGTGCGTGTCGTTGGTGCCGACGCCGGCCACCACGTGCGCCCGGTCCCCGACCGCCTCCACCACGGCGCGGACGAGCTGGGCCTTCTCGGCGTCGCTGGTGGTCGGGGACTCACCGGTGGTGCCGTTGACGACGAGGCCGTCGTTCCCGGAGTCGACGAGGTGCGTGGCGAGGCGCTGGGCGCCGTCGAGGTCGAGTCCGCCGTCGGCGGTGAACGGGGTGACCATCGCGGTCAGCACCCGGCCGAACGGCGTCTGGGGGGTGGAGGTCGGAGCCATGGGTCCAAAACTACTCGTAGGCGGTGGGACGGTACCCATGCCGGTCCAGGGTTCGGACAGGTGTAGCAGGTCAGGGGCAGGAAATGGGATCCCGGTGCTGCCCGCTCGGGGGTTCAGACAGCACCGGAATCCGTGGTCACGAATCTAGGGAGCGGCTAGAAAAGCCGCAATCCAGACATGCCACGCACTCTGCCCGTATGCCTGTCGTCCCAGGTCAGGGGGCGACTCGACCGTGCTTCTCGAAGGCCGCATGGGTGAGCGGCATGAGCTGGGCCCACTGCTGCTCCATCTGCTCGGCGACCATCTCGATCTCGCGCTGCGGGAACGACGGCACCGCCGAGTTCTCCCGCCTGGTGCGCAGCGAGAGGAAGTGCATCAGCGAGCGCGAGTTGCAGGTCGCGTACATCGAGGAGAACAGGCCGACCGGCAGCACCGCGCGGGCCACCTCCCGGGCCACGCCCGCCGCCAGCATCTCCTGGTAGCGCGCGTAGGACTCGCGGTACGCGGCCTCCATCGCCTCGGTCGTGGTCCTGTGCTGCTCCGGGGTGCCCTCGGTGAACTCGTACTTGCCGGGGCGGCCCTGCTGGACCAGCATCCGGTCCTCGCCGGGGACGTAGAAGACCGGCTGCAGCTCGCGGTAGCGGCCGGACTCCTCGTTGTACGACCAGCCGCTGCGGTGGCGGTGGAACTCGCGGAACACGAAGATCGGCGCGCTGATGAAGAAGGTCATCGAGTTGTGCTCGAAGGGCGTGCCGTGCCGGTCCCGCATCAGGAAGTTGATCAGGCCCTTGGACTTCTCCGGGTCCTGCTGGAGCGCCTCCAGGGACTGCTCGCCCGCGGTCGAGACCCGGGCCGCCCAGATGACGTCCGAGTCGGCGGCGGCGCTGCGGACCAGCTCCACCGTCACGTCGCTGCGGAAGCTGGGGGCCGTCGGTTCGTCGCTCACGCGTTGCTCCTTGCGGGTTCGGTGCTGTGCAGCTCGATGGCGTGCTGCATGGTCTTACGGGCGCGCGGGGTGTCGCCGGCGTCGGCGTACGCCACGGCGAGGCGGAACCAGACCCGCCAGTCGCCGGGCGCGGCCTCCGCCTCGGCCTGGCGGCGGGCGAACACCGCGTCGGCCGAGGCCCGGTCGATCCGCCCGCCGGTGGTGCGCTTCAGCTCGTCCACCGGCAGGCCGCCCTCGGCCTCCAGTTCGTGGGCGAGCTGCTCGCTGGCCCGGCCGAAGCGGACGGTCTGGCGCAGGAACCAGACGCCGATCGCCGGGATGACGAAAGCACAGAGGCCGATGCCGATGCCGAGCGGCTTTCCGGTGGCGATCAGCTGGACGCCCTCCCCCACGCAGAGCAGGGCGACCACCAGCAGCACGCCGGACAGGACGAAGAAACCGGTACGAGAGGTCATGTCACTCTCCCAGGAATGAGCACGGTCACAGGTCCAGGAAGTGTTCGAGGCCGAAGGTCAGCCCCGGCGTCCCGACGACCTTGCGCACGCCCAGCAGGATGCCCGGCATGAAACTGCTGTGGTGCAGCGAGTCGTGCCGGATGGTGAGCGTCTCGCCGGTGTCGCCGAACATCACCTGCTGGTGGGCGAGCAGGCCGCGCAGCCGTACGGCGTGCACCGGCACCCCGTCCACGTCGGCACCGCGGGCGCCGGGCAGGCTGTGGGTGGTCGGGTCCTGCTGCCGGGGGCGGCCGGCCTCGGCGCGGGCGGCCGCGATCAGCTGGGCGGTGCGGGTGGCGGTGCCGCTGGGGGCGTCGGCCTTGCGGTCGTGGTGCAGCTCGACCACCTCGACCGACTCGAAGTACCGGGCGGCGATCTGGGAGAACTTCATGCCGAGGATCGCGCCGATGGAGAAGTTCGGCGCGATCAGCAGACCGAGCTCCGGGGCCTGGTCGAGCCAGCCGCGGACGGTGGCGAGCCGCTCGTCCGTCCAGCCGGTGGTGCCGGTGACCACGTGGATGCCGTGGTGCAGGCAGTAGTCGAGGTTGCCCATCGCCGAGTCCGGGTGGGTCAGCTCGACGACGACCTGGGCCCCGGCCCCGGTCAGCTCCTCCAGCTTGGAATCGCGGCCGAGGGTGGCCACCAGCTCCAGGTCCGGCGCGGCCTCGACGGCCTTGACCGCCTCGGAGCCGATCCGGCCCTTGGCGCCGATCACGGCGACACGCAGCGTCATAGCGAAAGTCCTCTCACCAGCAAACTCAGACCGGACAACCTCAGACCGGGCAATCTCAGACCAGCAGATCGGCGAGCTTGGCGGCCCGCTTGTCGTTGACCGGGCCGATCAGCGCCAGCGACGGCCGGTACGCGCCCAGCACATCACGGGCCACCGCGTGGACGTCGTCCAGGGTCACGGCCGCGATCCGCTCGAGCATGTCGTCCACCGACAGGTGGTGCCCGTAGCTGAGCTCGGCCTTGCCGATCCGGTTCATCAGCGACCCGGTGTCCTCCATGCCGAGCACGGTGGAGCCGGAGATCTGGCCGATCGCGCGGTGCAGCTCCTCCTCGGTGATGCCCTCGGCGACCACCTTGGCCAGCTCGGCGCGGCAGATCCGCAGCACCTCCTCGACCCGCTTGGGCTGGCAGCCGGCGTAGATGCCGAACAGGCCGCTGTCCGCGTACGAGGAGGAGTACGAGTAGACCGAGTACGCCAGCCCGCGCTTCTCCCGGACCTCCTGGAACAGCCGGGAGCTCATCCCGCCGCCCAGGGCCGCGTTGAGCACGCCCATCGCCCAGCGGCGCTCGTCGTGCCGGGGCACCCCGGGCACGCCCAGCACCAGGTGGGCCTGCTCGGTGGAGCGGTTGAGCACCTCGACCCGGCCGGCCGTGCGCAGTGCCTTGACGCCGCGGCGGGCCTCGGCGGGGGCGGCGGTGGAGCGGGCCAGCACCGGGGCGAAGGCCTGCTCGACCTGCTTGACCACCTTGCGGTGGTCCAGGTTGCCGGCCGCGGCGACGACCAGGTGCTCCGGGCGGTAGCGGCGGTGGTAGAAGCCGGCGACCTGGTCCCGGGTGAGCGCCTTGATGGTCTCCTGGGTGCCGAGGATCGGGCGGCCGAGCGGGCCGCTGCCGTAGATCACCTTGGCGAACAGGTCGTGGACCACGTCACCCGGGTCGTCCTCGGCCATCGCCATCTCTTCCAGGATGACGCCGCGCTCGGCCTCCACGTCCTCGGTGCGGATCAGCGAGCCGGTGAGCATGTCGCAGACCACGTCGATGGCCAGCGGCAGGTCGGTGTCCAGGACCCTGGCGTAGTAGCAGGTGTTCTCCTTCGCGGTGAAGGCGTTCATCTCGCCGCCGACCGCGTCCAGGGCGGCCGAGATGTCCAGCGCGCTGCGCCGCTCGGTGCCCTTGAAGAGCAGGTGCTCCAGGTAGTGGGTGGCGCCGTTGAGCTGCGGGGTCTCGTCCCGCGAGCCGACGCCGACCCAGATGCCGAAGGTCGCGGAGCGCACCGTCGGCAGGGTCTCGGTGACGACCCGCAGGCCGCCGGGCAGCACGGTGCGGCGCACCGTGCCGGCGCCGTCGACGCCCTTGAGCAGGGTCCGGGTGGTGCCGGGTCGCTGCTTTACCGCCGGGGCCTGGGCCACGGGGGGTACCTCCAGACAAAACGCACGTGGAAAAGGCACGTACGGACGAACGCGTGGACAACAGGGTGCGGCCCGCACGCCGCGAGGCGTACGGGCCGCAAGGGGTCAGCTAGCGGCGCTTCACTCGGAAGCGGCCTCGCCGCCCTCCTCGCCCTCGACGACCGGGATCAGGGAGAGCTTGCCGCGCGGGTCGATCTCGGCGATCTCGACCTGCACCTTGGCGCCGACGCCGAGGACGTCCTCGACGTTCTCCACGCGCTTGCCGCCGGCCAGCTTGCGGATCTGCGAGATGTGCAGCAGGCCGTCCTTGCCCGGCATGAGCGAGACGAACGCGCCGAACGTCGTGGTCTTGACCACGGTGCCCAGGTAGCGCTCGCCGACCTCCGGCATGGTCGGGTTGGCGATCTGGTTGATCGTGGTGCGGGCGGCCTCGGCGGCCGGGCCGTCGGCGGCACCGATGTAGATGGTGCCGTCGTCCTCGATCGTGATCTCGGCGCCGGTGTCCTCCTGGATCTGGTTGATCATCTTGCCCTTGGGGCCGATGACCTCACCGATCTTGTCCACCGGGATCTTGATGGTGATGATGCGCGGCGCGTTCGGGGACATCTCGTCCGGGGAGTCGATGGCCTCGTTCATCACGTCGAGGATGTGCATGCGGGCGTCGCGGGCCTGCTTCAGCGCGGCGGCCAGCACCGAGGCCGGGATGCCGTTGAGCTTGGTGTCCAGCTGCAGCGCGGTGATGAAGTTGCGGGTACCGGCGACCTTGAAGTCCATGTCGCCGTACGCGTCCTCGGCACCCAGGATGTCGGTCAGCGCGACGTAGTGGGTCTCACCGTCGATCTCCTGGGAGATCAGGCCCATGGCGATGCCGGCGACGGCGGCCTTCAGCGGCACACCGGCGTTCAGCAGCGACATGGTCGAGGCGCAGACCGAGCCCATCGAGGTGGAGCCGTTGGAGCCGAGCGCCTCGGAGACCTGGCGGATGGCGTACGGGAACTCCTCGCGGGTGGGCAGCACCGGCAGGATGGCCCGCTCGGCCAGGGCGCCGTGGCCGATCTCGCGGCGCTTCGGCGAGCCCACGCGGCCGGTCTCGCCGACCGAGTACGGCGGGAAGTTGTAGTTGTGCATGTAGCGGCGACGCGTCTCCGGGGAGAGCGTGTCCAGCTGCTGCTCCATGCGCAGCATGTTCAGCGTGGTGACACCCAGGATCTGGGTCTCGCCGCGCTCGAACAGGGCCGAGCCGTGGACGCGCGGGATGGCCTCGACCTCGGCGGCCAGGGTGCGGATGTCGGTGACGCCGCGGCCGTCGATGCGGATCTTGTCCGTGATGACGCGCTCGCGGACGATCTTCTTGGTCAGCGCGTTGTAGGCGGCGCTGATCTCCTTCTCGCGCCCCTCGAACTCGGGGAGCAGCTTCTCGGCCGCAACCGCCTTGACGCGGTCCAGCTCGTTGTTGCGCTCCTGCTTGCCCGGGATGGTGAGGGCCTGGGCCAGCTCGTCCTTGACGGCGGCGGTCAGCGCGGCGAGGACGTCGTCCTGGTAGTCCAGGAAGACCGGGAACTCGGCGGTCGGCTTGGCGGCCTGGGCGGCCAGCTGCGACTGCGCGGCGCACAGCACCTTGATGAACGGCTTGGCCGCCTCGAGACCGGCGGCCACGACCTCCTCGGTCGGCGCCTCGGCGCCGCCCTCGACCAGCTTGATGGTCTTGTCGGTGGCCTCGGCCTCGACCATCATGATCGCGACGTCGCCGTCCGGCAGGACGCGACCGGCGACGACCATGTCGAAGACGGCCGACTCCAGCTCGCTGTGGGTCGGGAAGGCGACCCACTGGCCCTTGATCAGCGCGACGCGCACGCCGCCGATCGGGCCGGAGAACGGCAGGCCCGCCAGCTGGGTGGAGGCGGAGGCGGCGTTGATGGCGACCACGTCGTACAGGTGGTCGGGGTTGAGCGCCATCACGGTGCAGACGACCTGGACCTCGTTGCGCAGGCCCTTGACGAAGGACGGGCGCAGCGGGCGGTCGATCAGGCGGCAGGTGAGGATCGCATCCTCGGAGGGCCGGCCCTCGCGACGGAAGAACGAGCCGGGGATGCGGCCGGCGGCGTACATCCGCTCCTCGACGTCCACGGTCAGCGGGAAGAAGTCGAAGTGCTCCTTCGGCTGCTTGGACGCGCTGGTGGCCGACAGCACCATGGTGTCGTCGTCCAGGTAGGCCACGGCGGAGCCGGCGGCCTGACGGGCCAGACGGCCGGTCTCGAAGCGGATGGTACGGGTGCCGAAGGAACCGTTGTCGATCACGGCCTCGGCGTAGAACACGTTCTCTTCCACCTGGAAGATCTCCTCTTTCGTACGTCTCCGGGAGAGCGCCCCCGCGCACTGCCTTGCGTTTGGCCCTGGGGCCCTCCCGCCAGGGAGGGCGGCAGTCGGGCCGGTCTTCGATCGAAGCCTCCGGCGTGCCCCGCTCGGCTGCGGGGGTTCCGGGGGCCACTACCGAGGACCGGCGCCTCACGGCTGCCGGGCCGGGACGGGCGGTTCGCGTCTGGACGCTCTCTCGGATGCGGGCGGCTTCCGTTTGAAGCCTTCGTCCCGCGGGGGTTTCGGGTCTTTCTGCCTGGGTGGCGCGCTGGTGCGCCATCACCCGGCATGCCCACAACCCTACGGTGCAATCCTCGGCCACCTGGGGAGGTGCGCGCGAGTTGTTATGTCCGGGTGCCGCGGTTCAACCACCGCGGCATACGCGCGAGGGGCGGCTCCCCGGTGTGGGGAGCCGCCCCGAGCGGCGTTCTCAGCGGGCGCCGCCGGCGGCACCGCGGCGGATGCCCAGGCGGTCGACGAGCGTACGGAAACGCTCGATGTCCTTCTTGGCCAGGTACTGCAGCAGGCGACGGCGCTGGCCGACCAGGATCAGCAGGCCACGACGCGAGTGGTGGTCGTGCTTGTGGGACTTGAGGTGCTCGGTCAGGTCCGCGATGCGACGGGACAGCATGGCCACCTGGACCTCGGGGGAGCCGGTGTCGCCCTCCTTGGTGCCGAACTCGGCCATGATCTGCTTCTTGACGTCAGAGGCGAGAGCCACTGCAACTCCTTCAAGGTCTTACCGAGCGGTCCTGGTCGACAACACAGGACTCTGCGAGAACTCGGTGTCGTGTCGGAGCGCGGCCGGCCCCCTCCGGATTTGTCGCTGGGCGACCCACCGGGGGCGGACACACGGCTGCGCTCGGAGGCCAAGCTTACCAGTGCCGCCCACCCGGCTGGCCAGCGGGCCTCACGAGGGGTAGCGGAGCGCTTCCCGAGAAGGGTGGCGACGGGCGACCGGGTCAGCCGGTGGCCCCGCGGACCAGCCGGTAGATGTTCAGGACGGCGAGCGCCAGCGGCACCAGGGACATCAGGGTGAGGCTGTCGACCAGGTCCAGGATGCGCCCCCAGAACGGGGAGACGCCGAGCCTGGGCACCACCAGGGCGATCGCGGTGAGCAGCGCGGCGCCGAAGGCGATGGAGGCGGCCAGCCAGATGGTGCGCAGGTCGAGCTCGGTGGTGGAGCCGACCGCGCGCAGGAAGAACTGGGGGGTGTGCAGGGACAGCCCGACGATCAGCAGGCACAGGCCCAGCAGGCCGGCGACGGTGAGGCTGAGGACCTGCGCGGTGTAGCGGAACAGCCGGGCGCGCAGCATGGTGGCGATGCCCAGGGCCAGCGCGAGCAGCTCGGGGAAGGTCCGGTCGGTGAAGGCGAGGACCGCGCAGGCGCCGACCACCACCGCGGCGCAGCCGCCGACCAGGCCGACCAGCACCTCGTGGCCGCGGCGCGCCTGGTGGGCGATCTTCTCGTACTGGACGGCCTCGGCGCGCTCGGCCTCCTCGTCGTAGTCGCGGCTGCGGGTGCGGGTCTGGCCGGGGGCGCTGAAGCCGACCGGCAGCCGGGCGAAGCGGGCGGAGAGGCTGGGCAGGAAGCCGACCGCGGCCACGGCGGCGACGCCGGTGACGGCGGCGATGTTCCCGGCCGGGGTGCCGGGCATCAGCACGGCGGTGAAGGTGGCGAGCGAGCCTGCGGTGGCGACGAAGGCGGCGGCGACGAACACCGCGTCCTTCTCGGGCAGCAGTCCGGCCAGCAGCACGGCGACCACCAGGACGGCGACGCAGCCGGTCAGGAACTGGAGCCGGCCGGGGCCGTCCCACTTGTGGGCGACGGCGAGGATGCCGCTGCCGCCGATCATGGCGTGCGGCAGGGCGCCGAGGCCGAGCGCGAGGGCGGAGTGGGCGTCCTGGTAGACCCGGGCGCGCACCCCGGCGAGCGCGGTGAGCACGACGGCGGTGACGCCGGCCAGGATGCCGGGCAGGCCGTGCATGTCGTGGCGCAGGTCGGAGAACCAGAGAGCGAAGCCGAGCAGGGTGAGCAGCACCCCGGCGCCGATCAGGCCGAAGCCGCGCATCAGGTCGACGGTCCAGAACCGGCGGTCGGCCTCGACGGCGCCGGCGATGGCGTCGGCGACGTCGTCGTAGACGGCCGGCGGGAGGGACTCGGCGAAGGGGCGCAACGCGAGCAGGTCGCCGTCGCGGACCTGCTGGGCGGACAGCGGCAGGCTGCTGTCGAGCACCGTGCCGTCGCGGCGGACCAGGTGGAAGCCGGTGGGGGCGCCCTCGGGCTGGCTCTGCTTGGCCAGCCGCAGCACCTCGGGGTAGACGTCCGCGAGCGGGACGTCCTCGGGCAGGGCGACGTCGATCTTGCGATCGGGGGCGACGACGGTCACCCGGCAGTAACCGGTGGCAGCCGCGGAAGTCATGGCTGCACCTCGATCCTTCGACGCACTGGCGCTCCCCCTTGTTGACGGTGCCGCGGCACGGCTGCGCGCGGTGTGGCTGTGGAACCGGCCCGGCCGGGCCGCGAGTTGGCGCGGCGTTACCCTACCCGTTCGGTTCGCGCCCGGCGCCGGTGCGGGGCGGCGGGCGGTGCGGGGGCGGCCGGGGCCGGAACACGCCGCTATGTAGGATCGGCGCCTGCGCAAGGTAGTACGGGGGCTGCGCTGTGTGGGGCGTCCTCAGCCACAACCGTCCCGTACGGGCCGTACGCAGTCGCGTGAGGGCTGATGCCGAAGTGATCGATCGACGCCGCGGGGTGGATGACACATGGGTGTGATCACGGTCAAGCGACCGGCCAGGGCGTACCCGCCGACCGTGCCGGACGAGCCGGTGGAGCTGGTGACTCCGCCCGAGCTGCCCCGGCAGGGCGGCGAGGACTGGCTGATGAGCATCCTGCCGATGCTCGGCATGGGCGGCTCGGCGGTGTTCTTCTTCTCGCCCGGTGCGGCCGCCCCGATGAAGATCATGGGCGGTCTGATGATCGCCTCGACGGTCGGCATGGTGCTGGCCCAGATCGTGCGGGCCCGCAAGGGCGGTTCGACCGCGATGGCGGACGAGCGGCGCGACTACCTCAAGTACCTGCAGCAGACGCGCCGCCAGGTGCGCCGCACCGCGGAGAGCCAGCGCGGCGCGCTGCTGTTCCTGAACCCGGCGCCGGACCAGCTGTGGTCGATCGTCGAGGACGGCCGGCGGCTGTGGGAGCGGCGGACCTCGGACGGGGACTTCGCGCAGATCCGGGTGGGCCTCGGGCCGGTGCAGCTGTCCACCCCGCTGGTGGCGCCGCAGACCGCGCCGATGGACGAGCTGGAGCCGCTCTCGGCGGCCGCGATGCACTCCTTCCTGAAGGCGCACGGCACCCTGCTGGACCTGCCGCTGGCGGTGTCGCTGCGGGCCTTCTACCACATCACGGTGTGCGGGGATCCGGACTCGGTGTACGGCAACGTGCGCGCGATGATCGCCCAGTTGACCACCCTGCACTCGCCGGACGACCTGCTGGTGGCGGTCGCGGTGGCGCCCGGCGCGGCCGAGGAGTGGGGCTGGACCAAGTGGCTCCCGCACAACCAGCACCGCAAGGAGGCCGACGGCGCGGGCTCGCGCCGGCTGTTCGCCACCGACCTGGGCGACCTGGAGTACCTGCTGCAGGACGAGCTGGCCGGCCGCCAGCGCTTCGTCCGGGACGCCGCGCCCGCGGCGGACCAGCCGCACATCGTGGTGGTCATGGACGGCGCCGGGGTGCCGCACGACTCGCTGCTGGCCGGTGCCGAGGGCGTCCAGGGGGTGACCGTCATCGAGGTCGTCCCGGGCGAGGTGGACGAGCCCAGCGGGCACCTGATGGTGACGGTCAACTCCGAGGAGCTGGTGCTGCGTTCGGCCTCCGGCGCGACCTACACCGGCAAGCCGGACCTGCTCTCGGTGTGGCAGTCCGAGGCGCTGGCGCGGCAGTTGGCGCCGTACCGGATCTCGGCCGGCGGCGACGACGAACCGCTGCTGTCCAACCTGGACTTCACCGACATGATGAACTCGGGCGACCCGGGCTCCTTCGACGTGAGCCGCAGCTGGCGCTCCCGCCCCCAGCACGAGCGGCTGCGGGTGCCGATCGGCGTCGGCGCCAACGGCGAGCACGTCTACCTGGACATCAAGGAAGCCGCGCTGGAGGGCATGGGTCCGCACGGCCTGTGCGTCGGCGCGACCGGTTCCGGCAAGTCGGAGCTGCTGCGCACCCTGGTGCTGGCACTGGCGATGACCCACTCCTCGGAGACGCTCAACTTCGTGCTCGCCGACTTCAAGGGCGGCGCGACCTTCTCCGGCATGGCGGACATGCCGCACACCTCCGCGGTGATCACCAACCTGGAGGGCGAGCTCACCCTGGTCGACCGCATGCGCGACGCGATCGAGGGCGAGCTGCAGCGCCGCCAGGAGCTGCTGCACCGCTCCGGCAACTACGCCAATATCCACGAGTACGAGCGGGCCCGGGCGGCCGGCGCGGCGCTGGACCCGCTGCCCTCGCTGGTGCTGATCATCGACGAGTTCTCCGAACTCCTCACCGCCAAGCCGGACTTCATCGAGATGTTCATCCAGATCGGCCGCATCGGCCGATCCCTGGGGGTGCACCTGCTGCTGGCCTCGCAGCGCCTGGAGGAGGGCAAGCTGCGCGGCCTGGACACCTACCTCTCGTACCGGATCGGTCTGCGCACCTTCTCGGCGGCCGAGTCGCGGGCGGCGATCGGGGTGCCGGACGCGTACCACCTGCCGCCGGTGCCGGGTGTCGGCTACCTGAAGTTCGGCGAGGACGTGATGGACCGGTTCAAGGCCGCGTACGTCTCGGGGCCGTACCGGGCGCCGGGGCAGCAGCGGTCGACCGGCGGACGCCGGGTGAACGCCCGCCCGGTGGAGTTCACCGCGGCCTACGTGGAGCTGCCGGACCCGGTGGAGGAGGAGGCTCCGCAGGCACCGGAGCAGGACGACGCGCTGGTGGACACCGTGCTGGACGTGTTCGTCCAGCGGATGTCCGGCCAGGGCCCGGCCGCGCACCAGGTGTGGCTGCCGCCACTGGACGAGGCGCCGAGCATCGACCACCTGCTGCCGCCGCTGCAGGTCGTCCCGGAGCGCGGGCTGACCGCGCCGGGATACCCGGGCGGCCGGCTGCGGACGCCGATCGGCGTCGTGGACAAGCCGCGCGAGCAGAAGACCGACATCCTGGAGGTCGACTACGCGGGGGCGGCCGGCCACGGTCTGGTCGTGGGCGGCCCGCGCTCGGGCAAGTCGACCGTGGTGCGCACCGCGGTGGCCTCCTTCGGCGTCACCCACACCCCGCGCGAGGTGCAGTTCTACCTGCTGGACTTCGGCGCGGGCAGCTTCCAGTCGCTGACCGGGCTGCCGCACGTCGGCGGGGTGGCCGGGCGTCTGGACGTGGACAAGGTGCGCCGGATGGTCTCCGAGGTGCACGGGGTGATGAACCGGCGCGAGGAGCTGTTCCGGAGCACCGGGATCGACACCATCGGGACCTACCGGGCCCGGCGGGCGGCCGGTCAGCTGCCGGACGAGGCCTTCGGCGACGTCTTCCTGGTGATCGACGGCTGGAACACCTTCAAGCAGGAGTTCGAGGCGCTGGAGCCGGTGATCGGCGACATCGCCCAGCGCGGCCTCGGCTACGGCGTCCACCTGATCATCACCGCGACCCGCTACGCGGAGGTCCGCCCGGCGCTGAAGGACCTGCTGCAGAACCGCATCGAGCTGAAGCTCGGTGACGCGATGGAGTCCGAGGTGGACCGCCGGGTGGCACAGAACGTCCCGCCGCTGGCCGGTCGCGGCGTCACCGCGGATCGGCTGCACTTCCTGTCCGGCCTGCCGCGCCTGGACGGCTCCTCCTCGGTGGAGGACCTGCAGGACGGCGTGGCCGGCCTGGTCAGCGCGGTCGACGGGGCCTGGACCGGCCCGCGCGCCCCGCAGGTGCGCATGCTGCCGGCCGTGCTGGACGGGAACTCGCTGCCGATGGGCTCCGAGCACCCGGAGCGCGGCATCTCCTTCGGCGTGGACGAGGCCGAGCTGGCGCCGGTGTTCGTCAACTTCGAGACCGACCCGCTGTTCATCGTCTTCGGCGACACCGAGTCGGGGAAGTCGGCGATGCTGCGCATGCTGATCAAGCAGATCACCGAGCGCTACACGCCGGAGCAGGCGGGCATCGTGGTCGGCGACTACCGGCGCGCGCTGCTGGGCACCGTGCCGCCGGAGTACCTGGTGGAGTACGCGGCGGCGCAGCCGGCCATGTCGGCGATCGTCGACATGCTGCGCGGGGCATGCGCCCGCCGCCTGCCCGGTCCGGACGTGACCGCCGAGCAGCTGCGCAACCGCAGCTGGTACAGCGGCAAGGACATGTTCGTGATCGTCGACGACTACGAGCTGGTCGCGACCAGCTCGGGCAACCCGCTGGCCCCGCTGGCCGAGTTCCTGCCGTTCGCCCGGGACATCGGCCTGCGGGTGATCGTGGCCCGCAGCGCGGGCGGCGCCGGGCGGTCGCTGTACGAGCCGGTGATCCAGCGGATGCGCGAGCTGGGCGGGCAGGGCGTGATCCTCTCCGGCAACCGGGACGAGGGCGCGCTGCTGGGCACCGTCAAGCCGCAGGCGCTGCCGCCGGGCCGAGGCGTCTACGTGTCACGCCGCGCGACCAACGGACAGATGGTCCAGACGGGCTGGCTGCCGGTGGCGTGACCGCGCCGCCGGCCACGGACGGTGATCGAAGGGGTCGGACTCCCGGGAGTCCGACCCCTTCGCCGTCCCAGGTGCTGAAACGTTACCTAGATCTTTCCGGGACGGGGCTGCGGTTCCCGTACCCGGCCCGGAAGTTGCGCCGCCGTTTGGAGGCGCCTGGGCGTAGTGCCGTACAGCCGGATCGCTACCTTCGAATGATGCCCTGCAATACGAAGTTCACCTTCGATTCATCCTCGATGCGGTCGAGGTAACAAGTCGGACAAACCGCGCGATGACCGTACGTGATCATCAGATCGCATGTTTATGCCCTTCACCGCAACGGATTCCGAAGCAGTTCCGGCGTTGACGCAATCAATACGGCCAAGGTTCCATTGCGGCCCGGGAGCGACCGGAACAGACCCGAGCAACCAGCCAGCGGAGGCGATACCGCTCCCATTCCAAGGACCGCTCAGAGCCGATCGGAAGCCACATGACCGACACGCTTCGCCCGCCACAGACCGTAGCCGCCACGGCGGACGGGGCAGCCGCGCCCCAGCAGCTCAAGCGCTCGATCGGCGTCGTGGGCGGCACACTGCTCACGCTGTCCTGCGTCACCCCGGCCTCGACGCTCTTCGTGATCGTGCCGGAGCTGTTCTCCAGCATCGGCAGCGCCACCGCCATGGCCATCGCCATCGGCTCGGTGCTCTGCATCGCGGTCGCGTTCTGCTACTCCGAGCTCGGCACCCTGATCCCCAGCGCCGGCGGCGAGTACGCGATGGTCGGCACCCTGGCCGGGCGGCTGGCGGGCTGGCTGGTCTTCATCCAGTCGCTCATCGTGGTGATGATCGTCCCGTCGGTCATCGCCCTCGGCACCGCCGACTACCTGGCGCCCGTCCTCCACGTCGACAAGCCGATCGCCGGCGCCGCGGTGATGCTGGCCGCCACCCTGGCCGGTCTGCTCGACCTGCGGGCCAACGCCTGGATCACCGGCATCTTCCTGGTCCTGGAGGTCGTCGCCGCCGGTGTCGTCTCCGTCCTCGGCTTCGCCCACAGCAACCCCGACCACCCCAGCCTGCTGCACGGCGTGGTCGCCGGGGACGGCGGCGCCGTCAGCCCGGTCGGCATCGGCGCCATCATCGGCGCGCTCGGCATCGCCCTCTTCGTCACCCAGGGCTTCTCCACCGCCGTCTACCTGTCCGAGGAACTGGAGAACCCGCGCCGCACCGTCTCGCGCACCGTGCTGTGGACGCTCGGCCTCTCCAGTGCCATCATCCTGATCCCGGTCGCCGCCATCACCGTGGGCGCCCCCGACCTGCAGACCCTGGCCTCCGGGGACATCTCCGGCATGGTCGCCACCTGGAGCAACTCCGCGGTCGGCACCTTCATCAGCCTGTGCATCGCGCTGGCCATCATCAACGCCGGCATCGTGATGGTCATCCAGAACTCCCGGGTGCTGTTCGCCTCCGCCCGCGACAAGGCCTGGCCCGAGCCGGTCAACAAGGCCTTCGGCACCCTCGGCCGCTTCGGCTCCCCGTGGATCGCCACCCTGGCGGTCGGCATCCCCGGCGCCGCGCTCTGCTTCGTCAAGGGCGAGCTGCTCAGCAACATCACCGGCGTCGCCGTCACCGCGATGTACCTGCTGGTCGCGATCGCCTCGCTGCTCTCCCGGCGCGGCCACCACAAGCACGCCTCCGCCTGGCGGATGCCGCTGTGGCCGGTCGTCCCGGCGCTGCTGATCGTCGTGCTCGTCTACATCATGACCCAGCTGGACGCCGAGCCCCTGCTGTGGACCGGCGGCATCACCGCCGCCGCCACCCTCTACTGGCTGTTCTACCTGCGCCCCCGACAGGCCACCCGCTGGGTGATCAGCCTCCCCGAGGACCAGCAGGGCTGACCTCCCGCTCCCCCACACCCCTCCCCCACACGGCAGTGCCCCGGGCTCCCCCAAGCCCGGGGCACTGCCACGTTCACGCCGCTACTTCTTCAGCTTCCAGACCGGGGCGGCGGCGATCGCCTGCATCTGGTCGTTGCTCAGCACCGGGGTCTTGCGGGTCGCCGGGGTCTGCTGGGTGCCGCTGTTGAACGAGCTGATCACCACCCGCAGGCCGTCCGGGTGCAGGGTGTCGACGGTCCACATGCCCGTGCCCGGTTTGTCGCTCCCCTTGCGGACCACCACCTTGGTGCCGTCCGGCAGCGCCTGGGCGTTGCCGAACAGCCCCTCCCCGGTCTTGTCGTCGTGGCTCCAGTCCTGCACGTTGAGCTGCACCATGGACTTGCCCTTGCCGTCGTCGAGCACGAAGTTGGCGTAGCCGAAGCCGTCGCCGCCGGTCTCCGTCTCGGTCAGCCCGTTCGGCAGCAGCTTGGCGACGTTCTGCAGGATCTCCTGCGCGCTGTACTCCTTGGAGGTGTCGCGGACCGGAGCCTGCTCCGGCTCCGGGATCGCGGCGATCACCCCGTCCCAGGACTTGTCGGTGACGATCGCCCTGAGCTGCTCCGGCGACAGCGGCGGGGTCGGCCGGCTGTCCGGCGAGCCCTTCTCGGCCGCCGAGTTCCACTCGGACAGCTGGATCTGGCGGCCGTCCTGGCCGATCAGCCTGGCGTTCCACCACTTGGTGGTGGCTCGCTTGTCCGGGTACTCGTAGCCCTGGAAGACGGTCACCGAGCCGCCGCCCGGCAGGCTGGTGGTGGTGCAGGCGTCGTACGGGACCAGCTTCTTGTCCGGGCAGGCGTTCCGCGCCGCATTGGGGTCGTTCGACGCCACGCGGCTGAACGAGATGCCCATCGCGGCCTTGCCCTTGCCGTCGTCGAACACCAGGGTGGCGCCGGCACCGCCGGGCTTGCCGGGCGTCGCCCCGGTGCCGGTGCCCTGGCCGGCGGTGACCTGGCCCTTGGGCAGCAGGGCCTGGAAGGCGGCCAGCACCTCGTCGCCGCTGACCGCCTTGGGGGTGGGCGTGCCGGCCGAGGCCGGGGTCAGGGCCGCGCTCGCGCTCACACTCCCGGAGGCGGCCCCGGTGGCGGCGGCCACCGTGCCCGAGCCGGAGGAGGCGGCGGAGGTGGACCCGGTCAGGTACACCGCACCGGTGCCGATCAAGGCCAGCGCGGCGGCGCCGCCCACCACCGCGGCGGTCGAGCGCCGGCGCCAGCGGCGGCGGCCGCGCTGGTACCCGCCCGCGACCAGACCGGCCTGATCGGCCTGCTCCGGGCGAAAACCCTCACCCGTACGGGTGAGGGCGTAGAGAAGATCGTCCTCGAACTTGTTCGGTTCGGACATGGCTGATCACCGTCTCCTTGCGTCACGAATGGTCGGTGGGCCTTGCGAAAAGCGTTCAGCGGGCGGCGAGTTCGGCCAGCGAGTCGCCGAGCAGGGTGCGCAGCCGGGACAGCGCCCGGGTGGTCCGGGTGCGGACCGCACCGGAGGAGACCCGCAGCACCTCGGCGGTCTCCTCGACACTGCGGTCCTCCCAGTAGCGCAGCACCAGCACGGCGCGGTCCTTGGCCGGCATCCGCCCGAGCGCGTCGAGCAGGGTCAGCCGCAGGCTGCTGTCCGCGTCCCGCCCCTCCGGCTCCGGCAGCGCCTCGGTCGGGCGCTCGCCACTGGAGCGGCGGCGTTGCTGGGCGATGAAGGTGCGCACCATGACGGTGTGGGTGTAGGCCGCCGGGTTGTCGATCCGGTGCCGACCGCCGGTGAAGGCGCTGCGCCGCCAGAGCACGTACATCCGGCTGAGGGCCTCCTGCACGAGGTCCTCGGCGTAGTGGGTGTCCCCACTGGTGAGCAGGCAGGCCGAGCGGTACAGGTGCCCGGTGCGGCTGGAGACGAGTTCCAGGAACTCGGCGTCCTTGGCCTCCCGGCCGCCCCCGATCCACCCCATGCCCGCCGCTCCCCCTCGTCCGCCCGCCCTGACACTTCTTCGATGCGGTGAGCGGCTGACGGTGTTACAGACGTTTCACAGGATTTTTCCGAGCGGTCGCGAGGCGCGGATCAGTCGGCGGTCTTGCGGCGCTGGTCGCGCAGCACGACACCGCCGCCGATCAGCAGCGCGACCAGCAGCGCCCCGATCGCGAGCACGTACGTCGCGGTGCGGCCGTCCCGGTCCGCCTGGGTCTCGCCGAGGCCGACCGGCTGCGGCACGATCGGAGCGGCGGCCAGCTGCACCGGGGCGTCCGGGACGGGGGCGGACGGCGCGACGTCGGGCGCCTTGGTGACGGCCTTGACCGGGTCCACCACGCCCCAGCCGGTGAACCGGTTCGGGTCGCGCTCGGTGCGTTGGGCGGTCTGCTCGATCCAGGCCCGCACCTGGGCCGGCTTCCAGTCCGGGTGGGCGCCGACCAGCAGCGCGGCCAGCCCGGAGACGTACGGGGCGGCGAAGCTGGTGCCGTTGTCCACGCACTGGCCGCCCCCGGGCACGGTGGAGAGCATCTCGACACCGGGCGCGGCGACCTTCACGAAGGAGCCGTACTGCGAGAACGGCGCGCGCTCGTTGTTGCGGTCCGAGGCGCCGACGGCCAGCACGGTCGGGAAGGCGCCCGGGTAGGTGTCTCCCTCCTTGCCGTCGTTGCCGGTGGAGGCGACCACCACGATGCCGACCTCCTCGGCGGCCTGGATCGCGGCCTTCAGCTCCTGGTATCCGCCGAAGTGGGCGTCGCCCGCGCCGCGCACGTCCTGGGAGATGTTGATGACCCTGACCGGGGGCTTCTTCGGGTCCTTGTTGTTGTTGACGACCTCTGTGATGGCCGCGACGAGGCTGGAAACGTCGCCGTTGCCCTCGCTGTCGTTCTGCCGGATCGAGTAGATCTGGGCGTCCGGAGCCAGCCCGACGAAGCCGGTCTTGTCACTCTTACGGGCGGCGATGATGCCCGCCACCTTGGTGCCGTGGCCGACCGGGTCGATCTTGGAGGTGCCCTCGACCGGCTGCTTGGTCTCCTTGTTGACCAGCAGATTGGAGCCCTGCAGCACCTTGCCGGCCAGCTGCGGGTTCTGCTCGTCCACCCCGGTGTCGATGACCGCGACCACCACGCCCGCGCCGGTGGTCCTCCCGCCCTGCCACAGCTCGTCGAGCAGCAGCCGCTGCAGCGACCACGGCACGGTCTGCACGTCGGGTGCGGGCTTCGGGCAGTCACCCGCGGCGGCCAGCCCGGGCCCGCCGTCCGCGTACGCCGGGGCGGTCAGCGGGCCACCCAGCACCACGAGCGCGGCCAGCGCCGCGGCCGTCCTACGGAACCCGCGTCCGGACACCCTGCCACCCCTCATGTTCTCCACCCGTGCCACGCGCCGAAGGGCGGGTGCCCGGAACCCGGGTACCCGCCCCTGTCGTTCCCGTTCGGGAACCTTCGGTCAGCCGTTGTGCCAGAGCTTGGCGTTCTGGTCCTCGGTCGCCTTGTAGCTCTGGGCGGCGCTCTCCAGCGAGCTGGCGATCTTCCCGCAGGTCTCGTGCAGGTTGGAGGCGGCGTTGTCCCACTTGGTCTGCTGGGCGTTGTAGCCCTCCTGGGCCGCACCCTGCCAGCTCTGCGAGATGCGGGTGACGTCCTTCTTCAGGTCGCTCAGCATCGTTTCGATGCGGGCGGCGGAAGCCTTGACCTCCTCGGCCGCGTTGTGAACGGTCTGGAAGTTGACGAGGATGTGGTCGGACACAATGTCTCCCTTGACGAGTATGCGGAGCACCCCGCGCTCAACCGCGGGCGCCCCGTCGGGCGGTAGGTCGGAACAGGACGGTGATCAGCGCGGACGCGGCGATCAGCCCTGGTTGCCGAACAGCGCCTTCTGCTCCTCTTCGGTGCTCGCGTAGTGCTTGGTGGTCAGCTCGATCGCGTGCTGGATCTTGCCCAGCGATTCCTTGAGGTCCGCGATGTCCTTGTTGACCTGGTTCTGCAGGGTCGTGTAGGCGGTCGCCGCCTGGCCCTTCCAGCCGCTGGTGATGTTGGTGACCGTGCTGTCGAGCTTCACGCGCTCGGCCTCGATCTTGCCGATCGCGTCCTCGATGCGCTTCGCGAAAGCGTTCATCTCCTGAGCGGTCATCGTGAACTGACCCTGAGCCATGCTCTACCGTCCCCCATGAGACACATTGTGTGTACGGAGGGCCCCACGACCCTCCGCTGCATCACCGGTGTGATGTCCAGCAGCACTGTAGTCGGCACACGCAACTCACCCAACATTGAGCGCTGAGTAGTTACCAGACCATGACACTGGTGCCAATTCCGTTGCCCGGCACGGCCGGTCAGGCGTTCTGCGGCTGCGCCGCGCTCTTCGCGGTCAGCGGCGGACCGGCCGGCACGAGGTTCGACCACTGCTGCGGCACCGGCAGCGGCTGGAGGTTCGGGTAGCCCAACCGCGCCTGGTTGCCGCCGGGTTGGTCGTCCGGGTTCTGGGTCGGCTGCCCGCCCGGGTCCGGGGTGCCGGGCGGCGGGGTCGGCGTCTTCGGGGCGCCGGCACTCGGCGAGGCGGTGGGACGGCCGCCGTCACCGTTGGACGGGACGGCGTAGCGCAGGCCGGTCTCGGTGATCAGGAAGTCGGTGCCGGAACCGCCCGTCCCGTTGTCCATCGCGCGGTAGAACAGGCCGTGACCGGGCGTCACGTACGCCGCGCCCGCGCCGTTGTTGTACGGAGCCGGGTACGCCGTGCCGGCCCAGACGCTGCGCTTGGGCGTGCGCCCGTCCTCGGCCAGGCCGTCGAAGGTGCTGCAGACGACCAGGCGGGCGTCCTGGCGGTCCTGCCAGTTGTTCACCGGCGCACCGGACTTCAGCGGCCAGTCGTCCGCGGTGCCCGGCAGGCGGGTGTCGGTGTTGAACTTGGACTGCTCGTCCGGGGTCATCTCGTCGCTGCGCGGCTTCTTGTCCTGGTCGTACTTGTAGAGCATCTGGTTGGCCGGGTTCTGCCGGATCAGCTCCTCCTGGAACGGAGTGATCAGGTAGAGCCGGTCCTTGCCGACCACGTAGCGGCGGTCCTGGTAGTGCACCAGCCGGCCGACCCGGCGGTCTGCCTGGTTCCCCAGCTCCACCTGGGAGTTGGGGCCCTGGGAGTCGGCCGTCTCCTTGAGCTGCGGGAAGGTGATCGCGGTGGCGGGCACCAGGGTGTCCAGCCATTCCCGCTTGACCCGCTGCGGCACCGCGTTGGGCCCGAAGACCGCGGTGACCAGAGCCTTGCGCTCCTTGTCGTCCGACTGCGGCGAGCCGATCTCGTGCTTGCGGCCCTGCGCGTCGACCAGGTACATCTTCGCGCCGCCCGCGGCCGACTGCCCCGGCGCCGGAGCGGCGGAGATCTGCTGGTCGTCCGCCTGCTGCACCAGCATCAGCTGGTCCTGGCCGAGCACCCGGTCCTTGGCCGCCAGCGTCGCCGCGTCCGGACCCGCCGCCACGAACACCGCCTGGTTGACGGTCTCCTGCTTGTCGTCCGAGCCCGGGCGGTCGCAGACCGACCACTTCATCGACTGGCTCGCGTTGTCCTTGCTCGGCAGCTTGTCCGGGGCGTACGGGATGCCGATCGTCGGGCCGTGGTTGGGGTAGCGGTCGAGCACCCCGTCGTCCACCACCACGACCTTGGCGTCCGCGGGCAGCACCAGCCGCGCCGAGGACATGTTCAGCACCTGGTGCAGCCGCTTGGTCTTGCCGTCCGGGTCGGTCAGCACCACGTACCGGGTGGTCGACTGCTTGCCCTGGATGATGTTCTTGCCGCTGTCCCACTGCAGCGGGGCGGCCGGCTTGAACACCCCCCAGAGCCCGAAGCCGGCCACGATCAGCGCCCCGACCAGCACGCTCGGCAGCACCGCCTTCACCGGCCGCGGCGCGTCCTCGTCACTGCCCCCGCCGGAGGGCAGCAGGAACGCCCCCACCGTGCGCTTGCGGGCGAAGGTGTACGCGTTCAGCTCGTCCCGGCGCGATGCCATTCCTCGTCGTCCCCCTTGTCAGACGTGTGCCAGGCGTGGTCGGCCCCCGTCGGCCCGACCCGCCCCGTGGTCCGCACCCGCCGGGCGGGATCCGGCTCGAACCCTCTACGATGCGGCAGCAGACGGTGAGTACGGTACGGGTACGGTCCGCGAACCAGCCAGCCGGGCCGCGACAACGGATCAGAGAGGGCCACCGGGGGATGCCAAGCCAGACCGCTCCAGGACGCCGCGGCACCGCAGGCGGCGGGAGGTCACGCCGGTCCGGACGGGCCCGGGGCGGCCCTTCCGCCCCGGCCGCAGCCGTCCACCCGCCGACGGCCGGCACGGCCGGCGGCCCCGTCCAGGTCCGCGTCAACCCCCGGCCCGGGCTGCTCGGCGGACGCCTGAAGCTCCAACAGCTCGTGCTGGTCGAGGTCGCGGCCGCCCTGGTCGCGGTGGGCTGGACGATCAGCCGCCCGGTCGCGGCCGGCTTCGGCGCGGTCTCGCTGGTCCTGCTGGTGCTGGCGGTCATCCCGCTGCGCGGGCGCACCATCCCGGAGCTGCTCCGGGTCCGCTCCGCCCTCAAGTCCCGCCGCAAGCAGGCGAAGTCACTGCTGCCGCCGCCCGGCACCGACCCGGCCCTGGCGCCCGCGCTGGAGCTCGAACCGGGGCTGCGCACCTGCACCCACGCCACCGAGGCCGAGTTCGGCGGCCGCGCGGTCCGCCGGGAGACCGGCATGGTCGGCGACGGCACCTTCCTCAGCTCGGTGCTGCTCGTCCAGGCCAAGGACCAGCCGCTGCGCCCGGTGCGCACCGCACTGCCGCTGCCGCTGGACGTGGTCTGCTCGGCGCTCACCGTGGACGACATCACCCTGGAGTCGGTCCAGCTGGTCCAGCACACCCAGCCCGCCCCGGCCCCGCACCTGCCCGAGCAGTCGCTGGCCGCCCGCGCCTACCGCGAACTGCCCGACGGCACCTCCACCCCCGGACTGCGGCTGACCTGGATCGCCCTCAAGCTCGACCCGGAGCGCGCGGCCACTGCCGTCCGGGCCCGCGGCGGCGGCGAGGAAGGCGCCCGCAAGGCCCTGCAGCGGGTGACCGACCAGCTGGCCGGGCGGCTCAACAGCGCCGGGTTCAACGCGACCGTGCTGGACGAGCGCGAGCTGATCGCCGCCCTGGCCATCGCCACCTGCGCCAACCCGATCGCGGTGGCCGGGCGTCAGGGCACCGGCAGCGGCGGCGGCACCACCCGCCGCACCCAGGAGGGCAACCGCTTCTGGCGGATCGACGACCGCTGGCACAGCACCTACTGGATCTCCCGCTGGCCGCAGCTGAGCCGCCCCGGCGGCGCCCCCGGCCGGATCGCCGCACCGGACCTGGTCAACCTGATCACCGGCTCCCCCGCGCTGGCCAGCACCTTCAGCCTGACCGCCGCGCACGGCACCGGCGGCTCGGTGACCGTCAGCGGGCACCTGCGGGTGACCGGGCGCAGCGAGAGCGAGGTCGGCGAGGTCGGCCGCCAGGTGGAGGCCCGGGCCCAGAGCGCCGGACTCGGCCTGGTCCGACTCGACCTGGAGCAGGCCCCCGGCATGCTCGCCACCCTGCCACTGGGAGGAGCGTCCTGATGGCGTACCAGACCTACCCCGCCCCGGGCCCGACGCCCGGCGCCGAGCAGCGCAGGGCCCGGCCGAGGATCCTGCCCGGCTTCGGGCTGCGCGGCCCGCGCCGGGAGAAGCACGTGCTGGAGGCCGCCGACCTCTCCGCGCTGGCCTTCCCGGTCGGCGACGACGGCGTGGTCATCGGCGTCGACCCGCAGGGGCTGCCCGCGGTGCTCGGCCTGTTCCGCCCCAGCGCCTACGACCTGGTGCTGGTCGGCGGCATGTGGACGGCGCAGATCATCGCGCTGCGGGCGGCCGCGATCGGCGCCCGGGTCGCGGTGGAGACCGCCCGCGCGCAGCTCTGGGGCCCGATGGCGCAGGCCGCCGGCGGCGGACAGCCGTGCGTGACGATCCACCAGGTCGGCCGGCTCGGCCCGCAGGGCGCCTCGGTGGCCTCGCCGGTGCTGGTGGTGCGCGACCTCGGCGCCCGCCCGCCGCGCAGCCGGCTCTCCGCCGCGCCCTGGCAGACCACCCTGACCCTGCTGCCCTACCTCGGCCCGAACGCCTCCCGGGTGCTCAACGCGGCCGACCTGGTCGGCGTGCAGCGGATCTCCCCGCAGGAGGCCGAGCTGACCGGCCGGGTGCTGTCGCTGCCGCCGGAGGACGTGGCCGCACTCCCGACCCTCGGCGACGACCTCACCCTGTGGGCCACCCGGATGCGGCGTCAATACGTCCGGGCCGTGGCCGGACAGGCCGAACAGCAGGTGCTCGGCGGCCCGCGGCGGATGGACTGAGCCGACCGTTCCGGGCCGGTCGATCCCGGTCCGGGACGAAGCCGCCTTCAACCGGGGCAGCCGTACGGCCTAGTCTTTGTTGCGGCAACGGCACCGCTGAACAAGCGGCGGCGAACACGAGGGAGCCCTAGTGAGCAGCGATCGGGACGGCGTCTACGTCGGCGACAACGCGGCAGAGGACGACGACGACTGGTCCGACGCGCCTGACTACACTCCCCCGTCCTGGTACGTGCAGTCGGACGCCCCGGCGGCTCCGGGCGGCGCCCCGGCGGGCGCTTCTGCCGCTGCTCCTGCCGCTGCTCCGGCGGCGGCTCAGCCGGCCGTCCCGCCCGTGCCCACGCCCACCGCCGAGGAGGCCGCCCAGGCTCCCGGCGCCATGGCTCAGGCCCAGGCCCAGGCCCAGCCTCCGGCCTCGGTCCCGGCCCCGGCCGCCGAGCCGGTCCCGGCGGCCGAGCCGGTGCCGCCGTCCGTCCAGGCCGAGGCGCAGCACGTGCCGTTCCCGATGCCGGCCTCTGCCGCGATGCCCGAGCAGCAGGCGCCCGCCGCGGCCTGGCCGACGGCGGAGTCGCTGGCCCAGCCGGGCGCACCGCAGCAGCACCCGTACCCGGCTCCGGCGCCCGCCGTTCAGCCGGGCCAGCCCGTCCCGCCGCAGGACCTCGCGCAGCCGCCGGCCCAGCCGGTGCCCGGGCAGCCCCCGGCGCACCCACAGCCCCCGGCGGTCCCGCAGCACCTCCAGGTGCCGCAGGCTGCCCAGCCGCCGCAGGCGGCGCAGGACCCGCAGGCCGGCTGGGACCCGCAGGCCGCCTGGGGCGCCCAGCCGCCCGCCGGCGCGCAGCCGCTGCCGCAGCCCGGCCAGCCGCTCCAGCCGCAGCCCGCGCAACCGGTCCAGCCCCAGGCCGGCCCGGTGGACCCGCGCCAGGGCGGCTGGCCACAGCCCGGCGCCTACCCCCAGCCGGCCGCCTTCCAGCCGCAGCCCGACCAGCCCGCTCAGTCCGGCCAGCCGCAGCAGCCCGGCCCCGGGCAGCCCTGGCCGCGGCAGGGCGCCGCCGCGCAGCAGCCCGCCGCGTTCCAGCAGGCGGCCGCCCCGCAGCAGACCGCGCACGGTGCGCCGCTCGGCTACACCGCCGCCGTCGAGCTGTCCTCGGACCGGCTGCTGCGCAGCCAGCCCAAGCAGCAGCGCCAGCAGCCGCGGTTCCAGTTCGGCGGCAAGGCCGCGGCGGCCGAGAAGGCCCGCAAGCTGGAGATCATCCGCACCCCGGTGCTGAGCTGCTACCGGATCGCCGTGATCAGCCTCAAGGGCGGAGTCGGCAAGACCACGACCACCACCGCGCTCGGCGCGACCCTGGCCAGCGAGCGCCAGGACAAGGTGATCGCGATCGACGCCAACCCGGACGCCGGCACCCTGGGCCGCCGGGTCAAGCGCCAGACCGGCGCGACCATCCGCGACCTGGTGACGGCCATCCCGCACCTGCGCAGTTACATGGACATCCGTCAGTTCACCTCGCAGGACCTGAACTCGGGCCTGGAGATCCTGGCGAACGACGTCGACCCGGCCGTCTCGACCACCTTCAACGACTCGGACTACCGCCAGGTCATCGACGTGCTGGGCCGCCAGTACCCGATCATCCTGACCGACTCCGGCACCGGCCTGCTGTACAGCGCGATGCGCGGGGTGCTGGACCTCGCCGACCAGCTGATCATCGTCTCCACCCCCAGCGTGGACGGCGCCTCCAGCGCCTCGACCACGCTGGACTGGCTCTCCGCGCACGGCTACGCGGACCTGGTGCAGCGCAGCATCACGGTGGTCTCCGGGGTGCGCGAGACCAGCAAGATGATCAAGATCGAGGACATCGTCGCGCACTTCCAGACCCGCTGCCGCGGCGTCGTCGTGGTGCCCTTCGACGAGAGCCTGGCGGCCGGGGCCGAGGTCAACCTCGACATGATGCGGCCCAAGGTCCGCGAGGCGTACTTCGAGCTGGCCACCCTGGTCGGCGAGGACATCATCCGGGCCCAGCAGGCGGCCGCCCAGCAGGGCGGCTGGCAGCAGCAGGCCCAGCAGCCCCAGCCGCAACCGCAGCCGTACCAGACGCAGGTCCCGCAGCCCGCGCCGGGCGCGCCGTGGGCGCCGCAGCCCGGCCAGACCCCGCCCGGCTACGGCTACCCGCCCCAGCAGGGCGCCCCGGCCCCGTGGCCGCCGCAGCAGAGCGCCCCGCAGCCGGGCCCGGGCTACGGCTACCCGCCCGCCCAGGGCCAGCCGCCGGCGCCCGCCCCGCCCTCCGTGCCGGACGGCTACCAGCCCCCGCCGCCCGGCTACGGCTACCCGCCGCAGGCACCCCAGCAGTGACGAACGGAAGGGCCCGCCGACTCGGGCGGGCCCTTCCGGTGTCCTGGCGGGGTCAGGCGCCGTCGGTCAGCTCACGCGCGCGCTTGACGTCGTCGGCCATCCGGTCCAGCAGCGCCTCGATGGAGTCGAACTTCTCCATCCCGCGCAGGTAGGCCAGGAAGTCCACGGCCACGTGCAGCCCGTACAGGTCCAGGCCGACCCGGTCGATGGCGTACGCCTCGACCGTGCGGGCGGTGCCGTCGAAGGTCGGGTTGGTGCCGACCGAGATCGCCGCCGGCATCCTCTCTCCTTGCCCGCCCTCGGGCAGGAGGGGCCCATGCCCTACGACGGTCAGCCAGCCCGCGTACACCCCGTCGGCCGGGATCGCGCTGTGCGGCACGGTCTCCACGTTGGCGGTCGGGTAGCCGAGTTCGCGGCCGCGCTGCGCGCCGCGCACCACCTCGCCCTCGACCCGGTGCGGGCGGCCCAGCACCTCGTTCGCCCCGGCCATGTCCCCGGTCTCGACCAGTCGGCGGGTCAGGCTGGAGGAGAACGGCTCGCCGTCCCCGGCGGTGCCGCACACCTGCAGGTCGACCACCTCGACCTCGAAGTCGTCCGCCCGGCCCAGCTCGGTGAGCAGCGCCACGTCCCCGGCGGCCCGGTGCCCGAAGCGGAAGTTGGGGCCCTCGATGACGACCCGGGCGTGCAGCGCGTCCACCAGCACCTGCTGGACGAAGGTCTCCGGGGACTCCTGGGAGAACTCGGTGGTGAACGGCAGCACCAGCACCGCGTCCACGCCGAGCTCGGCGATCAGCTCGGCCCGGCGCCGGTGCGGCGCGAGCAGCGGCGGGTGGCTGCCCGGGCGGATCACCTCGCGCGGGTGCGGGTCGAAGGTCACCACGACCGCGGGGATGCCGAGTTCGCGGGCCCGCTCGACGGCCCGCCCGATGATCAGCTGATGCCCACGGTGCACCCCGTCGAACGAGCCGATGGTGACGACGCTGCGTCCCCAGTCACCGGGGATCTCCTCCAGGCCACGCCAGCGCTGCACCCGACCGCTCCTTGTTCCGTACGGTGCGTACCCTCGGTACGCTCAAACGCTCAAAACCCGAACCCCTATAGCGTGCCATGTGCCTGCCCCGGTTCTGGCACCGGAATGGGGGTTGAGCGCACTGGTGCACCCAGCGCCCGCGCGGGTACGGTCCGCTCGGCCTCCGCCGCGGCGTACTGCGGGTCGCGTCCGGCCGCCGCCAGGGCCCGCATCCGGGCCAGCCGGGGGCCGTCCGGGGCGGTCGGCGCGGCGTCCCGCGGCCACTGGGCGAGCAGCTGGGCGAAGGCCGCCGAGTGCCCGGCGCAACGCACCAGCAGTTCGTCCGCGTCCGCCAGCCCGGGGGTCACCCGGGCCAGCACGGCGCGGGCCCGGGCGGGATTCTCGGCCGCGCACTGTTCGGCGAGGCGCTCCACGGCGGCGGTGAGCACCGCCGGATCGGTCTCGGTGGCGAGCAGGGTGTCCAGCAGCTCGCAGCGCAGCGCGTCCGCCGCCGGATCCGCCACCGGGACGGACAGCACCTCGGCGAAGGGCCTGCGGACCACCCCCGTACGGGCGGCCAGCGCGGCGCCGAGCAGCACCCGCAGCTCCAACCGGGCGGCCGGGCCGTCGATCGCGGCCCGGGCCAGCTTGCGGCCGAGGTAGTCGACGGCGACCGGTCCGGCCAGCTCCGGATGCCGGCGCAGCAGCCGGGCGGCCAGTTCGGCGCCGCGCCGGGCGGCCACCGGGGCACGGGCGTCGGCGAGCACCCGCAGGGTCTCGGCGGGGGCCGCGCCGGGGGCCGCCAGTCTGTCGGCGAGCGCGGCCAACACGGGCTCCGGGTCGCTCTCCAGGGCCGGGGCGAGCGCCCGCGGGGTGAGGAAGGCGTCGCCGCCGGCGCGGTGCAGGGCGAGCGCGGCGTCCAGGTGCCCGGCCCTGGTCGCCTCGTCCGCGACCAGCAGGGCCAGGGCGGCGCCGTGCAGGCCCGGCTCGTCCTCGCGGGCGAGCAGGGTCAGGGCGGTGAACCGCAGCAGTTCGGCCCCGGCACCGGCCGCGTACGGGGCGGTCCGCAGCGCGTGCACGGCGGCCGCGACGTGCCGTTCGGGCCGCCGGTCGTGGCTCCAGCGGTCCACCGCGCGGCACAGCGCGGACGGCTCCTCAGCGGCGAGCACGGTCAGCAGCGCGTCCGCCCTCGGGTGCGCGGCGTCGGCCAGCGCGTCGGCCAACTCGTCCAGGGCGAGCCGCCGGTGGGCGTACAGCAGGTCGTGGGCGAGGTCTGCGACGCTGGGACACGCCCTCGGGCCGGGGCCGCCCGGCAGGCCGTGCGGGTCCTCGAACCAGGCGCAGAGCAGCGGGAAGACGGCGACCGGGTCGGCGCGCAGCCGCTCGGCCACCGCGCCGAGGAAGCCCTGCCCCGGGCCGTCGACGGCCACCAGGCGGCGCAGCAGGGCGAGTTCGGCCTCGACGGGCAGGCCGAGGCCGGTCCAGAACGCCGGGCCGAAGCGGCCCGCACCGCTGGGCGCCTCCCAGCCGTCCGCTGCGGCGGCCCGCTCGGCGATCCGACCGGCCAACTGCTCCAGCAGCGCGCGGTGTTCGACGGGGTCGGGGCTGGCGGCCAGCCCGGCGGCGAGCAGCCGGGCCGCCCACCAGGCGGGTTCGCTGCCCGGCGGGCGCAGGTCCAGGGCGCGCCAGATCCGGTGCAGCCACGGGTCCAGGGCGGGCGCGCCCCAGGTCTCGGCCACCCCGCGCAGCGCGGCGGCGACCGGGCCGATCCGGTGCCGGGGGACGGAGTTCGCCCCGGCGGCGGGCGGGGCGGGGGTGTCCTCGGCCTCGCCGAGCAGCAGCCGCAGCGCCGCGTCCAGGTCCAGGTGCAGGCCCTGCAGCCAGTCGGCGAACTCGCCGTGCGCGAAGCGGAATCCGGGCCCGGCGGGGACGAACAGCCCCTCGGCGAGCACCGCCGCGGCCCAGCCGCCGTCGGCCGGGAACAGCTCCTCGAAGGCCTCCCGGCCGAGGCCGCCCGGCTCCCCGCCGAGCATCCGCCGGGCCGCCTCGTGCACCCGCCCGGCCACCGCCGCCGCGAGCCGCCGTACCCGCCGCTGGCGCGGCCCGGCGGGCCGGGCGGCGCCCCTGCGGTGCGCGCCCGGGCGGCGCGGACGGCCGTCCTCTGCGAGCCGCTGGGCCACCCGCAGGCAGCACAGGTCCAGGTGGGCGCCGAACAGCTCGCTGCGGCGCACCGGTTCGCCGTGCAGGCCCTGCGCCCACAGCTCCCCGGCCAGCCGGACGGCCAGCGGGTGCCGCGCGTCCTCGGCGGCGGACGGTCGGCCTGGCGGCAGCCCGTAGCGACGGCGCACCCGCTCGGCCGCCTCGGCGGGCAGCGGGCCGAGCCGGTGCCCGGCCAGACTCGGCGCGCCGGGGCCGGCGCCGTCCATCCGGACGGTCGGGGCGCTGGCCAGGTCACCGTCCGGGCCGGGCTCCGCCAGGTGCCGCGCGCCGGCGGCGCCGCTGCCCCAGGGCTCGGCCGCCAGTCGCTCCCAGACCTCCTCGCCGCAGGCCGTCAGCAGCCGCGCCCCGCAGCCCGTCAGCCACTGCCCGGCGCCGCGCAGCCAGCGCGGTCCCAGCTCGACCGGGGCCTCCTCGGGGCCGTCCAGCACCACCAGCAGCGGCCGCCCGGCCGCCGCGCAGAGCGCCGCCACCGGCTCGGGCGCCGGCGCCGGGGTGCCGAGTTCGGCCGCCGCGGCTGCCAGCGCCCGTTCCACGGGTTCGGCCAGCGAGCGGTCCTCGGCGCGCAGGTCGGCGCCGCGCAGCCAGAGGGTGGGCAGCGGCCGGGCGCCGCCGGAGCGGCGGACGGCCAGCGCGGCCAGTTCGGTGGAGCGCCCGCTGCCGGGGGCGCCGACCAGCGCGGTGACGGTCGCCGTCGGCTCGTCCCCGTCCAGGCCGTCCGGCCGGTCCACCCGGTCGGCGGCCAGCCCGGCCACCCGGCCCGGCCCGGCCCCGGCAGCGGCCAGTTGGGCGGCCGTCAGCCGCAGCACCCCGGCCAGGTTGAGCGCCGGACCGTACCCGGGCACCGCCGCCGAGTTGCGCGCCAGCAGCCCCGCCAGCGCCTCGGCGACCACCGTCCCGCCCCCAGCGGGGACGGCTGGCAGCGCCCCGCCGTGCCGGGGGCCGCGCAGGCAGGGCGCGGCCACCGCGACCACGGCGCCGCTGCGGGCGTCCAGCACCGGCGAGCCGGCCGGCACCGCGACCCCGCCGACCACCGGCACGTCCATCAGCAGCACCCCCGCGAGCAGGTGCCCGCCGTACATCGCACCGCCCACGCCCAGCAGCCCGCAGCGCAGCGCGACCGCCCGTTCGTCCTCTCCGGTGAGCGCGGGCAGCAGCACCTCGTGCCCGGCCCCCACGGCGGCCACCGGCAGCGGCGGCACCGGCAACCCGCCGACCGCATCGGTGCGCAGCAGGGCGAGCCCGTGCTCCGGCAGCGGCAGCACGGCGTCCGGGCCGAGCACCCGGGTCTGCCCACCGGGGGTGTGCAGCACCACCCGGTCCAGACCCGCCACGCTCTCGTGCGCGGTCAGCACGCTGCCCTGCGGGTCGGCGACGAACCCTAAGCCGTGCAGCCGCCCGTTGAGGTCCCTGATCCGCAGCAGGTACCGCCCCGGATCGCCCTCCAGAAACCCCCGCATGACCGCCCCTTCGACCGTTGCTCGCTCGCCGCCGGGAGCCTGCCCGCCGAGGCGGCGGCCCGACCGCGCCCGCGCCGCTCACCACGGCGTTTCACCTCGTGCGCTCCCTCGCGCGGGTGACCCCCCTGTTCGAGCGAAGTGGCCCCGAAAGGTGAAATCCCCGTCGGGAGGACTCTCCCGACGGGGATTTCACAAGACTGCGACTGCGACTCAGCCGACGAACACCGCCACCGGCTTCGCCTGTCCGCCCTGCTCCTCGACCAGGGCGAGGAAGCGCCCGTCCGGCCCGAACACCGCGATCGGCCCGTCCACGCCCAGCCCGGGCGCCTTCAGCCGCGCGCCGTGCGACAGCTTCTGCGCCGAGGCCTCGTCCAGGTCCCAGCGCGGGAAGGCGGCCGCCGCGGCCGCCGCGATCGGCAGCACCTCCAAGCCCGCGGCGGAGTCGTCGGTGACCGACGCCTCAAGCTGCTCCAGGGTCCGCGCCGACTCCACCGAGTACGGCCCGACCTTGGTGCGCCGCAGCGCGGTCAGGTGCCCGCCGACGCCCAGACCGGCGCCCAGGTCGCGGGCCAGCGCCCGGATGTAGGTGCCGGAGGAGCACTCCACGGTCACGTCCAGGTCGATCACCGCGGTGCCGTCCTCGGCGACCGCCGCGCGCTGCTCGTGCACGGTGAAGGAGTGGATCGTGGTCGGCCGGGCCTCCAGCTCGAAGTCCTCGCCCTCGCGCACCCGTGCGTACGACCGCTTGCCGTCGATCTTGATCGCGCTGACCTTGGACGGCACCTGCATGATCTCGCCGGTGAGCGCCGCGATCCCGGCGTCGATCGCCTCCCGGGTGACGGCCCCGGCCGGGGTCGAGGAGGTCACCTCGCCCTCGCGGTCGTCGGTGACGGTTGTCTGCCCGAGCCGGATGGTCGCCTCGTACGTCTTGGCGGTCAGCATCAGGTGGCCGAGCAGCCGGGTGGCCCGCTCGACGCCGATCACCAGGACGCCGGTGGCCATCGGGTCCAGCGTGCCCGCGTGCCCGACCTTCCGTGTCCCGGCCAGCCACCGCAACTTGGCGACGACCCCGTGCGAGGTGATGCCCTCCGGCTTGTCGACGATCACCAGGCCGTCCGGGCCGGTGCCTTTGCGCTTCATCGAGTTCTTTCTCCAAGCCAGCGATCGCTGGCAATCTATTCTGGGGGCGACGTGCAGAACGATCAACGCGGGATGGTCAACGAAGGGGCCGCAGCGCGCCCCGGAACCGCTCGACCACCCCGGCCACGTCCTCCCGGGCACTGAACCCGGCCGCGAAGACGTGCCCCCCGCCGCCCAGTTCGGCGCAGGCGGCGGCGACGTCCACCGCGCCCTTGGAGCGCGAGGAGCCGCGCAGCGTCCCGTCCGGGTCCTGCTTGAGCACCAGCGCCACCTCGGCCTCGGCCGGCCTGCGCAGGATGTCGATCAGCCCCTCGATCTCCTCGACCGTGACGCTGAACAGCGCCAGGTCCTGGTACGGCACCCAGGTCCACACCAGGCCCAGTCCGTCGGCCGCGTCCGGCTCGTAGACGGCCCGGTCCAGCGCGGCCGCGAGCACCTTGAGGTAGCCGAAGGAGGAGGTGTCCCACAGCTGCCGGGAGATCAGGTCGTGCCGGATGCCGGTGGCCAGCAGCCGGCCGGCGAGCTCGTGGGTCGCGGGCGTGGTGGCCCGGTACTTGAAGGATCCGGTGTCGGTGGCGACCCCGGTGTACAGGCAGGTGGCCAGGTCCTGGTCGAGCTCGACGCCGAGCCGGCGCAGCAGTTCGTCGACCAGCACGGCGGTGGCCGGCGCGGTCGGGTCGATCAACTGGTGGGTGCCGAAGCCCGGGTTGGAGGCGTGGTGGTCGAACACCACCAGGACGGGCGCGGCGAAGGCCTTGTCGTGCAGCAGCCCCAGCCGGCTCTGCGCGGCCACGTCGAAGCAGAGCACCAGCTCGGGCACGTCCGGCACCTCGGCGGCCGGCACGATCAGCTCCTGGCCGGGCAGGAAGGCCAGCGACTCGGGCACGATCTGCGGGTCGTCGCCGAAGGAGACCCGCACCTGCTTGCCGAGCGCGCGCAGCGCCAGGGCCGCCGCCAGCGAGGAGCCCAGCGCGTCGCCGTCCGGGCAGATGTGGCAGATCAGGTCGATCGAGCGGGCCCGTCCGATCTCCGCCACCACCTGCTGCCAGATCAGCTCGAAGCCGCTCTCCTCGGCGCGCGGGCCGGGGAGCGCCGCGAGGGCACCCTCCACCGTGCTGGTGGAGGACGCCCCCGTGGTCGATCCGGCTCGCGAGGCGGCCTGCGCCGACTCACCCGCCATGTCTACTCGTCCTCGTCGTCACGCTCGGACGCCGGGACCTTGTACGGGTCCGCGTCACCGGCGTAGGTCGCGCCCGCGGCGGTGGTGCGCACCGCCGCGTCGATGGCCTTGGCCCGGTCGAGCAGGTCGTCGATGTTCCGGGCGTTCTCCGGCAGCGCGTCCGCGACGAAGGTCAGCGTCGGGGTGAAGCGCACCCCGATCTTGCCGACCTCGGAGCGGATCACGCCCTTGGCGCTCTCCAGCGCGGCCGCGGTGGCCTCGCGGTCGGTGTCGTCACCGAAGACGGTGTAGAAGACGGTGGCCTCGCGCAGGTCGCCGGTCACCCGGGTGTCGGTGATGGTCACGAACCCCAGTCGCGGGTCCTTGATCCGCCGCTCCAGGGTCTGGGCGACGACCACCTGGATGCGGTCGGCGAGCTTGCGCGCCCTAGCGGTGTCGGTCACGTTGCCTCCTCGTGCAATGGGCCCGGTACCCGGGAGAGCTGCGCACCCGTCTGGGCCCACGCCCCAAAGTACCGGCCCGCGCCCGGCCTTGCGGGCGCTCTCGGTCCTGATCCGTGTGAGAACGGCGACTTCCGTCGGCCGGCTCCACGGTCCTCATTCGTCGTCGTCGTTGTGGTAGCGCCTCCTCGCGGAGAGGAGCTGCACCTCGGGGCGGCCGGCGACCAACCGCTCACAGCTGTCCAGGACCTCGGTGACGTACCCGGCTTCGCCGGCGACCACCGCGAGGCCGATCTCGGCCCGGCGGTGCAGGTCCTGGTTCCCGGTCTCGGCAGCGCACACGCTGTACTTGCGCTGCAGTTCGGCCACGATCGGCCGCACGATCGAACGCTTCTCCTTGAGCGAGTGGACGTCGCCCAGCAGCAGGTCGAAGGTGAGTGTTCCCACGAACATGTATGACAGGTCTCGCCGACCTGGAAGGCCTCGGGGCGTCGGCGCGGAACCGGCCGACACCCCAGGACCCTACACAGCGAGACCGGGGCCGGTCGACGGAAATACCACCCGTCGACCGGCCCCGGTTGACACCGACTAGGCGCGCGGCTTCTCGCGCATCTCGTAGGTCTCGATGATGTCCTCGACCTTGATGTCGTTGAACGACCCCAGGGTGACACCGGCCTCGAAGCCCTCGCGGACCTCGGTCGCGTCGTCCTTGAAGCGGCGCAGACCCTCGATGGTGAGGCTCTCCGCCACGACCTTGCCGTCGCGCAGCAGGCGGGCCTTGGCGTTGCGGCGGATGATGCCGTCGCGGACCAGGACACCGGCGATGTTGCCGAACTTGGAGGAGCGGAAGACCTCGCGGATCTCCGCGGCGCCGAGGCGCACCTCCTCGTACTCCGGCTTGAGCATGCCCTTGAGGGCGTTCTCGATCTCCTCGATCGCCTGGTAGATGACCGAGTAGTACCGGACGTCCACGCCTTCCTTGTCGGCCGCGGCGCGCGCACGGCCTTCGGCGCGCACGTTGAAGCCGATGATGATGGCGTCCGAGCCCATCGCCAGGTCGACGTCGGACTCGGTGATCGCACCGACGCCGCGGTGCAGCACCCGGAGCTCGACCTCCTCGCCCACGTCCAGCTTGACGAGGGCGTCCTCGAGGGCCTCGACCGAACCGGAGACGTCACCCTTGATGATGAGGTTGAGCTGCTCGATGGAGCCGGCGGCGATGGCCTTGTCCAGGTCCTCCAGGGACACCCGGACCCGACGCTGCGCGAAGGCGGCGTTGCGGTCGCGGGCCGAGCGCTTCTCGGCGATCTGGCGGGCGGTGCGGTCCTCGTCGACGACGATGAAGCTGTCGCCGGCGCGGGGCACCGAGGTCAGACCGAGCAGCAGCACCGGGCGGGACGGGCCGGCCTCGGCGAGGCTGTTGCCGTTCTCGTCCAGCATGGCGCGGACGCGGCCGTAGGCGTCGCCCACGACGATCGAGTCACCGACGCGGAGGGTACCGCGCTGGACCAGGACGGTCGCCATGGCGCCGCGGCCCTTGTCCAGGTGGGCTTCGATCGCAATACCCTGCGCGTCCTGGTGCGGGTTGGCCCGCAGGTCGAGCGAGGCGTCCGCGGTCAGGACCACGGCCTCCAGCAGCTGGTCGATGTTCAGACCCTGGCGCGCGGAGATGTCGACGAACATGGTGTCGCCGCCGTACTCCTCGGCCACCAGGCCGAACTCGGTCAGCTGGCCGCGGACCTTGGTCGGGTCGGCGCCCTCGACGTCGATCTTGTTGACGGCGACCACGATCGGCACACCGGCGGCCTTGGCGTGGTTGAGCGCCTCGACCGTCTGCGGCATGACACCGTCGTTGGCCGCGACCACCAGGATCGCGATGTCGGTGGACTTGGCACCACGGGCACGCATGGCGGAGAACGCCTCGTGACCCGGGGTGTCGAGGAAGGTGATCGGGCGCTCTTCGCCGTTCACCATGGTCGCCACCTGGTAGGCACCGATGTGCTGGGTGATGCCACCGGCCTCGCCGGCCACCACGTTGGACTTGCGGATCGCGTCCAGCAGTCGGGTCTTACCGTGGTCGACGTGACCCATGACGGTGACGACCGGCGGGCGCGGGGCCAGCTGGTCCTCGTCGCCCTCGTTGGCACCGAAGTCGATGTCGAACGACTCCAGCAGCTCGCGGTCCTCGTCGTCCCGGCTGACGATCTCCAGCTGGAAGCCCATCTCGTCCGCCAGCAGCTGCAGCGTGGCGTCGGAGACCGACTGGGTCGCGGTGACCATCTCACCGAGGTTGAACATGACGGAGACGAGCGCGGCCGGGTTGGCGTTGATCTTCTCCGCGAAGTCCATCAGCGAGGCGCCGCTCGACAGGCGAACGGTCTGGCCGTTGCCGCGAGGCAGCATCACACCGCCGACGGACGGGGCCTGCATGGCCTCGTACTCCTGGCGCTTCGCCCGCTTCGACTTGCGACCGCGAGCCGGGCGACCGCCCGGGCCACGACCGAAGGCACCCTGCGTGCCACCACGGGCACCCGGGCCACCGGGACGACCGCCGAAGCCGCCGGGACGGGGGCCGAAGCCGCCGCCACCACCGGGGGCGCCGCCACCCGGACGCGGACCGCCGAAGCCGCCGCCACCGGCCGGACGCGAGCCCGGACCGGCCGGACGACCCTGGAAGCCCGGACGGGCGCCGCCGCCACCGGGACCGGCCGGACGGCCGCCGGGGCCACCCGGACCACGGCTACCCGGGCCCGGACGCGGGCCGGCCGGACGCTGCGGCATCATGCCGGGGTTCGGACGCGGCATGCCCGACGGGGTCGGGGCGCCGGGGCGCGGACCGGCCGGACGCGGCATGCCGTCGGGACGGGGGGCACCACCGGGACGCGGGGCGCCGGCACCCGGCGCACCACCCGGACGCGGACGGTCGCCACCGGGACGCGGGGCGCCACGGTCAGCACCGGGAGCACCACCCGGACGCGGACGGTCGCCGCCCGGACGGGGAGCGCCACCGGCACCCGGCGCACCGGCCGGACGCGGACGGTCGCCACCGGGACGCGGACGGTCGCCGCCCTGCGCACCCGGAGCACCCGGACGGGCACCCGGCGCGCCCGGACGGCGGTCGCCGGGGCGGGCCATGCCGGTCGCGCTGCCCGAGGTGAACGGGTTGTTGCCCGGACGCGGGCCGGCCGGACGCGGGCCCGGACGGGCGCCACCGGTGGCCTGGCCGCTCGGGCGCGGGGCCTGGGAGGCCGGACGCGGGGCGTCGGCACCGGCCGGAGCCGGCGAGGAGAACTCGGCCGCGGGAGCGGCCGGAGCCGCCGGGGTCGCGGGACGCGCCGCCGGGCGCGGGCCCGGGGTCGGCGCACCCGGACGGGCGGCGGCGGGAGCGGCCGGAGCCGCGGGGGCGGCCGGGGCGGCGGGAGCCGCGGCGGCCGGGGTCGGACGGGGACCCGGGGTCGCGGCAGGCCGCGGACCCGGGGTCGGGGCACCCGGCTTGGGTGCACCCGCGGCACCTGCCGCGGGCTGGGGCGCCGCGGTCTTCCGCGGGCCCGGCTTGGCAGCGCCACCACCGGTGGGGGCCACACCAAGCGCGTCAGTCAACTTGCGCACGACCGGCGCCTCGATCGTCGAGGACGCCGAACGGACGAACTCACCGAGCTCGGTGAGCTTGGCCATGACGGCCTTGCTCTCCAAGCCAAGTTCCTTGGCGAGTTCATAAACCCGGACCTTAGCCACTTCACTCCTGTCTATGAGTCCGGGGGTCTCGTCCGCCGGACTGTCGCTACTTCATGGGCGTACCCATCGCGTACTCATCGCGTACTCATCGAGTGCTCATCGCAATCTCGACCTACTTCCACATCGCGAGGTACCTGACTGGTGGCACGGCGCGCGGCTGCCCGAACGCTGTGCTTGTTGCGGTGGTTCTCCGCCGCGATGAGCGGCGGCCGTCACGGGAGGCGGCCCGCCTGAGAGGCTCCGCCTGCCCGCTCCTCGATGAACCCGCGGAGCCGCTCCGTGTCGAGCGTCCCCTGGAGCCGGAAGGCCCGGGGAAACGCCCGACGGCGGACCGCGAGGTCGAGGCAAGCCGGATCGGGGTGCAGGTGTGCGCCCCGGCCCGGCAGTGCGCCACGGGGATCAGGGACGCAAACGCCCTCGACCGCCGTGACACGCAACAGCTGGTGCTTGGCCGCGCGCTTGCGGCAGCCCACGCAGGTGCGTTCCGGGCGTGCTCGGACGTGCGTCCGGCCAGACGAAGGCAAGTCTACCCCTCCGAAGCGACATGGCGCCGCCCGCAGATCCCGGAGGACCCGCGGGGACGCCAGGAACAACACTGACTACCGGGCCGGGGATTCCTCGGCCTGGCCCTCGGTGTCCGGCCGGATGTCGATCCGCCAGCCGGTGAGACGCGCGGCCAGGCGGGCGTTCTGCCCCTCCTTGCCGATCGCCAGCGACAGCTGGTAGTCCGGCACGATCACCCGGGCGGAGCGCTGGGCGGCGTCCACGATCTCCACGCTGGTCACCCGCGCGGGGGACAGCGCGGCGGCGACCATCTCGCGCGGGTCCTCGGACCAGTCGACGATGTCGATCTTCTCGCCGTGCAGTTCGCCCATCACGGCGCGCACCCGGGAGCCCATCGGGCCGATGCAGGCGCCCTTGGCGTTCAGCCCGGCGCGGCGCGACCAGACCGCGATCTTGGTCCGGTGGCCGGCCTCACGGGCGATCGCGGCGATCTCCACGCTGCCGTCCGCGATCTCCGGGACCTCCAGCGCGAACAGCTTCTTCACCAGGCTCGGGTGGGTGCGCGAGAGCGTCACCGACGGCCCGCGGACACCGCGGCGCACCGCCACCACGTAGCACTTCAGCCGGGTGCCGTGCCGGTAGTCCTCGCCCGGGACCTGCTCCTGCGGCGGCAGGATGGCCTCCAGTTTGCCGATGTCGACCAGCACGTTCTTCGGGTCGTTGCCCTGCTGGACGACACCGGTGACGATGTCGCCCTCCTTGCCCGCGTACTCGCCGAAGGTCTGGTCGTCGGCGGCGTCGCGCAGGCGCTGCATCATCACCTGGATGCCGATGCTGGACGCGATCCGGCCGAAGCCGTTCGGGGTGTCGTCGAACTCCTTCGGCTCGACGCCCTCGTCCAGCTCCGCCGGGTCCTCCATGGCCCACACGGTGACGTGGCCGCTCTTGCGGTCCAGGTGCACCCGCGCCCGGCGGCGCGAGCCCTCGGTGCGGTGGTACGCGGTGAGGAGGGCGGACTCGATGGACTCGACCAGCAGGTCGAAGGGGATGTTCTTCTCGTTGACCAGCGTGCGCAGGGCACTCATGTCGATGTCCACGGCTACGCCTCCTCGTCTTTCGTCACGTTCATCATGGTCGTACGGCGGCCGGCTCACTCGGCGCCGTCGTCCCCCTCGTCGAAGTCGGCGGCCTCGTCCAGGAGCTTCTCGTCGTCCTTGCGGTTGAACTCGACCTGGACCCGCGCCCGGGCCACCTCGCCGTAGTCGAGACGGCGCTCCTTCGGACGACCGCGCCCCTTCACCGGCTGCACCTCGACCAGCGCGCCGTCCTCGTCCGCCTCCAGCACCCGGGCGACGATCTCCCCGCCGTCGACCAGGTGGATCTTGGCCAGCCGGCCCTCGGCCCGCTGCCAGTGCCGGGGCAGGACCAGCGGACGCTCCGCACCCGGCGAGCCGACCTCCAGCAGGTAGGGCTCCTCGCCCATCAGGTCGGACCCGTCCAGAGCCTCGCCGACCACCCGGCTGAACTCGGCGATGGCGTCCATGTCGACGCCGCCGTCGGTGTCGACGTCGATCTGCACCTGTCGGCGGCTGCCCGCCTTGGTGACCTTGACGTCCTCCAGGTCCAGTCCGGCCTGCTCGGCCAGCGGCTCCAGCAACGCGCGCAGCCGGTCGGTGTGGGTGGTGCTCATCCGGGTGGACTCCTCGGCCGCGTCTGCTGTTGTCAGAAGGTCGCCCCGCACCCTCCGCGCCCCGTGGGCGCACGCCGGGTCACGGCAGCTCGGCCCAAAGCCTAGCCGGTGAAGCCGCCAACCACCGATTCCGGACCACCCCGGACCAGCCGGACGCCACCCACTGCGAGCAAGCTCACACCAGCCCACCCGCCACACCGCACCCCCGATCCCCACCCGCAATCGTGGGGGTTCTGCAAAGATTCAGGCCAACGAGGGCAGGCGGGGAGGCCGTCCTCCCGTACACGCCCCGGAGTGACCCCGATGCAGCCGCACAGCCGACGGACCTTCCTGGCCCTCGGGCTGATAACCCTCACCGCCGCCTGCACCAGCTCCAACGGGGCCGACCCCAACGGCGACGTGATGCCCGGCAACAAGGGCCCCGGCCCCGACCCCGACAACCCGGTCCGCCTGCGTGCCATCGCCGCCACCGACACCCTGCTGGCCGCGTACGACACCGCCCTCGGCACGCCCGGCGCCCAGACCGCGCTGCTCCAGCCCCTCCGCGCCGAAACCGCCCAGCACCGCGCCGCCCTCGCCTACGGCGTGCCCGCCGCCTCCGTCCCCCCGGCCCCCACCCCCAGCACGCCCACGGCGCCCCCCACCCACACCCCCGCCACCCTGGCCGCACTGGAACGCCAGACCGCCCAGGCCCACCTCGCCGACCTCGGAGTCGCCCGGTCACCCCTGGCCCGCCTGCTCGCCTCCGTCGCCGCCTCCAACGCCCTGCACGCCGCCACCCTCGGCGCCCCCCTCGACCAGACCCCCGACCAGCCCTCCCCCACCGCTCCCCCGACTCCCGCCCCCACCCCGGGCACCTCCCTCCCCGCCCTCCAGAACGCCCTCAGCGCCGAACACGCCGCCATCTACGGCTACGGCGTCGTCGGCGCCCACCTCCCCGAAGACCAACAACGCGCCGACGCCCGCACCGCCTACGCCGCCCACCAATCCCAACGCGACGCCTGGCAACGCCTCCTCACCACCCTCGGCGCCACCCCCACCCCCGCCGCCGGCGGCTACCAGCTCCCCTTTCCCGTCACCGACGCCCCCACCGCCACCAAACTCGCGGCCCACCTCGAAACCCGCCTCACCGCCGTCTACGCCGACCTGGTCGCCGCCGTCCCCGCCCCCCAACGCCCCACCGCCGCCACCGCCCTGCGCGACTGCGCCCTCCGCGCCCACCACTGGGGCGCCCCCGACACCCCCTTCCCCGGCATCCCCGAACCCGTCCCCACCCCGACGGCGACCCGCCAGAGCTGAGCACGGGCGGGCCAGACCGTTGCGGGCGCGCAGGCCAAACCCCGCGCGCCCGCGCCAAAAACAACCCCAGCACCCCCACCCCCAGCACGGAGACACCCCCACGCCACTGACCTGCGATTTCACCCCCATCCCCGACAATGGACAGGCCACCCCAGGCAGAGCACCAACCGGAAGGCCAGGCATGTCGGGAAACACACCGCACATCACCATCCCCACCTGGCTGACCAACAGCGTCACCGCAGCCCAAGGCGAGGAAGGCCGCCAATGGCTGGCCACCCTCCCCACGAGGACAGCCGCCCACCTGGCCCGCTGGAACCTCACCCCCGAACGCACCCTGGACCCCGGCGGCAGCCTCAGCCTGATCACCTACGTCCACCGCGACGACCTCTCCCCCGCCGTCCTCAAGACCGGCCTGGTCACCCCCGAGACCGCCCACGAGCACACCGCCCTCACCCACTGGGCCGGCCGGGGCGCCGTCCTCCTCCTCGACGCCGACCCCGCCGAGGGCGTCCTCCTCCTGGAGCGCCTCCACGGCGAGATCCCGCTGCGCTCGCTCGCCGAGCCCAAGGCCATGCTGGAGGCCACCAGCCTGCTCCACCGCCTCTGGGCTGAGCTCCCCGACGGGCCGTCCCCCTACCCCACCCTCACCGACCGGGTCGCCGACACCGCCGCCCGCCTCACCCGGCACCGCGACCACCCCGCGGCAACCGCGGCGCAGCCCCTGATCACCGAGGCCCTGGCGACGGCCGAGTCCCTGGCCGCCTCCGCCACCGAGACCTTCCTCCTCCACGGCGACTTCCACCACGGCAACGTGCTGGCCGCCGACCGCGCCCCCTGGCTGGCCATCGACCCCCGCCCGCTGGCCGGCGAGCGCGCCTACGACCTGGCCCGCCTCGTCCTGGACCGCGCCGACACCCTGCTCGGCTCCCCTGGCGCCCCCGCCGCCGTCCGCCGCCGGCTCCACCAACTCGCCGACGCCCTCGACGTCGATCAGGACCGCCTCCGCGGCTGGACCCTGTTCCGCTCCGTCGACCTGGCCCTGCGCGCGCTCACCGCAGGCCGCCACGAAGACGCCGAGCTCTACCTGGTGTTCGCCGGGCACCTCTCGTAAAAAGCCCCCGAGCAAAAAGCCCCCCGAGCTAACCCCGCCCGCCCCCGAGCCCCCGCAAGGGCAACCGCGCCCCCATCACCGCGTACAACCGGTCCGTCGCCGGAAACCGCACCGCCCGGGCCAAGTCCTGGTACCCCAACGCCCGGTACAGCCGCCGCGCCGGCGTCTCCGCGTCGATCGCCGACAGGATGCTCCGGTCCAGCGCCGACCCCTCGCACAGCATCCGGATCAGCCGGCTCCCGACCCCCTGCCCCTGGAACTCCGGCAGCACGTGCAGTTCGGTGACCGCGAACACCCCGTCCAGCCAGTCCCCGTAGCCGCGAGCGGTCAGGTACGGCTCGATGACCGTGCTCCACCAGTGCTCCCGCTGGTTCGGCATCCCGTACCCGAACCCGACCAGCCGCCCCCCGCTCATCGCCCCGAACGCGATCACCCCGGGCTGCTGGGCGTGCCGCCCCACGATGTGCAGCCGTACCGCGACCTCCTCGGGCGTGAGCCCGAACGCCACCGCCTGGACCTCCAGCGCCTGCGGCGCCCAGGCCGCAAGGTCGATGGCCTCGATCGTCACCCCGGTCAGCTGATCCATGCTCCGGACGTTACTACCAGCGGCCCCGTGGCGCGGCCGAAGATCAGAACCCAACATCCCGGGAACCGCACGACAACAAACGCCCGCCGAACCGCGACAACGGCACCCCCGGAACGGAGCGCTCAGAAGAGAACGCTCATGAACGCCCCGACCTCCCGGAACCCCACCCGCCGATACGCCGCCCGCGCCCGCAGGTTGTAGTCGTTGACGTACAGCGAGACCACCGGCGCCACCTCCCGCAGCGCGACGTCCAGCACCGCCGCCATCCCGGTCTCGGACAGCCCCTGCCCCCGGTGCTCCGGCGCCACCCAGACTCCCTGGATCTGGCAGGCCCCCTCCGTCACGGCCCCGACCTCCGCCTTGAACACCACCTGCCCGTCGTCCGCGAACCGCGCGAACGACCGCCCGGTGGAGACGAGTTCGGCCACCCTGGCCTGGTAGAGGAGCCCCCCGTCCCCCGCCAGCGGCGACACCCCCACCTCTTCGGTGAACATCGCCACGCAAGCGGGCATCAACGCCTCGACCTCGTTGCGCCGCACCCTCCGCACCAGTGGATCCGGCGCGATCTCCACCGACGGCGAGGAGGTCGCCAACAGCGGCTGGTGGCCCCGGACTTCACGGGCCGGCCCCCAACTGCGCTCCAGCAGCGCCCAGAAGGCGGCGGTCGACTCGGCCGGCCCCACGATCGAGGAGCAGCGCCGCCCCTGCCGCCTGGCCCGCTCGGCGAAGGCCGCGACGGCCACCGGTCCGGCGTTGACCAGGACGAGGTTCGCCCCCGCGTAGCAGAGGGCGTCCAGTACACCGTCCCCGTCGTACCACCCCCACAACTCCCCGCCAAGCCGCCACGGGTCCAGCCCGACGGCCTCGACCCGGGTGGCGACGAAGGCGTTGGCGACCGGGTCGCGGTGGAGGATCTCCAGGGCGTCCGCGAGATCCGGGGGTTCCAGCACGCGGGTGGTGGCCAGGGCCCGGGCGGCCTGGAAGGAGCTGGGGAGAATCACACCTCGATCGAGCATCGAGACAGCACCTCACTGAGACGACTCTGGCCGCACCCTACTCCGTGGCCCCACCCGGCTACGGCCGCGGGGCCGTCCGCGAACGGACGGCCCCGCTTCCGGAAAACTGCGCTGCGGTCGCGTTCGGACCGAAGGAATCCGATCCGGACGGTCACTCCGCGGCGACGACGGTCGGCGAACCGGCCTCGACGCCCTCCTCCTGCATCTGCTCGGCGAGCTTGAGCGCCTCCTCGATCAGGGTCTCGACGATCTTCGACTCGGGAACGGTCTTGATCACCTGCCCCTTGACGAAGATCTGCCCCTTGCCGTTGCCGGAGGCGACCCCGAGGTCGGCCTCGCGGGCCTCGCCCGGGCCGTTCACGACGCAGCCCATGACGGCGACGCGCAGCGGCACCTCCATGCCCTCCAGCCCGGCGGTGACCTCCTCGGCGAGCTTGTAGACGTCGACCTGGGCGCGGCCGCAGGAGGGGCAGGAGACGATCTCCAGCCCGCGCTGGCGCAGCCCGAGGGACTCCAGGATCTGGTTGCCGACCTTGATCTCCTCGGCCGGCGGGGCTGAGAGCGAGACCCGGATGGTGTCGCCGATGCCCTCGGCGAGCAGCGCGCCGAAGGCGACCGCGGACTTGACGGTGCCCTGGAAGGCCGGCCCGGCCTCGGTCACGCCGAGGTGCAGCGGGTAGTCGCAGGCGGCCGCGAGCTGCCGGTAGGCCTGGATCATCACGACCGGGTCGTTGTGCTTGACCGAGATCTTGATGTCGCGGAAGTCGTGCTCCTCGAACAGCGAGCACTCCCACAGCGCAGACTCGACCAGCGCCTCCGGGGTGGCCTTGCCGTACTTCTCCAGCAGCCGCTTGTCGAGCGAGCCGGCGTTGACGCCGATCCGGATCGGCACCCCGGCGTCCTTGGCGGCCTTGGCGATCTCGCCGACCTTGTCGTCGAAGGCCTTGATGTTGCCCGGGTTGACGCGCACGGCCGCACAGCCGGCGTCGATCGCCGCGAAGACGTACTTCGGCTGGAAGTGGATGTCGGCGATGACCGGGATCTGCGACTTCTTGGCGATGATCGGCAGCGCGTCGGCGTCGTCCTGCGAGGGGACGGCGACCCGGACGATCTGGCAGCCGGACGCGGTCAGCTCGGCGATCTGCTGCAGCGTGGCGTTGATGTCCGAGGTGACGGTGGTGGTCATCGACTGCACCGAGACGGGGGCGTCACCGCCGACCGGCACGTTGCCGACCATGATCTGCCGGGAGTAGCGGCGCTTGGCCAGCGGCTTGAGCGGCAGGGACGGAATACCGAGCGAGATCGCGGTCATGTGCGCAGGGTTCCCCGGGGTTGAGGTGTGGTCGATCGCCCGGCCGCTGGGACGGCCGAGTCCGGGCGCGCGGACGATCGCGCACCCGGCCTCCACGGTACGGCACGGTCCGGGCGCCCAGCACACCCGCCGTACCCGAACGCCCTAGCTGATCTTCACCGGGTTCACCAGGTCGGCGACCATCACCAGCAGGGTGAAACCGATGAAGACGCTGGCCACGACGTATGCCACCGGCATCAGCTTGGCGACGTCGAAGGGGCCCGGATCGGGCCGCCGGAACAGCTGTGCGATCCGGCGGCGGACGGCCTCCCAGGCCGCGCCGGCGATGTGGCCGCCGTCCAGCGGGAGCAGCGGCAGCATGTTGAACAGGAAGAGCGACAGGTTGATCCCGGCCAGCAGGTTCACGAAGAAGGCGACCCGCTGGGTGCCCGGGATGTCCAGCGAGAACACCTCGCCGCTGACCCGGGCGGCGCCGACCATGCCGATCGGCGAGTCCGGGTCGCGCGGGGCGTCGCCGACGACCGCGTTCCACAGCCCGGGGATCTTGCCGGGCAGGGCGATCAGCGACTTGACCCCGCTCTCGGCCATGGTGGACATCCGGTCGAGGGACTGACCGAAGCCCAGCTGGACCACACCACTCGCCGGGGTGAATCCGAGGAACCCGGCCTGGACGGTCCGGCCCTTGAGCGGGACGCCGTTGCCGTCGTACTTCTGGACGTCGTTGACCGCGATGGTCGGGTTCAGGGTCACCTGCGCGTCTCCGCGCTGGACCACGACCGGCACCGTCTTGCCGGCCGACCGGCGGATGTCCGCCTGGAGCTGGTCGTAGGTGCGGATCCGGTCCCCGTCGAAGGAGAGGATCCTGTCCCCGGCCTTCAGACCGGCCTGGGCGGCCGGGGTCGGCGGGGCGCCCGCCGGGCAGCTGTCGGTGGGCTGGCCCGCCTTGACCACGCACTGGGCGACGGTGCTGACCGTCGGCACGTTCATCGAGACGCCGAAGCCCATCATGACGGTCAGGAACAGCCCGAACGCCAGGATCAGGTTCATGAACGGCCCGGCGAACATGACGATGATCCGCTTCCAGGGCTTGCGGGTGTAGAAGAGCCGGTGCTCGTCGCCCTCCTGAAGTTCCTCGTAGGAGGCCTCACGGGCGTCCTCGATCATGGTCCGCCAGGGCGAGCTGCTGCGCTTGGTGATCCGGCCGTCCTCGCCCGGCGGGAACATCCCGATCATCCGGATGTACCCGCCGAACGGGATCGCCTTGATGCCGTACTCGGTCTCGCCCTTCCGGCGGGACCAGAGGGTCGGGCCGAAGCCGACCATGTACTGCGGCACCCGGATGCCGAACAGCTTGGCCGTGGAGAGGTGGCCGAGCTCGTGCCAGGCGATCGAGACGAGCAGCCCGATCACGAAGACCAGGATGCCGACCACCGTCAAAACCGTTGCCACCGCTGGCCCTCCGTCATGCCGCTCCGCTCATCGTCTCGTCGTACCGTGTTCCGCGACGCGACGGGGGTACCGCCGGCGCCGCGGGCCGGTCCGTCAGCCCGCCGCCAGCTCGCGGGCCCGGGCGCGCGCCCAGTCCTCCGCGTGCAGGACGTCCTCGACCGTCAGGGAAGTTCCCGCCGCCGGCCCGCCGTCGTGCTGTCCGTGCTCGGCCACGACCTTGGCAACAGTGTCCACGATTCCCGTGAAAGCGAGGCGGCCCTTCAGGAAAGCCTCCACGCACTCCTCGTTCGCCGCGTTGAACACCGCCGGCGCCGTACCGCCCAGCGTGCCCACCTCGCGCGCCAGCTCGACCGCCGGGAAGGCCTCGTTGTCCAACGGGAAGAACTCCCAGGTCGCGGCCTTGGTCCAGTCACAGGCCGGGGCGGCGTCCGGCACCCGGTCCGGCCAGCCGATCCCCAGCGCGATCGGCATCCGCATGTCCGGCGGGCTCGCCTGCGCCAGGGTCGAGCCGTCGGTGAACTCCACCATCGAGTGCACCACTGACTGCGGATGGACCACGACGTCGATCCGGTCGAACGGCACGTCGTACAGCAGATGCGCCTCGATCACCTCCAGGCCCTTGTTGACCAGGGTGGCCGAGTTGATCGTGACGACCGGGCCCATCGCCCAGGTCGGGTGCGCCAGCGCGTCCTGCGGGGTCACCCCGGCCAGCTGCTCCCGGGTCCGGGTCCGGAACGGGCCGCCGCTCGCCGTCACCACCAGCTTGCGGACCTCCGCCCGGGTGCCGCCGGCCAGCGCCTGGAACAGCGCCGCGTGCTCGGAGTCCACCGGCACGATCTGGCCCGGCTTCGCCACCGCCTTCACCAGCGGGCCGCCGACGATCAGCGACTCCTTGTTCGCCAGCACCAGCACCCGGCCGGCCTTCAGCGCGGCCAGCGTCGGCCGAAGACCGATCGAACCGGTGATGCCGTTGAGCACCGAGTGGCACTCCGTCCCGGCCAGCTCGGTCGCCGCGTCCGGGCCCGCCAGCACGGTCGGCAGCGGCCGACCCGCCGCCTTCGCGGCCAGCGCCTCGCGCAGCGCCGGCTCGGCCGCCGGATCCGCCACCGCCACCGTGTGCACGCCCAGCCGCAGCGCCTGCTCGGCGAGCAGCTCCACCCGGCCGCCGGCCGCCGACAGGGCGACCACCCGGAAGCGGTCCGGGTTGCGGAGCACCACGTCGATGGCCTGGGTGCCGATCGAACCGGTGGAACCGAGGATCACCAGCTCCCTGGGGCCGGAGGGGTCCGCCACGGTGGGCGTGAAACGCAGCTGCGGGTGGGCGAGCGAAGTCATGCGCCCATTGTGTCCTGTTCGCGTCCCTCCCGGACGACAGGACGACCGACGACCCTTCGGACTACCGTCGGAGCCATGCGTACCGTCATCGCCGGGGGCCACGGACAGATCGCGCTGAAGCTGGAACGGCTGCTCGCCGACCGCGGCGACCGCCCGGCCGGGATCATCCGCCGCCCCGAACAGGCCCAGGACCTCGTCGACGCCGGCGCCGAGCCGCTGCTGCTCGACCTGGAGTCCGCCACCGTCCCGCAGCTGGCCGCCCTGCTCGCCGACACCGACGCGGTGGTCTTCGCCGCCGGCGCCGGTCCGGGCAGCGGCGCCGCCCGCAAGAGCACCGTCGACCGCGACGCGGCCGTCCTGCTCGCCGACGCCGCCGAGCTCGCCGGCGTCCGGCGGTACCTGATGGTCTCCTCGATGGGCGCCGACGCGGCCGCCCACCACCCCGCCGACGCGGTCTTCGAGACGTACCTGCGGGCCAAGGGCGCCGCCGACGACGCCGTCCGCGCCCGCACCGCGCTCGACTGGACGGTACTGCGCCCCGGACGGCTCACCGACGGCCCCGGCACCGGCCTGGTCCGGCTCGCCCCCTCGGTCGGCCGCGGCGCGGTCGACCGGGCCGACGTGGCCGCCGTCCTGGCCGCGCTGCTGCGCGAGCCCGGCACCGCCGGGCAGACCCTGGAGCTGGTCGCCGGGAACGCCACCGTCGCCGAGGCCGTCGCCGCCGCGGCCGGACACGACGGCTGAACACGACGCGGGGCCCGGTCCGCACCCGGACCGGGCCCCGCGTCAGGCGGCCTCCGTCGGTCGGCCACCGTCCGTCGCTCTCAGAGGTCGAGGCCGGTCAGGACCATGACCTTCTCGACGGTGTAGTCGTCCATCGCGTACTTGACGCCCTCGCGGCCGACGCCGGAGTCCTTGACGCCGCCGTACGGCATCTGGTCGGCGCGGTAGGAGGGCGCGTCGCCGATGATCACGCCGCCGACCTCCAGCTCCCGGTGGGCGCGGAAGGCGGTCTGCAGGTCGTGCGTGAACACGCCCGCCTGCAGGCCGAACGGCGAGTCGTTGACGGCCGCGAAGGCCTCGGCCACGCCGTCCACCCTGTGCAGCGACAGCACCGGGCCGAACACCTCGGCCTTGGCCAGGATCGCGTCGGCGGGCAGCTCGGCCAGCACGGTCGGGGCGTACGTCGCGCCCTCCCGGGTGCCGCCGGTGAGCACCTTGGCGCCCTTGGCGACCGCGTCGTCCACCCAGGACTCCACCCGCTTGGCGGCGTTCTCGTCGACCAGCGGGCCGACGTCCGTCGCGTCCTCGTTCGGGTCACCGGTGACCTGGGCCTTGACCTTGGCCACGACCTTCTCCAGCAGCGCGTCGTACACCGACGCGTCGGCGATCACCCGCTGCACCGAGATGCAGGACTGGCCGCCCTGGTAGTTGGCGAACATCGCGATCCGGGTGGCAGCCCAGTCCAGGTCGGCCTCCGAGGACCAGTCGGCGAGCACCACCGCTGCGGCGTTGCCGCCCAGCTCCAGGGTGGTGTGCTTGCGCGGCACCGAGTCCATGATCTGGTAGCCGACCTTGTCCGAACCGGTGAAGGAGATCACCGGCAGGCGACGGTCCTGCACCAGGGCCGGCATCCGGTCGTTCGGCACGGTCAGGATCGACCAGGAGCCGGCCGGCAGGTCGGTCTCGGCCAGGATCTCGCCCAGCACCATCGCCGACAGCGGGGTCGCCGGGGCAGGCTTGAGGATGATTGGGGCGCCGACCGCGATCGCCGGAGCGACCTTGTGGGCGACCAGGTTCAGCGGGAAGTTGAACGGGGCGATCCCGAGCACCACGCCGCGCGGGAAACGGCGCACCACCGCGAAGCGGCCCACGCCGCCCGGGTCGGTGTCCAGCCGCATCGTCTCGCCGTTGGTGCGGCGCGCCTCCTCGGCGGCCCAGCGGAAGACCGACACCGCGCGACCGACCTCGCCGCGGGCCCACTTGATCGGCTTGCCGTTCTCGGCGGTGATCAGCTGGGCGAGCTCCTCGGTGCGCTCGGTCAGCCGCTTGGCCACGTGGTCCAGGGCGGCGGCCCGCTGGTGCGCCGGGGTGGCGGCGAACACCGGCAGCGCGGCGACGGCGGCGTCCAGCGCCTCCTCGACCTGCGCCTCGGTCGGGATGCTGACCTTGCCGACCAGACGGCCGTCCCAGCTGTTGTGCACCTCGAAGTCGGCGTCACCGCTCGCCCGGCGGCCGGCGAGCCAGAAATCGTACGTGGTGGTCACCGTGGTACCGGCCCTCTCCTCGTCGTCGTACGGCCCACGGGCGTGGGACCCGAACCCGAGGGTAGGTGCGAGGGCAGGCCGATCGGATTGGCCGACTAGGAGCGTTCGACTCCGGGGCCACTCCACCACGTCCAGGCGTGTGTTCTCTTCCGGTCTATTCCTCGCCGGAGCGCAACGCCAGCCACAGCTCCATCCGCACGTCGGTGTCGTCCAGCGAGCGGCCCAACAACTCCTCGACCCGGCGCATCCGGTAGCGCAGCGTGTGCCGGTGCACCCCGAGGTCGGCCGCCGCCGCGTCCCACTGGCCGTGCCGCGACAGCCACGCCCGCAGCGAGGCCACCAGGTCACCGCGGGCCGTCCGGTCGTGCTCGCGCAGTGGCCGCAGCAGCCCCTCCGCGAACGCCGTCACCGCGTCCTCCCCGAGCAGTGGCAGCAGCGAACCCGCGCCGACCTCCTCGTGGTCCACCGACCGGCGCCCACCGCGCAACGCCACCGCCAGCGCCCGCTCCGCCTGCGCGTGCGCCGTACCGGCCTCCTCCAGCGCGGCCGGCGCCGAGACGCCCAGCGACAGGCCCTCGTGCTCCTCCACCACGCCCAGGCAGGCCCGGTGCACCGCGCCGTTGTCCAGCGCCAGCACCATCAGCCGCGGCCCGTGCGCACCGTCCTCCCGCGCCACCAGCAGCTTCTCGCCCACCCGGGAACCGGCCTGCTCGGCCCGGTCGCCCAGCTCCGCGAGCGCCTCCGAGGCGTCCGCGTTCGGCCCCGACCCGGCCACCAGGACCCGTATCGTCCCCTCCGGCATGCCGCCGAACAGCCCCATCGCTACCTGACGGGCCGTCGCCACCTCACCCGCCAGCACCATCCGCAGCAGCGCCGCGCCCATCCGCTCCTCGGCCTGCCGCAGCTCGCGCGAACGCTCCAGGGTGAGGGTCAGCAGCGCCACCGCCGCGTTCAGCACGTACCGCTCGGTCGGCGTGATCCGGTCCTCGGTCCCGACCGCCAGGAAGCCCCGGGCCCGCCGGTCCGCCCCCAGCGACTGGACCACCACGTAGTCCTCGTCCGCCGTGTCTATCCCCGGCGAACGCCCCTGCAGCGCCGCACTCGACGGCGCCGGCCGCCGGCGCAGCCGGTCCACCTCCGCCGCCAAGCGCCCCGCCCGGCGCGCCGCCCAGTCCGGCGCCACCACCGACAGCGCGCCCGACCCGTCGTAGAGTGCCGCCCAGCCCCCCAGCCGCGCCGCCAGCCGGCGCACCACGGCCGTCGTCCCGTCCTTGCCCAGCGCCGCCCGGGTCAGCTCCTCCTGCGCCTCGAAGCTGGTCGTCACCGCCTCGTACTGCTCCGCGGCCAGCGCCGCCGACACCACCTTGCTGATCGCGATGAACGGCGTCGGCTCCGGCACCCGCAGCAGCGGCAGCCCCCGCTGCGCCGCCGCGTCCACCAGCGGCTGGGGCACCTCGGTGTGCGACAGCCCCACCCCCAGACCCAGCCCGACCACCCCGGCATCGGCCAGCCGGTGCACGTACGCCTGCAGCTGCGCCGCCGTACGGCCCAGCTTGATACCGGTGGTGAGCAGCAGCTCGCCACCCTCCAGGAACGGGGTCGGGTCGTCCAGCTCGCTGGTGTGCACCCAGCGGACCGGCCGCTCCAGGTGGTCCGCGCCGGCGAGCACCGTCAGATGGAGCGAACTGTTGCGGACGACGGAGGCGAGTGTGGGGGGCATGGCACCTTCGGGGGATCGACCTGACCGCGCCATTGCGGCCGGGCGAGGAGAGGGACGTGGGACTGGTGAGGGTCTCTCCCCTTCATTATGGACGCCCCGGACAACCGGCACTGCCGAATCCACCTCGAAGGCGACTTCCGCCTGGCCTCTCCACAACCCCCGTCCCACCGCCGTCCCGCCTAAGCCTCGCCTCACCCCCGCCTCAGCCCCGCAGATCCACCAGCAGCGGCGGCACCTGCTCCCCCGACACCGCCGTCAACGACACCACCGCGTGCCCCGCCGGCAACGCGTGCGCCAGATCCGACGGCGACCACCGCAACCGCTCCACATCCCGGGTCGTCACCGACTCGGTCTGCGCCGTCGTACCCGACAACGCCTTCCGCCCGAGCCTGCCGGCCCGCCTTATCACCCCGCCGGAGGTGTCGGGGGTGTGGGTCACCGCGGTCTCCTGCACCAGGTGCGTCCCCCAGGCCTCAGAGAACAGCCGCCCGTCCCAGGGCGCGATCCCCGGGAAGGCCATCCGGCAGCCGACCGCGCCGAACAGCGGCGCCCGCAGCGCCTCCGGCAGGTCCACCAGCGACCGCAGCAGCAGCACCGCGCCCGCGTTCGCGCCGCGCATCCGCTGCAGGCCGCGGACGGAACCGGCGTCCAGGGCAGCGGAGGCGTCGTCCACCACCAGCCCGGCGAACAGCGAGCGGTCCTCCCGGGCGCCCGCCGCCTGCACGAACTGACCCACCACCAGCCGGGACAGCATCCGGGCGGCCTCCGGGTGACTGCGCTCGGGCAGCTTCACCCGCACCCGCAGAGGGTGGTCCAGCACCCGCATCGCGAACGGGGGGCGGCCGGTGCCGTCGGTCGCGAAGGCGCCCTCGAAGGCGGGCCGGTCCAGCAGCGCCAGCCGGTCCGCCAGCAGGGCCCCGGGATCGTCCGCCCGGCCGCGCTGGCGCTCCCGGTGCTCCAGGTCCCGCTCGTACGCGGCCAGTCTGCCCGCCGCGCCGAGCGCCTTCACCAGCGCCGCCAGCGCGTCCGGTTCACCGCCCAGCAGCGCCCGCAGCTCGCGCACCCCCGGGTAGCGGCCGTACGCGGCGTGGAAAGGGCCGACCACCTGCTGCAGCGCCGTCCGGGCGTTCTCGGCGCGGGCGATCAGCTCGTCCGGCAGCAGCGCCTCGGCCAGCCGGGCGGCGGTCTCATCCGGGTCCTGCGCCGCGCCGTACAGGTCCAGCCCGTACACCGAGGCCGGGTCGCCGGGAGCGATCACCACGTCGTACCAGGCGTCCGGGCCGAGGTCGACGTCCGCCGCCCCCACCACCACCGCGCACGCGGTGCCGGCCAGCGCCTGCAGGCACAGCGCCTCGGCCACCGGCCGGGCCAGCCGCGCGGTCTTCCCCGTCCCGGCCGGGCCGACCGCCAGCAGCGAGGTGCCCAGGACCGCCGGGTCCAGCGCGAAGTCGGCCGCCCGGTGGCTCAGCGGATTCTTCGGCACGTCCTGCGCGACACCGAGGCAGACCTGGCCGAGCAGCAGATCGTGCCGCCGGACCCGGCCGGGCAGCTCGCGCGCCTCGGACGGATGAGCGAACGCCGCCGCGCCGCGGGTGGCCACCTGCTCGGTGAAGGCGGGCACGAACACCGGGTCCGCCTGGGCAGACTCCCAGGCGCGCTGGATCCGCACGTAGTCGACGTCGCCGACCGCCTCCGAGTCCAGCCGCACCGCCGCCTCAACCGCCCCGCCCCGGCGCAGCCCGTCCCACGGGTCCTGCCCACGGACGGACTCCGCCGCCGACCCCGCCTCCTCGGCGGGCTCCTCCCGGGTCACCGTCCGGGACAGCAGCGGGGCGGCGTAGCGACGCCACACCTCGGGCCAGCGGCCCATGCGGCCGAAGACCTTGATAACCACGCCCAGCACGAGGGCGTTCAGGGTCAGCACCACGGAGGTGGCGACGAAGGCCGATTGGGACGGAAGGACGCCGATGAACGTGGTCCCGTCCGTGGCGAACTCGACCCCGTAGACGAAGGCCAGCCACCCCACCACCACGTTGAGCGCCGCCCGCAGCAGCAGCGGCCAGGTCGGGACCTTGGCGGCCTCGGCGCGCTCCGGGTCGATGCGGCGGTAGCCGAGCCGGTAGACGCCGGGTTCGGCTTCGGGGCGCGGGGCGGTGGCCCAGTCGGCGAGGTTGAAGGCGGGCCCGCCGGGTCGTTGGTGGGGCAGAGGGGTCGGGGGTCTGGTGGTGGTGCGTTCGCCGTGGTGGTGTGACCCGTGCTGTGCCATGTACGGCCCCGCTCCCTCGCCCGCCCGGCCCGACCGCCGTCGGTGCCGCCATACCCATGCCGCCGTACCGGCGACACGCCCGCGCTCAGGGTAGTGGAGCGGGACCTGCCGGTAGTCGCACCACCCGCGCTGGCCGTGCCGGACAAGTCGGATGGCGCAGTGCTACCGAGTGGCGCATGCCCGGTCGGGGAGGGCGGCCGTAGCCTGCGAAACACCGAGCCGAGAAGTCTGGAGATACCCCATGAGCGCCGTAACGCCGCTCCCGCAGGAGCGCCGCCTGGTCACCGCGATCCCGGGCCCGAAGTCGCAGGAGCTGCAGGCCCGCAAGCTGGGTGCGGTGGCGGCCGGCGTCGGCACCACCCTGCCGGTGTACGTCACCCGTGCCAACGGCGGCGTGCTGGAGGACGTGGACGGCAACTCGCTGATCGACTTCGGCTCCGGCATCGCCGTGACCAACGTCGGCAACAGCGCCGAGGCCGTGGTGGCCAAGGCGAGCGAGCAGCTGGCCGCCTTCACCCACACGTGCTTCATGGTGACCCCGTACGAGGGTTACGTGGCCGTCGCCGAGCAGCTGAACGAGCTGACCCCGGGTGACCACGAGAAGCGCACGGCGCTGTTCAACTCGGGCGCCGAGGCGGTCGAGAACGCGGTGAAGATCGCCCGCGCCTACACCAAGCGCACCGCCGTCGTGGTGTTCGACCACGGCTACCACGGCCGCACCAACCTGACCATGGGCCTGACGGCGAAGAACATGCCGTACAAGCAGGGCTTCGGTCCGTTCGCCCCGGAGATCTACCGGGTGCCGGTGGCCTACCCGTACCGCTGGCTGACCGGCGCGGAGAACTGCGCCGCCGAGGCCGCCGCGCAGGCGATCGACATCATCAACAAGCAGATCGGCGCCGACAACGTCGCGGCGATCATCATCGAGCCCATCCAGGGTGAGGGCGGCTTCATCGAGCCGGCCAAGGGCTTCCTGCCGGCCATCGTGGAGTACGCGAAGGCGAACGGCATCGTGTTCGTCGCCGACGAGATCCAGACCGGCTTCTGCCGCACCGGCCAGTGGTTCGCCTGCGAGGACGAGGGCATCGTCCCGGACCTGATCACCACCGCCAAGGGCATCGCCGGCGGTCTGCCGCTGGCCGCGGTGACCGGCCGCGCCGAGATCATGGACGCCGCGCACGCCGGCGGCCTGGGCGGCACCTACGGCGGCAACCCGGTGGCCTGCGCCGCCGCGCTGGGCTCCATCGAGACCATGAAGGAGCAGGACCTCGTCGGCAAGGCGCAGCGGATCGGTGAGGCCATGCTGGGCCGCCTGCGCTCGATGCAGGAGAAGTTCGACATCATCGGGGACGTCCGCGGCCGCGGCGCGATGATCGCCGTCGAGCTGGTGAAGCCGGGCGGCAAGGAGCCGAACGCGGAGGCCACCGCGGCCATCGCCAAGGCCTGCCACGCTGAGGGCCTGGTCGTGCTGACCGCCGGCACCTACGGCAACGTGCTGCGTTTCCTTCCGCCGCTGGTCATGCCGGAGCACCTGCTGAACGAGGGTCTGGACATCATCGAGGGCGCGTTCGCGCTCCAGGGTGTCACCGCCGCCTGATCCAGGCGCCACCTGCCCGCCGGAGGGATGTCCGGACAGCGCTGAACGGCCCGTGGGGACCTCTGGTCCGCACGGGCCGTTCGGTTCGTACGGGCTCGGTGCGGCGGTCGGGCATGATCGACGGGACGGTCCGGAGGTTGCCCGGGGCGGGGTGAAGATGATGTGCGGAATCGCTGAAGGCGCTCGGCGTGGAAGGGCGGTTGACGTAGTGTCATCGCAGATGGACAGCGAGCCTCAGCCATTGGCGGAGCCGCCCGCGGAGCCACCCCAAGGGGCGGGTCCGCGTGGGCGCCGCGAGGACGACCAGGCCGCCCCGCGAGGGTCGGCGCATACCGAAGGCCGATCGACCGACCGTCCGACCCACACCCCCCGGGACGCACGGAACGGCGATCATCAGAGCCGCCCCGGAGCTCTCCCCCCTGCTCCGGGGCGGCTGTCCGCTGCCCTGGGCCGGGCCGCCCGTTCGATGGCGGTGCCGGTGGTGGCGGCGGTCGTGCTGCTGGTGGTGTCCTGGCAGGTGGCGGCGGACGGGCCGCTGCTCGGGTTGGACCGCTCGGTCCGCCGGGCGGTGCGGGCGGCCCACCCGAACTCCCTGCTCGACCCCCTCGGCCATCTGCTGTCGGACCTGGGCAGCGCCGTGCCCGCCGTCCCGGTACTGCTGGCGGCCGGGGCACTGGCCGCCTGGTGGTGGCGCCGGGCGGGGGCGGTGCGCTGGTGGCTGCCGCTGTCGGTGGCGGTGCTGACCTCGGGGCTGATCCCGCTGCTGGTGGTCCCGGCGAAGGCGGCCTTCGCTCGGCCGGGCCCGCTCGGGGATGCGCTGACGCCGGGGCAGTGGGGCTGGTACCCGTCCGGGCACACCGCGACCGCGACGTTCTCGTACGGGGTGGCGGCGCTGCTGCTGGCCCGGACGGCGGGGCCGCGGACGGCCCGGGGGCTGACGGCGGGTGCGGTGCTGCTGGCGCTCGGGGTGGGCGCGGGGCTGGTGTGGAGCGACTTCCACTGGACGCTGGACGTGGTGGCCAGCTGGTGCCTGGCGGCCCTGGTGCTGTGGGCGCTCGACCGGTGGCTGCCCCGGCCGGGCGCCCGAAGGCCTCAGGCCTCGGACTCCTCGTTGCGGTGAACGAGGCCGGCCTCGCCGTTGTCGCGGTACCACTCGACGACCAGTTCGTCGCGGGCGCCGAAGCGGACGAGGTGACGGCCGACCACGTCCTCCAGGCCGGGCAGGTTCTCGCGCTCGCCCTCGACGGTCAGCAGCAGGGCGTCCGGTTGGGCCTCCAGGGTGGCGGTTCCGGCGGCGAAGACCAGGGTGCCGCGGCCGGTCTCCGGGGAGAAGGACGCCTCGATCCTGCGGCTCATGTGGGCGGCGAGCTGCTTGGCGTAGCGGGCGGGGCGGTCGGTGGCGACGCGCGCGGTGGAAACGGGCATGGGCCCTCCAGGGTCGGGGAGGGAACTTAGGATCCCCTCACTGGGAACTACGCTAGCCTAGATACTGAGCTAAGCTCAACATATTTCCCCGATCGCCCTCCGCCGCCCGCCGCGGGCCCCCGACCGGCCGATACGCTTGGCCGGACGCCAGCCGAGGAGACCGCCGATGACCACCACGCCGACCGACGACCCGGCGGACCCCTCCCCCGCCCCCCGGCCCGGCTCCCCGGCCAGCGCGGCCGAACTGGCGGACGCGATGACCAGGGCGATCAAGCGGATCCGCCGCCAGACCGGCTGGCGGCTGGAGCCCTACGGCATCACCCCCGGCCAGGCCCGGGCACTGCGCACCCTCGCCCACGCGCCCGGCTGCGAGACGCCGGACCACGCGATGCGGCTGAGCGACCTCGCCGACAAGCTCCACATCGCCCCGCGCTCGGCCACCACCGTGGTCGACGCCCTGGAGGAGGCCGGACTGGTCGAGCGCAGCCCCGACCCGGCCGACCGGCGGGCCGTGCGGTTGCTGCTGACCGAGGCCGGCCAGGCGGCGGTGGAGCGGATCGGGCAGGTCCGGGACGAGGTGGCGCAGGAGTACTTCGGCGAGGTCAGCCCCGAGGACGAGGAGGTGCTGCTGCGAGTGCTGCGCTCCGCCGAGGCCCGTTTCCTCGCAGCCGGGCCGTCACGGCGCTCGGCAGCCCCGGGCGCAGCGCGGTGATCCCGATCCCGGCGATCACCAGCAGCGCGGCCGCACCGGCCAGCGGGCTGACCCGTTCGCCGAGCAGCAGCCAGGCCGAGGACATCCCGAACACCGGCACCAGCAGCGAGTAGGGCGCGACGGCGGTCGCGTCGTAGCAGCGCAGCAGGTAGCTCCAGGCGACGAAGCCAAACAGGGTGGAGACCAGCCCGACGTAGCCGATCGCGCCGAGCCCGCCGAGGGTGATCCCGCGCAGCGCGCGCAGGTCCGCGTCCGGCCCCTCGACCAGCAGGGACAGGCCCAGCAGCGGCAGCGGCGGGACGGCGCTGACCCAGACCATCCAGCGCAGCGCGTCCGGCGGCGCGGCCTTGCGGGTCAGCACGTTGGACAGGCCCCAGGCGACGGCGGCCAGCACCACCAGGGCGAAGGCGCCGAGCGGACCGCCGAGGCCCTGGTCGAACGCGCTCAGGGCGATGCCCGCGAAGGCGATTCCCAGGCCGAGCAACCGCTGCCCGCCCGGGCGCTCGCCCAGCAGGGCAGCGGCGAACAGGGCCGTGAAGCCTGCCTGGCCCTGGAGCACCAGGGAGGAGAGGCCGGCCGGCATCCCGGCGTGCATGCCGAGGAAGAGCAGCCCGAACTTGGCCACCCCGAGGACCAGGCCGACCGCCAGCACCCGGCGCCAGGCCACCTTGGGCGGGCCGATGAAGAAGACCGCGGGCACGGCGACCACGGCGAACCGCAGGGCACAGAAGAGCAGCGGCGGGAAGCTGTCCAGGCCGACGTGGATGAGGACGAAGTTGAGGCCCCACACGGCGGCCACCAGGACGGCCAGGGCGATGTGACGAGGACTCATGTTGCTCTTGCCACCCGGGGCGGCAGGTGTTGCGGTCATGGGTCGAGCATGGCGGCGAAGGACCGTGTAGCACCAGCAATGAATACTGAAGAAGACACTTTAGGATTGCTGCATGATGGATCTGGGGCGCCTGCGGGCGCTGCACGCGGTGGCGGTGCACGGTTCGGTCGGCGGGGCGGCGGCCGCGCTCGGGTTCACGCCCTCGGCGGTCTCGCAGCAGATCGCCAAGCTGGAGCGGGAGACCCGGACGGTGCTGTTGGAGAAGCAGGGCCGGGGCGTGGTGCTGACCGACGCGGCGCGTGAGCTGGCGACCACCGCGCAGGCCGTGCTGGGGCTGGTGGAGCAGGCCGAGGTGCGGTTGGAGGAGCAGCGCGGCCAGGCGGTCGGTCGGCTGCTGGTCGCCGCGTTCCCGTCCGGCGCGCGCGGACTGATGCCCGGGGCGTTGGCCGAACTGCGGCGGCGCTGCCCGGAGCTGGACGTACGGCTGCTGGAGAGCGACCCGTACCCGGCGGCGGAGCTGGTGGCCCGGGGCGAGGTGGACCTGGCGCTGGTGCAGGACTGGCCGACCGTGCCGCTGCCGGTGCAGGAGGGCCTGGCCCGGCTGGACCTCGGGACGGACCCGGTGGACCTGCTGCTGCCGGACGGGGACGAGCTGGCGGCGCTGGACGCGGTGCCGGTGGAGCGGCTGTGCGGACAGCGCTGGATCAGCGTGCCGCCGGGCAACATCTGCCACGACTGGCTGGTCCGCACCTTGCGTGAGGCCGGTGAGGAGCCGGACGTGCGCTACCAGGTCGGCGAGTTCGAGACCCAGATCGCGCTGGTCGCGGCCGGTCTGGGAATGGGCCTGGTGCCCCGGCTCGGCCGGGGCCCGCTGCCGGCCGGGGTGGTGGCCCGCCCGGTGGCCTCGCAGCCGAGCCGGCGGGTGTTCGCGCTCTGGCGGGCCCAGGCCTCCCGGCGGCCGGCGATCACCGAGGCGCTGGCGGCGATGCGGGAGTGCTGGAGCCGCCTTCCGGGTTAGCCGGCGAAGCCGGGGGTCGGTCGGCGAAGCCGGGGGTCGGTCGGCGAAGCCGGGGGTCGGTCGGCGAAGCCGGGGGTCGGTCGGCGAAGCCGGGGGTCGGTCGGCGAAGCCGGGGTCAGCTGGCGAAGCCGGGGGTCGGTCGGCGAAGCCGGGGTCAGCTGGCGAAGCCGATGACCAGCCACATGAAGCCGACCCCGGCGACGGTGCACAGCAGGGTGCTGCGCGAGGGGTGCGGGCTGTGCGCCTCCGGGAGGATGTCCGAGGTCGCCAGGTAGAGCAGGAAGCCGGAGAAGAAGCCCAGGTAGAGGCCGAGCAGGTGCTCCGGGATGGTGAAGGCCAGCGTGATCGCCGCGCCGGAGACCGGGGCCAGCGCGTCGGCCGCGAGCAGGGTCAGCGCCCGGCGCCGGTTGGCCCCGTACAGCCGGGTGATCGTGTAGGTGTTGAAGCCGTCGGCGAAGTCGTGCGCGACCACCGCGATGGCCACCACCGTGCCGACCGTGGTGCCGGCCTGGAAGGCGGCGCCGATCGCGAAGCCGTCCATCACGCTGTGCCCGACCAGGGCCAGCGCGGCGGTCAGCCCGATGCCCTGGGCCCCGGCGTGGTGGGCGTGGCCGTGGTGGTGGCCGTGGGTGTGCTCGGCGTACTCGCCCTCGTGACCGCGGTGGATGGCGACCGCGCGCTCGACCACGTGGATGGTGAGGAAGCCCGCCGCGAACATCAGCAGCGCCTGCGGCACGCCGTGCAGTTCTCCGGGCGCCTGGTGGATGGCCTCGGGCAGCAGGTCGAAGGCGACCACACCGAGCATCAGGCCGGCCGCGAAGCCGAGCACCAGGTGGCGGCGGTCGCCGGTGCGCTGGGCGACGAAGCCGCCGACCAGCGTCATCAGGAACGCCCCGGCGGCGACCAGGACGGCGGTCATCGGGTCGCCTCCCGCGCCGGGCCCGCCGGATGGCCGGTTCCGCCGTGTGCTCTGCCGAGCGCTGTGCCCATTCCTCTCCCCCTGGGGTCCGCCCGTGGCCGGGCCGACCGCCGACCGTACCGGACGACCGTTCGACGGTGATCGCCCGGGGGGGTGCCGGGGCCGGTGGGATCCGGTCCTCAGCCTCGGTCCGGGCCCGGCGGGGCGCCCGCCGGGTGGCCCGTCGGGGTGAACTCCGAGGCCGGGCACGGCCGGTCTTGCGGGCCGGGGCGTCCTTCGGGACCATCTGGTCCGTCGGGCCGTCAGCCCTTCAGAGGCTGGCGGCCGTCAGAGGCCGGCGGCGAGCGGCAGGCCGAGGTGGGTGCGGGCGAGTTCGCGCACGCCGTCGCCGTCGATCAGGTGGATGTGCCGGTGGCTCTCCTCGGCGGTGAGGTCCAGGGCGTCGTCGGCGAAGCGGCCGGTGGTCAGGCGCAGGCCGCGTTCGGCGGACTCCTCGGTGACGGCCTCGGCCAGGGTCGCGATCTGCTCGGCGGTGACCGGTGCGGCGCCCCGCGAGGCCCAGACCACCCAGCGCCCGGGCAGCGCGCTGCCGGGGGCACCCTCGCCGGTGGCGACCAGCCCGGCCGGGCCGCGCAGCCGGACGCTCCACTCGGCGAGCCCGCCCCGGGTGAGCAGGTCGCGCACCAGCTGGGCGAACTCGTTGGCGGACAGGTCGGGCGCGGCCGGGACGGCGGCCCCGGCCCGGGCGGCCGGCTCGACGACGGCGCGGGCGTACGGGTCCGGGGTGACTGCGGCGTCCAGCTGGCGCAGCCGGACCAGGGCCTCGTCCTGCTCGGCGTCGGCGTAGACGCCCTCGTCGTCGCGCTCCTCGTACGGCGTCTCCGGCGGCAGCAGCCGGGTGCGGGCCAGCGCGTCGCGGTCGGCGTCCACGCTGAGCAGGCAGAGCGGCTCGGCCGCACCGGGCTCGCGCAGCCAGCCGTTGAGGACGACGCCGGCGAGTATCTCGTCGGTGTCGACGGCGTCGGCGGCCTGCAGGGCGCGCAGCGCGAGCCGGGCGACCAGCCGCAGGTAGTCGGTGGCCCGGTCCGCGGGCGGACGCGGCACCGGGACGATGTCGCCGTCGGGGGCCAGCCGGTAGCCGGTGAGCGAGGGCACCAGGTCGAGCGGGGGCAGGTCGAGGTCCAGCACGGCGGTGCGGGTGAGCGGACGGAACACCGCCCGGCAGGGGGCGGGGAGATCCTGGGTGGCGGTCTCGGCGGCGGCCAGGGCCCGCTCCAGCAGCGACTCCACGGCGGCCGGCTCGGCCAGCCGGTAGGCGCGCCGGCACTCCTCCAGGCTCTCGTTGTACTCGCGCACCGCGCGGGCGCGGGCCTCCTCGGCCGCCTCGTGGGCGCGCCGGGACTCGTCGGCGGCCGGGCTGCCGGCCTCGGCCCGGCGGGTGCGCCACTCGCGCAGGGCGCGCTGGTGGGTCAGCCGGGCCTGGGCCAGTTCGCGTTGGTAGCCGGAGTCGAGCAGGCGACGGGACGGGCCGCTCTCCGGGTCGGCCGCGGCCGGTTCGGCGGGGGCGAAGTCCTCCCAGCGGGGCTCGGACTGGTCGGCGGCGGCCGGGCCGTCGGCCGGGTAGGGGCGGGGTTCGTAGTGACGCAGCTGGCTCTCGAAGTCCATGGCCGAGACGGGCAGCGCGGCCCGCCGCAGCAGGTCGGTCAGCCGGTCGTGCTCGGCCTGGACGGTGAGCGTGCGGTGGTGGGTCAGGGCGGCGGCCCGGGCATACGCGGCGACGCCGTCCCCGGGGTCGGCGGAGCCGGGGGCGGCGGAGCCCGAGGTGGGGTCGTCACCTGGATCGCCGACCGGACCGCCAGGTGTCGGGCCGGGGACGGACGGGCCGTCACCCACCGTCGCCCCGCCGGGGCGGCCGGGTGCGGCCCGGCCGCCGGCGGGGTCATCCGGTTCCGGGCCCTGGTCGACGCCGAGGTCGCGGAAGACCGAGGCGAGGAAGCCCGGTTGGGGGAACTGGACGGTGGCGGCGCCGTCCGACTGGCCGTCTGCTGAGTACTGCATCGGTCGTCGTTCCCCCATGCTCGTCCGGCGCCTGCCCGGGGCGGCCGGCCGGCCCGCGGCCCCGCCCCTGCCGGACATTGTCCACCGAACGGGCGCAGCGGTCAGCCAAGCCGGTCAGTTGGTCCGGGTGTTGGTCAGGTGCAGGCCGATGTAACCGACGTAGATCCGGCCACTGCCGGAACAGTCGTCCAGGTAGTGCAGCCGGGGCGCGGTGCGGCCGCCGCCGATCCGCAGGTGCGCGCCCATGAACGCGCGCCGGGAGGCGTCCACGCATTCCGGGACCGGCAGCATCCGTTCGCGTTTCCACTTGGTGTGGCTGAACACCGTCCGGGACTCGCCGCGGACCGCCTTTCGGGGCGGGAAGCGGTGGCAGCCATCCGGGGTGTGCTCGCACCACTGCTTGAAGTCCCCGCCGGCCGCGCCGCGCACGGCCGCCTCGGCATACTCCTGGAGGGCCGTCAGACCGTCCCAGGCGAGCCGGGCCCAACCGGCGCCGGCGCACTGGAGTCCGTCCAGGGCGAGCGCGGCCTTCTGGTCGCCGGTGAAGGTGAGCAGCGGGAACTCGCCGAGCCGGGCCATGAGATCGGTGAAGGTCTCGGGCTTGCCGACCCGCCCGAAGGGCTGGGCGGCGGAGCGCTGGCCGACGGCCGGGCCGGAGCCCGGGGTGGTGCAGTGGCGGCCGGCCAGACCGCGCGCGCCGGTGCGCAGGCGGCCCTCGTGGCCGTCCCGGGTCTGGCCGCGGTCGCGGTGTTCCAGGTGCAGGGTGCGCCGGACCCGCTCCAGTTCGTCGGCCCTGGCCTGCTGCTCGGCGCGGTCCTGCTGCTCCTCGCGGGCGAACTCGGCCAGTTCGGCGGCCGCGTCGGCAGCCGTGTCGACGGTCGCGTCGGCGCTCGTGACCACGGGATGGTCGGCGGCCGGGCGAAGTTGCGGCGGCGGGACGCGCAGCACCGGGACGGCCGCGAGCGGCGGCGGCAACGGCTGGTCGGCGGCGAGGCGGCGAGGCTCGCGGGCGAGCAGGCCGGCGGCACGGCGGAGGTCCTGTTCTATTCGGCCCCGGGCGAGCACCGGATGTCGGGCGCCGTCCTGCCGGGAGGCCGGGTCGACCTCGGGCAGGTAGGTGCGCACCGCCCCGCCGTACACGGTGTGGTACTCGAGCGCGACGTTGAAGCCGGTGCGGGCGCCCGGGTCCAGCACGTAGGCGGTGGCGAGGCCGGGCAGCTGCCGGCAGAGCGGGCGGACCACGTCCTCGACCCAGCGGTCGAGCGGGACGTTCACCGGGACGCTGGCCACCACGGTGGGCAGTCGGCGCTCCGGGTCGCACAGCTCGTCGATCAGGGCGTCGACCTCGTCGGCCGTGATCACCCGGGGTACGGGGTGGACGGCGGCCGGGCCGTCGCCGGCATCGAGCAGCGGGAGCAGGGTGCGGGCGAGCTCGGGCACCGGCACCCGGCAGGGGGTGCGCACACCGCTGCCGGTGCTGTGGGTCTCGGCCTCCAGCCGGAACCAGGTGCGGCCCTCGGCGCCGGTGGCCACGGTGAGGGTGAGCTGCCGGGTGCCGTGCGGGGCCGGGGTGCGCAGGCGGCGGCGGTCGTAGCGGCCGGCGCCCGACGGGCCGCGCAGCGGGCCTTGGTCCCGGTCCAGCAGGACACGGTCGCCCAGACGGAGGCGTTCGGCGGCGGGGGGTGTTCCGGCGGAGGCCGGCCCGGCGGGGGCGCGGTGGGCCGGTGGGGGCTCCTCGCAGCCCTCCTGCTTCAGCCAGGAGGCGAGCTGCTCGTCGGCCAGGGCGACGGCCTCGGCGTGCGGGAGGGTGGTGGTGACGGTCATCCGGTAGGGCGTCGCGGGGCCGCGGGGGCCGGGTAGGTCGGCACCGGCGAGCGACGGCGAGCGGTCTGAGGCCATGCGCATACCTCCGTGGTGCGGGGTGGGGTCTGGTGTCCTCCATCGATGGTTTTCGTCCGGTTCGGCCGGATCCTTGCCCAGGAAACGCCACGGCCCGGAGCGGAAGTTCCAACTCCGGGCCACCACACTACGTTCGGGTGAATCTACTCAAGCGGTCTTCCGCGCGGCGCGGCCGCTCGGCTACGGAAAGCGACCCGGTGGAGGGCGCTCGGGCCTCAGCGGCTCCGGCGCCGCCACGGCTCCGGACGGGCTCCGCGACCGGTGGGGACGGCCGACGGCCCACCGGGGCGGCGCGGCTCGCGATCAGGAGCGCGATCCGGTGCCGGACTCGCGGCGGTGGGTCAGACCGGTACCTCGACATAGGTGCGGCCGGCCGGGACCGCCACCGCGGTGCCGCCGGTCGCCTCGGCCAGCCAGGTGTGGAACGCGGCTACCTCCGGCTCCGGCACGCCCACCTCGATCCGCACCCCGGCCGCCTCGTAGGCGAGGTCGCTCACCGCGTAGCCGGCGGCCCGCAGGTCGTTCTCCACCCGCCCCGCGCGCACGTGGTCCGCCGTCACCGCGAGCAGCGCGACCGGCCGCCGCTCCAGCAGGCCGATCTCGTCGACCGCCGCCGACACCGCGTTCCCGTACGCCCGCACCAGGCCGCCGGCGCCGAGCTTGATCCCGCCGAAGTACCTGGTCACCACGGCGACGGTGTCGGTCAGGCCGCGTCGGCGCAGCACCTCCAGCATCGGCACGCCGGCCGTGCCGCCGGGCTCGCCGTCGTCGCTGGAACGCTCGCGGCGCTGCTCGTCGCCGACCACGAAGGCGGTGCAGTTGTGCCGGGCGTCCCAGTACCGCTTGCGGATGCCGGCGATGAAGGCCTGCGCCTCGTCCTCGTCGGCGACCCGGGCGAGGTGGCAGATGAAACGGGACTTCTTGATCTCGGTCTCGTGGCTGCCGGCCCGCCGGACGGTGAGGTACGGCCTGGTGGTCGGCTCCGGCGTGGCGGACATGGCGCGGTGGTTCTCCCGGGAACGGCGACGGCTGGCGGCGCGCACCCCGGGCGTCCGGGGCGGCACCGCCAGCCTAGTTGGCGTGCGGCCGGAGGGTCAGCGGCCGGCGAGGGCGTCCAGCTGCGCGCGGTCGAGGCCGGTCAGCGCGGTGACCTCGGCCGGGTCGACGGCGCCGCAGTCCAGGCCGCGCAGCAGGTAGCCGCTGAGCGCCCGGGCGGTGGCCGGCTCGTCCATCACGTCCCCGCCCGCCTTGGCGACGTACGCGGCCAGCCGGGCGGCGGCGGCCGCCAGGCCCTCGCGGTAGAAGGAGTACACCGCGACGTAGCGGGTCGGCAGGTGCGCCGGGTGCATGTCCCAGCCCTGGTAGTAGGCGCGGGCCAGCGAGCGGCGGACCAGGTCGTGGTGGAGCTTCCAGGCGGCGTGCACCTGCTCGGTGGAGCCGGTGGGGATCACGTTGGTCGAGCCGTCGGACAGCCGGACCCCGGTGCCGGCCGCGGCCACCTGCATGACCGCCTTCGCGTGGTCGGCGACCGGGTGGTCCAGGCTCTGGTGGGCCGCGCTGACCCCGCAGGAGGCGCTGTAGTCGAAGGTGCCGTAGTGCAGCCCGGTGGCACGGCCCTCGGCGGCCTCGATCATGAGGGCGACGGTGGCGCGGCCGTCCGGGCCCAGGATGGCCTGGGTGGTCTCGATCTGGATCTCGAAGCCGATCCGCCCTGCTGGCAGCCCGGCGCGGCGCTCGAAGTCCTCCAGCAGCCGGACCAGGGCGGTGACCTGCTCCGCGTAGGTGACCTTGGGCAAAGTCAGCACCAGGCCCTCCGGCAGGCCGCCGTTCGCCAGCAGGGTGGCGAGGAAGAGCTCCAGGGTGCGGATGCCGCGGGCGCGGACGGGCGCCTCCATGCACTTGATCCGGATGCCGATGTACGGCGGCGCGCTGCCCTCGGCCACCGCGGCGGCGACCAGTCCGGCGGCGCGGACGGCGGCGGCGTCCTCCTCGGCGTCCGGGCGGGGGCCGTAGCCGTCCTCGAAGTCGATCCGCAGGTCCTCGATCGGCTCGCGCCGTAGCTTGGCGCGGACCCGGGCGTGCACGTCGGCGAGCAGCCCGTCATCGGCGACGCCGAGGGCGCGGGCCAGCTCGGCAGGGGTGCCGGCGTGGGTGTCGAAGGCCTCCAGGGCCTGGCGGCCCCACTCCCGCACGGTGTCGGCGCCGAAGGCGTCCGCCGGGACGTAGACGGTGTGCACCGGCTGCCGGGTACCGGAGTCGCCCGGGTAGCGGCGCACCAGATCGGCGTCCACCGGGGCGAGCAGCGCCTCGACGGCGGCACGGGCGGTGGCGGAGAAGGAGGCCCCGCCCGTCGGCCCGGTTCCGTCGACCTCGACCTGCGACATCCGCACTCCTCCATACCGAACCAGCGCTTCAACAATTTGTTGAGGCGAAGGTAGCTCCGGTGGGGTCGGGCGTCAATGGCCGACCGAGCGGTGGACGGAGGGTGTCGGCGCGGGTTCAGTCCCTCCCGGCGGCGGTGTAGCGGTCGCGGAGCTGCGGGTAGAGCTCGGCCACCTCCTTGGGGTGGACCGAGCCGTCCGGGCCCTTGCCGCTGACGCCGTACTCGGCGGTCAGCCAGGCGGCGAGGCGCTGGGGGTCGGGCTCGTGACCGTGGTTGTCGATGTACGAGACCAAGGCGTCGTAGGCGATGTCCTGGTCGAGGGCCGTGGGCGCCGGGCGGTGTTCGGGCTGCTCGGCTTGGACGGGCTCCTCGGCCGGAGCGGGCTGCTCGGCCTGGGTCGGCCGCTCGGCCCGGGTCTGCTGGCCGGCCGGAGCCGGCTGTGACCCGGCCGGCTCGGCCTGCGGGACGACCGGGTGCTGGGCCTGCGGCCGGGGCGCCTGGGCAGGGGCCGGGGCGGGCTCCTCGGCGACCGGGCGCGGCGGCTTGAACCACGGCGAGGCCTGGCCTGGCACCCGCCCGCCCGGTGCGGGGTCGGCCGAGTGACCGGTGGTGCGGACCGGGCGCTCGGTCCAGACGTTCAGCTCCTCGCCACGGGGCTGCGGGGCGGCGTCCGCCGCCTCCTCCGGCTCCTGGGCGGCGCGCAGGCGAACGGCGTGCAGCTTCGCCAGCATCGGCGCGGCGACCTCGGCGGACATCGGCGCGGCAGCTGCGGCAGCCGCGGGGGCTGCGGGGGCCTGGGCCTCGGCGGAGGGCTGTGCCTGGGGCTGAACCTGGTCCTGGCCCTTGTCCTGCGCCTGCGCCTGGGACGGTTCAGGCCGGGCTTGATGCAGGTACTGGGGCCGCTGGGGCTGGGCCGCGCTCGCGGCGCGGGCGGGGTCCGGGCCGCCGACCGGGGGAACCGCCGGGGCGATGGCCGCGGCGGCGCGGCTCTGCTGGAGCTGAAGTTCGAGCTCCTTGGCCTCCTTCTCCGCCTGGACCTCCTTGGCCTCGCGCTCGCGGGCCTCCTCGTCCAGCCGGTCGAGCAGCGACGGGTCCAGCGGGACGCCGAACTTGGCGAGCTTGAGGGGCAGCAGCGCCTGGATCGGCGCCGAGCGGCGCCAGCCACGGCCGTACCGGAAGCGCAGCTGAGCGCGGTAGACCAGGCGGTTCTGCTCCAGCCGGATGACCTCCTCGTAGGAGCGCAGCTCCCAGAGCTTCATCCGCCGCCAGAGCCGGAAGGTCGGCACCGGGGAGAGCACCCAGCGCATCACCCGGACCGATTCCATGTGACGGTCGGCCGTGATCGCCGCGATCCGGCCCACCGCGTGCCGGGAGGCCTCGACCACGACGACGAACAGCACCGGGATGACGGCGTGCATCCCCATGCCGAGCGGGTCGCCCCAGGAGGCGGCCGCGTTGAAGGCGATGGTGGCGACGGTCAGCAGCCAGGCCGTCTGACGCAGCATCGGGAAGGGGATCCGCAGCCAGGTCAGCACCAGGTCGAGGGCGAGGAGCACGACGATGCCCGCATCGACGCCTATCGGGAAGGCGTAGGAGAAGGCACCGAAACCTTTCTCCAGGGCCAGCTCGCGCACCGCGTTGTACGAGCCCGCGAACCCGATGCCCGAGATGATGCAGGCGCCGGCCGCGACCAGGCCGAGCAGGCCGCGATGGGCCTTGGTGAGCGTTGGGCGTGCCATTACGTCTATCAACCCCTGGATGTCGGCTGCTGCCGTACGCGCCTCGGCTGCCGGTTCCCGCCTATCGGGCCGCCGGACGGCTGAGCAACCTCCGGGCTCGGCCCATCGGAGTTTACTCGTACGCGTGTTTCGGCTTTTCCTCAGCCTGGAGCGTCACGTCACGGCACGGAGCGACCCTGCCCGCCGAAATCGGTCAGACCGTCAGCGGTTTTGCCCCGCCGTGCCGTTGAGGTAGGCGAGCACGGCCATCACCCGACGGTTGGCGTCCTCGTCCGGGGCGAGGCCGAGCTTGCTGAAGATGTTGGCGATGTGCTTGGCCACAGCGCCGTCGCTCACTGAGAGGCGGGCGGCGATCGCCGAATTGGAGCAGCCCTCGGCCATCAACTCCAGCACCTCGCGCTCGCGCGGGGACAGCCCGAGCAGCGGGCCGGGTCGGCGCGCGGTGGTCTGCATCAGCTGGGCGATCACGTCCGGGTCCATCGCCGTCCCGCCCGCAGCCACCCGGCGGACCGCGTCGATGAACTGGCCGGCGTTGAACACCCGGTCCTTCAGCAGGTAGCCGATCCCGCCCGTGCCGTCGGCCAGCAGCTCCCGCGCGTACAGCTGCTGGACGTGCTGGGACAGCACCAGCACCGGCAGGCCCTGGATCTCCCGGCGCGCCTTGAGCGCGGCCTGCAGCCCCTCGTCGGTGAGCGTCGGGGGCAGCCGGACGTCGACCACGGCCACGTCCGGGCGGTGGGTCAGCAGCGCCTCCAGCAGCTCGGGGCCGGTCTCCACGGCGGCCGCGATGGTGAAGCCGTGCGCTTCCAGTAGCCGGATCAGGCCTTCGCGAAGGAGGTAGAGGTCCTCGGCGAGGACAACTCGCACGGCAACTCCAAGGTGATGGTGGTGGGACCGCCCGACGTGCTGTCGATGGCGAGGACACCGTCGAAGGTACCCAATCGGCGTTCGATCCCGCGCAGGCCCGTACCCCGGGACGGATCCGCCACACCCACGCCGTCGTCCGTCACCGTGACCCGTAGGGAGCCGGCCCGGTACAGGATGTCCACCCACACCTGGTCCGCCCCGGAGTGCTTGGCCGCGTTGGCCAGCAGCTCGCAGATGCTGAAGTACGCGGCGGCCTCCACCGGAGCCGGCAGCCGGTCCGGCAGGCTCACGAACACCTCCGTCGGCAGCGCGCTGTCCAGCGCCAACGCCCGGACGGCGTCGCCCAGTCCGCGCTCGGCGAGCACCGGCGGGTGGATACCGCGGACCAGGTCGCGCAGTTCCTGCAGCGCCCGGGCCGAGGACTGCCGGGCCTCGGAGAGCAGTTCCCGCGCGGCCGCCTGGTCGGTGTCCATCAGGTGCTCGATGGTGCCCAGCGTCATCCCGATCGCGACCAGCCTCGCCTGGGCGCCGTCGTGCAGATCGCGCTCGATCCGCCGCAGCTCAGCCGCCTGGTTGCCCACCGCGTCCGCCCGGCTCTCGGTCAACTCGGCCACCCGCCTGGTCAGCTGGGCGTGCGTGGCCCGACCGTCCTGGTCCAGCACCCGGCGGGCCACCTCCGCGTACCCGCGCACCGCGTACGGTGCGACGAGTATCCCGGCGAGCACCATGCCGATCCCGACCCCGATGCTCAGCAGGATCGACATCATGCGCGGGCTCATCGGGCCGAACCCGTCCGCGGGAACCGGCCCCGCCAGGGTGTAGGCGGCACCCAGCACCAGCAGCACCACCACCGGACCGGCCAAGGCGGCAGCAAGGACAGGGTTCACCACCAACCAGACCAGCTCGGCGCGGGTGGTACGGTCCCGCAGGCCCCAGTGGACCAGCTGCGCGAACTTCGCGACCGTCCGCGAGCGGTGGTAGGAGTACCCCGTCCACCAGTGCCCGCGCTCGTCCGACTCCAGCTCCGGCCGCGGCTCGTAGACCGCCGGAAGACGTATGCCGTACCAGTGTTCCAGGAACCTGCGGGTACGGTCCGCGGTCCTCCGGACGAGGGCGGTGGCCACCACGGAGCCCGCGACCAGCGCGGCCACGAGGGCGATCAGGGGCGCCGGGGAGTAGTCCGCGAGGAACTGAGCCGTCACCACCCCCGTCAGGATGGCCGCCACCACCGGCAGCGCGAACCCCGCGACCGCGGCCAGCGCCACCTGAGCCAGCCGGGCCAGCCCCTGGACGCCGGCCTCGAAGGCCGCCCGGGTCTGCGCACGTACGGACGTGCCGCTCGTACTAGTCACTGTGGTCACGCAAGCTCCTGATGCCGGTACCGATCGTCCTTCATCAGTGTTCACGAACGACCCGCTCCGGACACTGGCCATGGCACCCCAAATCCGAGGTAGACCTAGGTCCACCTGTCGGTGGTCGGAGCAACACCCGCCAGTTGAGACGATCCGAAAATGCGAGAAGGCCCCACCCGGAAACCGGGTGGGGCCTTCTCTGAATGATTGTTCGGCGGCGTCCTACTCTCCCACAGGGTCCCCCCTGCAGTACCATCGGCGCTGTGAGGCT
>NZ_JBVHHW010000035.1:0-65736 GCF_055560875.1 Kitasatospora sp. NPDC023118
GCCCGGTTACATTCCGAACCCGGAAGCTAAGCCTCACAGCGCCGATGGTACTGCAGGGGGGACCCTGTGGGAGAGTAGGACGCCGCCGAACAATTTTTCAGAAAAGCCCCTGATCCATTCGGATCAGGGGCTTTTCGCATTTCCGTTGACGTATCGTCAGTGCATGGACGATCAGACAGCGGTCATTGCGAACAAGGTGCTCCGCCCCGGGCAGCGCGACGGCGCCCTGCGTGTTCTGGCGGAGGCCCAGGCGGTGGACGGCCGGGCCGCCGTGTCCGAGCAGGGCCGGCTCCGGCTGCGGAACGCCGAGACGCCCCGCCCGGGCGTCACCCACTTCATCGAGTCCGAGTCCCATTCCGAGGCCGAGTCCGAGGCCGCGTCCGAGAACGCAGCCGTCCTCGCCTACGGCCAGCTCGAAGTCCCGGAGAACCCGACCGCCAACCCCGCCGCCGAGCTGGTGGTCGACCCGGCCGCCCGAGGCCGCGGTCTGGCCCGTCCGCTGGTGGACGCCGTCCTCGCGGAGGCCCACCGGGCGGGCCGCGACGCGGTGGACTTCTGGGTACACGGCGGCCACCCGGCGGCCCGGCACCTGGCCGGCGCGTACGGCGCCGAGCTGGTCCGCGAGCTGCGGCAGATGCGCCGCACCGGCGCGCAGACCGAGGCCGTGCCCGTCCCCGAGGGCATCGAGCTCCGCACCTTCCGCCCGGGCGAGGACGACGCCGAGTGGCTGCGGCTGAACGCCCTGGCCTTCGCCCACCACCCGGAGCAGGGTTCCTGGACCGAGCAGGACCTGGCCGAGCGCCTCGCCGAGCCCTGGTTCGACCCGGCCGGCTTCTTCCTGGCCACCCGCGACGGCAAGGCGGTCGGCTTCCACTGGACCAAGGTGCACCCGGCCACCGCCACCGAGCCGGAGCTCGGCGAGGTGTACGTGGTCGGGGTGGACCCGGCCGAGCAGGGCAGCGGACTCGGCCGCGCGCTGACCGCGGCCGGCCTGCGTCACCTGACCGGCTCCGGAGCCGGCGAGCGTGGACTGGAAACCGTCCTTCTCTACGTCGACGCCGACAATCCGGCCGCCGTGCGGGTATATGAACGACTGGGATTCACCGTTCACGAGGTGGACCTCATGTACCGAGCCCAGTACCAGGCGAACCGGCGGGCCTAGCCGCCCGGTGCGGCCGGGCCGTCCCATCCGGACGACCCGGCCGCAGCGACCGGACGGCCGGGCCGTACCGAGCGGTCACGGGCGACGGGTGGAAAACGGCACCGCCCCTTGCCCCGACCGACTCAGCTTTCCTCCTGGTCATGCGGTGTTTACCGTGGATTCAATTGCTGCCGCGAAGATCACAGGATGAAGTCCGTAGTGTCTCGCTCGTGCAGAGTCGACCGCCATTCGCCGGCCGGTCCTGTACGGACCGCGCCCGGTGGCTGGGCACTGTCCCCGGAGGCCGCCGCCGCCCGGGGCGAGAACGACGGCCCGCAGAGCCATTCGCGTCCGGACGCCGTCCTGCTGCTGGAGGAGCTGGAGCCCATGAGCATCCCCCGCCCCGTCTCTGCCCCGCTGTCGCCGACGGCCCGGATGTCCGGTGCGCTGGGGGTTCCGCCGGAGCTGTCGACCACGGACGAGCAGGAGTCGGAAGCCTTGCCGCAGGGGCGCTTCCTGGACCGCGAACGCAGCTGGCTCGCGTTCAACGAGCGCGTCCTGGAGCTCGCCGAGGACCCGGGGATCCCGCTCCTCGAACGGGCGAAGTTCCTGGCGATCTTCGCCAGCAACCTGGACGAGTTCTTCATGGTCCGGGTGGCCGGGCTGAAGCGCCGGATCGCCACGGGCGTCGCCCAGCGCAGCGCCTCCGGCCTCCAGCCGCGCGAGGTGCTGGACCTGATCTGGACCCGCTCGCGCGAGCTGATGGCCCGGCACGCCGCCGCCTTCCAGCAGGAGGTGCTGCCGGATCTGGCCGCCGAGGGCATCGAGGTGGTCCGCTGGCCGGAGCTGGCCGAGAAGGAGCAGGCCCGGCTGCACACCCTGTTCCGGCAGAAGATCTTCCCGGTCCTGACACCGCTGGCCGTCGACCCGGCGCACCCCTTCCCGTACATATCGGGGCTCTCGCTCAACCTGGCCGTGGTCGTCCGCAACCCGGTGTCCGGGCACAAGCACTTCGCGCGCGTCAAGGTGCCGCAGTCGCTGGCCCGTTTCCTGGAGGCCTCGCCCCAGCGGTACGTCCCGCTGGAGGACGTCATGGGTGCGCACCTGGAGGAGCTCTTCCCGGGGATGGAGGTGCTGGCCCACCACGCCTTCCGCGTCACCCGCAACGAGGACCTGGAGGTGGAGGAGGACGACACCGAGAACATCCTCAAGGCCCTGGAGAAGGAGCTGATGCGGCGGCGCTTCGGCCCGCCGGTCCGGCTGGAGGTCGAGGAGTCGATCGACCCCTACATCCTGGATCTGCTGGTGCGGGAGCTGAACATCACCGAGGCGGAGGTCTTCCCGCTGCCCGGGCCGCTGGACCTGACCGGGCTGTTCGGGATCGCCGAGCTGGACCGCCCGGAGCTCAAGTACCCGAAGTTCGTGGCCGGTACGGCCCGCGGGCTGACGGACGTCGAGTCGGCCTCGCAGCCGGACATCTTCGCCGCGATGCGCGAGCGCGACGTCCTGCTGCACCACCCGTACGACAGCTTCTCCACCTCGGTGCAGGCCTTCCTGGAGCAGGCGGCCGCCGACCCGGACGTGCTGGCGATCAAGCAGACCCTGTACCGCACCTCGGGTGACTCGCCGATCGTGGACGCGCTGATCGACGCGGCCGAGTCCGGCAAGCAGGTGCTGGTCCTGGTCGAGATCAAGGCGCGCTTCGACGAGCAGGCCAACATCAAGTGGGCCCGCAAGCTGGAGGAGGCCGGCTGCCACGTGGTCTACGGCCTGGTCGGGCTGAAGACCCACTGCAAGCTGTCGCTGGTGGTCCGCCAGGAGGGCGACACCCTGCGCCGCTACTCGCACGTCGGCACCGGCAACTACCACCCGAAGACGGCCCGGCTGTACGAGGACCTCGGCCTGCTCACCTCCGACCCGCAGGTCGGCGCGGACCTCTCGGACCTGTTCAACCGGCTGTCCGGCTACTCGCGCCGCGAGTCCTACCGCCGCCTGCTGACCGCCCCGCGCGGCCTGCGGGACGGGCTGGTCTCGCGGATCCACAACGAGATAGCCCACCACCGGGCGGGCCGGCCCGCGTACGTGAAGATCAAGGCCAACTCGATCGTCGACGAGGCCGTGATCGACGCGCTGTACCGGGCCTCGCAGGCCGGGGTGCCGGTGGACGTCTGGGTGCGCGGCATCTGCGCGATCCGCCCCGGTGTGCCGGGGCTGAGCGAGAACATCCGGGTCCGCAGCATCCTGGGCCGCTTCCTGGAGCACTCCCGGATCTTCGTGTTCGCCAACAACGGCGATCAGGAGGTCTGGATCGGCAGCGCCGACATGATGCACCGCAACCTGGACCGCCGGATCGAGGCGCTCATGCGGATCACCGACCCGGCGCACCGCGCCGAGCTGTCCGGGCTGATCGATCTCGGGGTGTCGGACGAGACCGAGTCCTGGCACCTGGGACCGGACGGTGTCTGGACCCGCCGCTCGCAGGACGCCGAGGGCCGGCCGCTGAGGCACGTCCAGGACCTGCTCATCGACTCGCGTCAACGCCGCCGGGCCGCCACCTCGCGCTGACGCGTCCACTGATGCGAGCCGCCGGAGCAGTTCGGGCCTTCCGGGCCCCGAGGGGACCTGCTCCGGCGGTCGGCCACCAGCCCCGAGGGACGGCCCCGGGGGAACGGGGATCTACCACGCCATGACCGATGCGCCGATGACGGCCCAGGCGGCCTCCACCGCGACCGCCGGGGACATCCTTTCCCGCCAGCTCACCGCCCAGGCCGGAGCATTCCTGCGCGCCTTGCCGCTCGCGGTGGGCGAGGTCGGCGCCAGACCGGGTTCGGCCGCGGCCGTCCCGGCGGCAGGTACCGCCGACCTGCTGCGGGCCGTCCGGCGGGTAGGCGGGCTGCTGCACACCTTCGGCGCGGTCTTCGAGCAGGCCTGGGCGCAGGAGTCGCGCACCGAACTGCGCTGGCTGCTCAACCTGTTGGCACTGGAGCCCGGCTACGTCCGCCGCTCGGCCCGGCTGCTGGGCGCGCTGGACTCGCTGAGCGGCAGTGACCAGGAGGGCACCGGCATGCTGGCCGGGCACGCGGGCGCGCCCAAGGCGCGGGCGCTGCTGGACCGGCAGCTGACCCTGGCCCGGACCAGGGCGCACTCCACGGTGCTGCAGGAGCTCCGCTCGGCCCGGCTGCACGCGCTGGCGGACCGGATGACCCTGCTGGTCGGTGAGGCGCCGCTGCTGGAGACGGCCGGTGGCCGGGCGTCGGCGGTGCTGCTGCCGCAGGCGGCCGCCGCGTTCACCGCGCTGTCGGCGTGCGCCCAGCAGCTGCCGCTGCAGCGGGCCGCGACGCCGTACGGCGGGGACGGGCTGCGCCGGCTGGGCGCGGTGCCGTCGGTGCGCGGCGCGGCCGACGCGGACGCGGCCCTGGCGGCCGACGACGCGCCCTGGTCCCGGCTGAGGATCCTGGTGAAGCGGGCCCGGTACGCGCTGGAGGTGTGCGGCCGTCCGTCCTCCGAGCTGGACGAGCTGGACGCGGTGCTGGGCCGGCACCAGGAGGCGGCGGACGCCGCGGTGACCGCCGCCACCGCGGCGCGCACCCCGCGGATCACCCCCGCGACCGCGTACGTGCTGGGCGTGGTGCATGCTGATCAGCGGCTGGAGGTGGAGGCGGCGCGGTACGCCGTCGGCCGCCGGTGGCCCGACCTCCCACCCGGCCTGGACGGCTGGCTGGAGGTCCCCCCTGCCGAGGGCTGGGGGAATTCCCCCGCACCACGGACGGCCTGAATTGCGTGATCGCCTGAGCCCCGTACCGAGCCCGAGCACCGTACCGAGCCCGAGCACCGTGCCGAGCCCGAGCACCGTGCCGAGCCCGAGCACCGTGCCGAGCCCGAGCCCCGTACCGAGCCCGAGCACCGGGCGGGCAGCGGACACCCGCGCGACCGGGGCGGGCCGTGCCCCGGTGATCCTGGCGGCGGGCGCGGTGCTCTGGCTGCCCGGCCGGCCGAAGCCGAGCGGCAGGCTGGGGCGGCCGCGGATCGCGGTGATCCACCGTCCGAAGTACGACGACTGGAGCCTGCCGAAGGGCAAGCTCGACCTGGGCGAGGGGGTGGTCGGGGCGGCGCTGCGCGAGGTGTGGGAGGAGACCGGCTTCCGCTGCCTGCTCGGTCCGGAGCTGCCCACCCAGCACTACCTGGCGCAGGGCCGTCCGAAAGAGGTCCGGTACTGGGCGGCGGTGCCGACCAGCGGGTCCTTCCGCCCGAACCGGGAGGTGGACCGGCTGGAGTGGCTGCCGGCCGGGAAGGCCCGCGCCCGGCTGACCCACGACCGCGACCGGTTGCTGATCGACGCCCTGCTGGAGATCCTGGGCGCGAGGCCCGTACGGATGAGCGGGGAGCCAGCGGTGAAGGAACGGTGGAAGTGATCTACCCGCGCCCTTGCCGTGACGCAACCGTTACTACGTGACGTAGTTTCCTGTCATCCGTTCGAGGTTCACTCCCCGTTCACTTGCGACCGGCTGTCGTGTCACCTACCCGGCCTAACTTCGGGTCTACCGGAGGGCCGCACGGGCCCCGGACCACAGCAAAACCCGCCCTCGGCCGTGTCCGTACGGCCTGCGACGGGCAATGCCACAGAAAGGGACACCCCTGTGAAGCTCCAGCGGAACGGCCGCTCCAAGGCCCTCGCCATCGGTGCCATGGCGCTCGTCAGCTCGCTGTCGCTCGCCGCCTGCGGTTCGGACGACAACAGCACCACCAAGGCGTCCGGTGGCTCCAGCGGCGGCTCCACCGCGGCCTCCGCGGTCAACTGTGGCAAGGCCGGCACGCTGCTCGGCGCCGGTTCGACCGCGCAGGCCAACGCGATCGACGTGTGGAAGGCCAACTTCGGCGCCGCCTGCTCCGGCAGCACCGTCAACTACAGCGGCGGCGGCTCCGGCGCCGGTGTCCAGCAGTTCAACCAGGGCAAGGTCGCCTTCGCGGGCTCCGACTTCGCGCTGAAGCCCGCCGACGTCGACGCCTCCAAGGCCGTCTGCACCGGCGGCAAGGCCGTCGACCTGCCGATGGTCGCCGGCCTGGTCTCGCTGGTCTACAACGTCGACGGTGTCGACAACCTGGTCCTGGACGGCCCGACCGCCGCCAAGATCTTCGACTCGCAGATCACCAAGTGGAACGACCCGGCGATCGCCGCCCTGAACCCGGGCGCCAAGCTTCCGGACGCCGAGATCCAGTCGTTCCACCGCTCGGACGACTCCGGCACCACCTACAACCTGACCTCCTACTTCGCCAAGACCTCCGGTGGAGCCTGGAGCGCGGAGCCGAACAAGGCGTGGAAGGGCAAGGGCGGCCAGTCCGCCAACGGCAGCGCCGGTGTCTCCGCCCAGATCAAGCAGGTCAAGAACTCGATCGGCTACGCCGAGCTGTCCTTCGCCCAGATCAACAACCTGAAGAGCGCCAAGATCTCCACCGGTGCCGCTCAGCCCGTCGAGGCGACCGCCGCCAACGCCGCGCTCACCCTCTCGACCTCCACCGTCTCGGGCGCCGACGGCGACCTCGCCCTCTCCCTGGACTACGGCACCAAGGCCGACAACGCCTACCCGATCGTCCTGGTGACCTACGAGATCGCCTGCGACAAGGGCAACAAGGCCGAGACCCTCGACACCCTCAAGTCGTTCCTGACCTACACCATCAGCGACGGCGCCCAGAAGGCCATAGGCGACAAGGGCTACGTCCCGATGCCGGCCGCCATCGGCGACAAGGTCAAGACCGCCGTCGCGGCCCTGGCCTGACCCGACAGGACCACCGGTGGGACGGCCCCGTGAGCGAGGGGGCCGGGGCCGTCCCACCGGAACGCACCAACGACTCAGCACCAACGTCCGGGGCACCGCCGCCATGGTGCCGTCCCCCTTCCGGGGCGGCACCACCAGACCGGAGTAGACCAATGACTTCATCCTCCCCTGCCGCCCCGCGAGGCAGGGAACGCCGACCGCGTGACAGCCGCGTCGGCGACAAGATTTTCATGAACCTCGCCCGCGGCGCGGGCATCCTGCTGCTGGTCATCATGGCCGCGATCGCCGGCTTCCTGGCCTGGCGCTCGGGCCTGGCCCTCAGCAAGAACGACGGCAACTTCTTCACCACCTTCGAGTGGACGCCGGACGCCCCGAAGCCGGTCTTCGGCATCGCCGTCCTGGCCTTCGGCACCATCGTCAGCGCCCTCATCGCGATGGTGATCGCCGTTCCGGTGGCCATCGGGATCGCGCTGTTCATCTCGCACTACGCGCCGAGGCGGATCGCCCAGCCGTTCGCCTACCTGGTCGACCTGCTCGCCGCCGTCCCCAGCATCGTCTACGGCCTCTGGGGCGCGCTCTTCCTGGTCCCGCACATGGACGGTCTGACCAGCTGGCTGAACCAGTACCTGGGCTGGACGTACATCTTCGACCAGACCAAGACCGGCACCCCGCGCAACCTGTTCACCGTCGGCATCCTGCTGGCGATCATGGTCCTGCCGATCATCACCGCGGTCTCCCGCGAGGTGTTCCGCCAGGTGCCGCGGATGCACGAGGAGGCGGCGCTCGCGCTCGGCGCGACCCGCTGGGAGATGATCCGCACCGCGGTGCTGCCGTTCGGCCGCCCCGGCATCATCTCGGCCTCGATGCTCGGCCTCGGCCGCGCGCTCGGTGAGACCATCGCGGTCGCCGTGGTGCTCTCCGCCAACAACGTCCTGTCGCTGCACATCCTCGACGCGGGCGGCGGCACCTTCGCGCAGAACATCGCGCTGAAGTTCGCCGAGGCGGGCGACAACGGCCGCAACGCGCTGATGGCCTCCGGCCTCGTCCTGTTCGTCATCACCCTGCTGGTGAACGGTGCCGCGCGACTGATCATCGCCCGCCGCAAGGAGTACTCGGGGGCCAACGCATGACCACCGCAACGACCGTCCCCGCGGACGCCCGGCCGGTCAGCCGGACGCTGACCGCCAACCGGCTGCCCAAGTGGGCCCCGCCCGTCGTCGCCGTCGGCTCGATCGCCGTCGGCTGCGGGATCGGCGCCGTCGGCGGGCTGGAGAGCCACCTGCAGTGGGGTCTGATCTCGGCCCTGCTCTTCATGGTGGCCAGCTACCTGATCTCGGCCCAGGTCGAGGGCCGCCGCCAGGCCAAGGACCGGCTCGCCACCTCGGTGGTCTGGGTCGCCTTCATCCTGGCCGTCGTCCCGCTCGTCTCGCTGACCGTCTACACGGTCCAGCAGGGCATCGACGTGGTGGACGGGAACTTCCTGAGCCACTCGATGAAGGGCGTGATCCAGACCGGCCCCGGCGGCGGCATCTACCACGCGCTGATCGGTACCCTGCAGCAGGTCGGCCTGGCCACCGCGATGGCCGCCCCGCTCGGTCTGCTGACCGCCGTCTACCTGGTCGAGTACGGCCGCGGCCGGCTCGCCAAGGCCGTCACCTTCTTCGTCGACGTCATGACGGGCATCCCGTCCATCGTCGCCGGTCTGTTCGTCCTCTCGGTCTGGAACCTCGCGCTGGGCTTCGACTACTCCGGCTTCTCGGGCAGCCTCGCGCTGGCGATCCTGATGATCCCGGTCGTGGTCCGGTCCACCGAGGAGATGCTCAAGCTCGTCCCGAACGAGCTGCGCGAGGCCTCGTACGCACTCGGCGTGCCGAAGTGGAAGACCATCCTGCGGATCGTCCTCCCCACCGCGATCGGTGGCATCACCACCGGTGTGATGCTCGCGGTCGCCCGCATCACGGGTGAGACCGCCCCGGTGATGATGCTGGTGTTCGGCGCCGACGCCATCAACACCAACCCGTTCGACGGACCGCAGCAGTCCCTGCCGATGTACATCTGGCAGCAGTACTCGGTGGTCAACAACGACAACGGCTACGCCCGTGCCTGGGGTGCCGCGCTGGTGCTGATCGCCTTCGTGATGGGGCTCAACCTCATCGCCCGGGGCATCGCACGCTGGCGTTCGCCCAAGGGCGGACACTGACCGACCCACTGACGTACGAAGACAGACGAGAGAAGCAACGATCATGGCCAAGCGCATCGACGTCAGCGGACTGTCGGCCTACTACGGCACCACCATGGCCATCGAGGACATCTCGATGAGCATCGAACCCCGCTCGGTGACCGCCTTCATCGGCCCCTCCGGCTGCGGCAAGTCCACCTTCCTGCGCACCCTCAACCGGATGCACGAGGTGATCCCCGGCGCCCGGGTCGAGGGCAAGGTCCTCCTGGACGACGAGAACCTCTACGGCGCCAACGTCGACCCGGTCGCCGTACGCCGCTCGGTCGGCATGGTCTTCCAGCGTCCGAACCCGTTCCCGACCATGTCGATCTACGACAACGTGGTCGCCGGGCTCAAGCTCGCCGGCGTGCGCAAGAAGTCCGTCCTGGACGAGGTGGTGGAGCGCTCGCTGAAGGGCGCCAACCTCTGGAAGGAAGTCCACACCCGGCTGAACAAGCCGGGCGCCGGCCTCTCCGGCGGTCAGCAGCAGCGTCTGTGCATCGCCCGCGCGATCGCGGTCGAGCCGCAGGTCCTGCTGATGGACGAGCCCTGCTCCGCGCTCGACCCGATCTCCACCCTCGCCATCGAGGACCTGATCGGCGAGCTGAAGTCGCAGTTCACCATCGTCATCGTGACCCACAACATGCAGCAGGCGGCCCGCGTCAGCGACCGCACCGCCTTCTTCAACCTGGCGGGCATCGGCCAGCCGGGCAAGCTGATCGAGCTGGACGACACCCAGCGGATCTTCTCCAACCCGTCGGTCCAGGCGACCGAGGACTACATCTCCGGCCGCTTCGGCTAAGCCGGATCCCAGCTGTCCTGCGGTGCTGCATGGCGGTGCCGCCGCGGGGCATGAAGGAGGGCCCGCCCCCGAGATGTGGGGGCGGGCCCTGCTGTGTTGGTCGCCCGCTCGCCTCCGGGGCGCTCTGGCCCGGTGCCGACGGTCGGCGCTCGGTCGCTCCTTCGTCGCTCCGTCGCGGCTCGGGGCGGGGGGTCGCCCGCTCGTCGGCGGCCGTCCGGGGATCAGCCCCAGAACAGGTGCACGAACCAGTACATCAGCGCTGCGACGATGGCGGCCGCCGGCATCGTGATGAACCAGCCGAGCACGATGTTCTTCGCGACGCCCCAGCGCACCGCGCGGATCCGCTTGGTGGCCCCCGCACCCATGATCGCCGCGGTGATGACGTGGGTGGTGGAGATCGGCGCCTTGAAGACGAACGACGTGATGTACATGATCGCCGAGGAGGTGGCCTCGGCCGCGAAGCCCTGCGGCGGGTCCAGCTCGATGATCTTGCGGCCGAGGGTCCGCATGATCCGCCAGCCGCCCGCGTAGGTGCCCAGCGAGAGCATGGTCGCGCAGGAGATCTTCACCCAGACCGGGATGTCGCCGGTGGTCTGGTGACCGGAGATGGTGAGTGCCATGACCACGATGCCCATGGTCTTCTGCGCGTCCTGCAGGCCGTGCGCCAGCGCCATCGCGGCGGCCGAGGCGGTCTGGGCGACCCGGAAGTTGCGCTTGGCGCGGTGCGGGTTGGCCCGGCGGAAGATCCACAGGATCGCCAGCATCACCAGGAAGCCGCCGATCAGGCCGACCACCGGCGAGACGATCATCGGGATGACGATCTTGTCGAGGACCCCGCTCCAGATCACGCCGATCCCGCCGGCCAGCGCCGCGCCCACCATGCCGCCGAACAGCGCGTGCGAGGAGGAGGACGGCAGGCCGAAGTACCAGGTGGTCAGGTTCCAGGCGATCGCGCCGACCAGGGCGGCGAACAGGATCGCCATCCCCTGGTTGCCGGTGGGGGTCTCGATGATCCCCTTGGAGACGGTGTGCGCCACCCCGCTGCCCAGGAAGGCGCCGGCCAGGTTCATCACCGCGGCCATCGCGAGCGCGGCCCTGGGGGTGAGCGCCCGGGTGGAGACCGACGTGGCGATCGCGTTGGCCGAGTCGTGGAAGCCGTTGGTGTACGTGAAGAAGAACGCAACACCGATGACGGCGATGAGTGCTGCCATGTCCACGAGGGTCAGGACTCCTTGACCGCGATGGTCTCCACCGTGTTGGCGACGTGCTCGAACGCGTCCGCCGCCTCCTCAAGGACGTCCACGATCTGCTTGAGCTTGAGCACCTCGATGGCGTCGTACTGGCCGGAGAACAGGTGGGCGAGCAGCTTGCGGTGGATCTGGTCGGCCTGGTTCTCCAGCCGGTTGACCTCGATCCAGTACTCGGTGAGGTTCGACATGCTGCGCAGGTTCGGCATCGCCTCGGCGGTCAGCTCGGCGGCCCGGGCCAGCACCTCGATCTGCTGCTCGATGCCCTTCGGCAGGGTCTGGATGTCATAGAGGACGACCAGGTCGACGGCCTCCTCCATGAAGTCCATGATGTCGTCCAGCGACGAGGCCAGGCTGTAGATGTCCTCGCGGTCGAAGGGCGTGATGAAGGAGGAGTTCAACTGGTGGAACACCGCATGGGTGGTGTCGTCCCCGGCGTGCTCGGCGGCGCGCATGCGCTCGACGATCTCCGCGCGGGCCGACACGTCTGATCCCAGCAGTTCCAGCAGGAGCTTCGAGCCGACGACCAGGTTCTCCGCGGCGGCGGCGAACATGTCGTAGAAGCTCGTCTCCTTCGGGGTCAGGCTAAAACGCACGGAAATCTCCGATGTGCGGGGTAGGGACTGAACGATGCTAGGTGCAACCAAGCGCAATCGCGCAAACGGGGTGGCGGGGAAGGAGGCGGAACCTCCCCTTCCGTTCGGCTGCCGCACCGGCCGCCCCGGACCGCAGGCCGCGTGCGGACATGAGCATCAGTCTGACGGAACCTCGCCCGGATTGCCCCCGCCCTGCGCGCACGGGACCGGGGCGCCGCTCAGACGGGTGAACCGCGCGACGGCCCGTACCAGGCGCTTCGGCACATGCCGGGTGGGCCGTCGGAACACCATGGAAGGCCCCGGTGTTGGACACTGGTGGCCGACGCAGCCACCAGGCACAGAGACGAAGGCGGGCCGATGACCACGACGCAAGCGCGCACCGAGCCGGACCACGCGCACGGGACCGACCCCCAGGCCGGAACCCCCGCCGTACCCGCGGCCGCCGCAGGACATCACGGCGGGCACGGCCCGCACGGCTACAGCGCGCAGAAGGACGCCCACCTCAAGCGGCTGCGCCGGATCGAGGGGCAGATCCGCGGCCTCCAGCGCATGGTCGACGAGGACGTCTACTGCATCGACGTGCTCACCCAGGTCTCGGCCAGCACCAAGGCCCTGCAGTCCTTCGCGCTCTCGCTGCTGGAGGAGCACCTGCGGCACTGCGTCGCCGCGGCCGCCGAGCAGGGCGGCGTCGAGCTGGACGCCAAGGTCGCGGAGGCCTCGGCCGCGATCGGCCGACTGCTGCGCAGCTGAGCCGCCGGCCCCCGGCCGTCCGCTAGTCGCCCTCCCGCTGGCTTCCCTCCCGCTGGCCCTGGCCCGGGTCCACCCGGTCCAGCAGCACCTCGTCGATCCGCTCGGTCGGCAGCCGGTCACCGCTGCTGGCCGTCGCGGCGATCATCAGCTCGCCGGCCAGCTCGATCTCGTCGAGGGCCGCGTCGTCGTGGCCACCGCTGCGGCCGCCCGTGGACGACACCACCTGCACCACCCCTTCAGTGCCTCGCCAGCCCGGGCGGCAGCCACCCGACGTCCAGCCTAGGCACTCCGGGGCCCGTCCACATGGCACGGACGGGCCATCTCGGCGCCGCCGAAACGGGTGGCCGTCGCTCCCCGGACGGCCACCCGCTCCGGCGGCGCCCCGTCTCGCCCCGCAGCCGGAGCACTGCCCCGGCGGGGACCCAGGGCGTGTCGGACACGCCCTACTTCGGGCTCTCCGAGGGCTTCATCTGGTAGATGTCCGAGGCCGGCGGCTCGGCCGCCTCGATCGGCTTGCCGAAGTCCGACAGCGAGGTCGTCGAGGTCACCTTCACCTGGTCCTTGGCCTCCTTCGAGCCGGCCACCCCGGCGAAGGTGAACACCTCGACCACCTTGTGCAGCCGGCCCTGGTCGTCCAGCCAGGCGTCGTACGGGACCTCCTTGACGGTGAAGGTCTGCCCGCCCATCCGCAGGCCGTCGCCGCCCCGGCCGCCCGTCGCGTCGGCCGCCTTCGCCAGGTCCAGGGTGCCCCGGTAGTGGTGCAGCGAGGCCCCGTCGACGCTCTCGGTGCCGACCAGGTCCGCCTTCTGCACTCCGCGCAGCGCACCCGCCGCCGAGGCCGGGTCGGTGGCGCCGCTGCTGACCAGGTTGCCGTCCGGCAGCTGACGCACGTCCAGCTTGACCCACTTGCCCGCGGGCACCTTGGCGCCGCTGTTCTGCAGGTAGACGGTGCCCGGCAGGACCACCTCGACGATCTTCCCGGTGGTCGCCGCGCCCGGGGGCACCTGGACCTCCAGCCGGCCGATCCGCTTCACGTAGTCGTAGCCGCCGCTCCCGCTGAAGGAGGCCTTCTTGTCCACGGACTCGGTGAGCAGCTCGGTGGCGGTGTGCGCGGAACCGGTGCGTCCGGTGATGTCGGCGGCGTTGCGCACCGCCGTCAGCGGGTCGGCGGCCAGCTGGTCGGGGACGCTCGCCCCCTGGTCCGAGGAGCCGCCGCCGGAGTGGCCCGAGCACCCGGCGGCCCCCGCGGCCAGGACGGCGGCGAGCAGGGCGGCCCCGGCCGCCGAGCGCAGGTACGGCGCAGGACGGCGCGCTGGCCGCCCGGTTCGCTGCTGGTCGGTCATCTTCATCCTCGCGACAACCCCCTCGGGCCCGACTGCCCTGCCGGGACACCACCGGGTGGGCAGAGCTCTTTCCGGGCAAACGAGTTGAGCCGCGAAGGGTTACGGGGGCCGGCGGAGCCCGCGCGTCGCGCGCGGCTGCCCGGCGCGTTACGGTGAACCACGTGCACAGTGAGCTGCCGGCGTCCCCCGGCACCACCCGGATGCCCGAGCACCGGGTCGCGGTCAGCGAACGCGGCTCCTTCGCCTTCGCGACCTGCAGCTGCGGCTGGTACTCCGCGGCCCGCCGCTCGCGCGACCTGGCCCGCCGGGAGGGGGCCGGACACCTCGCCGAGTACGACGGCGGCGAGCCGGACTAGACCGGACCGGGCCGCTTCCCCGCGACGGGCTCCGGTGGGTTCCGGCGGGCCCTGGCAGGCTCCCGCGGCCCCTGTCGGACGCTCAGGCCGCGAGGTCCGACTCCGGCGGCTGCTCCTCGGCACGCACCGCCCCGCGACCGCGCCGACGGCCGCGCGGGGCCGCGCCGCGGGTCGAGCCGCCGCGCTCCGGCGCCCGGATTAGCGGGGCGACGGCCGTACGGCTCAGCGCGTGGCAGAACGGGACCAGCAGCGCCATCGCGATCGGCGCCAGCAGAAGCACCACGGCCACGGCGAGCGCGAAGCCGCCGATCACGTCGGTCGGGTAGTGGACGCCCATGAACATCCGGCAGAAGCCCTGCAGCAGGGCCAGGCCCCCGGCGATCCAGCCCAGCTTCCGGTTCACCAGGAACAGCGCCACCGCGACGGCCATCGTCATGGTCGAGTGGTCGCTGACGAAGGAGTGGGTGCCGGCCTTGCCGTCCACCAGCACCAGCAGCCCGGGATGGTCGACGAAGGGCCGCGGCCGGTTCACGATCGCGGCGATCGGCAGGTTGGCGAGCTCGGCGACGGCCACCGAGAGCGGCACCCAGAGCAGGCCCGCGATCGCCACCGGCGCGTCCACCCGGCGCCTGGCCTGCAGCCAGGCCACCAGCCCGAGCATGGCGAGGCCGATCAGGATGCCGTACTCGCCCACCCAGGAGACCAGGTGGTCCAGCCACTGCGGAGAGCGCCTGGCCAGGCCGTTGACGGCGTAGAGCAGGCCGAGGTCGGGGTTGGTCGTGTCGGCAAGCGGCGTCGACACGCCGCACCTCCTTCTGGTCCGCAGCAGCTGATCGTTCCGGCCGGGGCCCGCCCGGCGCGGAAAGCTGACGAGGGGCCACCGGATCCAACGTCATCGCCGGGGCACAGCGTTCCACGGAAACGCGCGGTTATGGAAACTTGACTCAGCGTCCACAGGGCACACACAGATCGACGGTCGGCTCACCCGCCCCCGACGGGTCGGCCCGGACCGGCCGGCGCGGGCGGGGCGGCGACGGCCGGGGCGGCGGCGGGCGCCGACGGGGCCGTCGTGCCGGGGCGGCTCGGGGCGTTGACCGCGCCGCTGTTGTTGCGGGTCGGCAGCGCCTGGGCGCCGTCCGAGGTGACCCGAGTCGCGCCGATGTACTCCCTGGTGTCGATCTTGTCGTAGCGGATCACCGCATTGGTGTGCGGCGCGTTGATCATGTAGCCGCCGCCGACGTAGATCCCGACGTGGTGGATGCTGCGCGGATCGCCCAGGTCCGTAGCGAAGAACACCAGGTCCCCCGGCCGCAGCTGATCGCGCGACGGGTGCGGACCGGCGTACCACTGGTCGTTGGCCACCCGGGGCAGGGTGATGCCCACGCTGGCGTACGCGGCCTGGGTGAGCCCGGAGCAGTCGAACTGCCCGTTCTGCGAGGGCAGTCCCTCACCGCCCCACATGTACGGCGTACCGAGCTTGGTCTGCGCGAAGTAGATCGCGGCCGCCGACTGCGCGGACACCTCCACCGGCGCGGTCGGCGCGGTGAAACTGCGGGCCATCGCCTGGATGTTCCGCACGTAGCCCTGGGTCTCCTTGTACGGCGGAATGCCCCTGTTCTTCGTCACCGCGTACGGGCCAGCGTTGTAGGCGGCCAGCATGTTGGCCTGCGGGTCGCCCGGTACACCGGCGACGTCCTTGGCGAGCGCGCAGTCGTAGACCGCCGCCGTGGCGATCGCGTCGTACGGGTTCCAGACGTCCTTCTTGCCGTCTCCGTCACCGTCCGTGGCGTACACCGGCCAGGTGTCCGGCATGAACTGCGCCATTCCCTGCGCCCCGACGCCGGATTGTGCCTTGGGGTCGAAACCGCTTTCCTGGTACAGCTGCGCCGCGAGCATCGGCGGGGAGATCTCCGGGCAGAACGATCCCCACTTCTGGATCGCGTCCTGGTAGGCGGTCGGAACGGTTCCCGGAGAGAGGACGGAACGATTCGCCGACTGCTGCGGCGTCCCACTCGCCGCATAGGTTCCCATCGTCACCAGACCGATGAACCCGAACGCGACAACTCCCGCAGCGGCGGCGGCCGTACCGGCCTTCCGGAGTACCATCAGCACCATCCCGACGAATCGTCAGTCGAAGTGTCCCGGAAGGCGTTGCTCACCGCAATCATCAGAGATACAAAGAGTGAGCGCTATCCTTCGTACGGTGGACATCCTCGCGTACGTGTCCGGTGCCTCACGACCAATCCGCGAGAAGTAGCCAAGTCGACATCAGATCTGGCCAAGAATAGGCACCGACCCTTCGCGCGGGCGGGGTCAGGGCCCTTGAATTTGCCTGATCGGGCGGTGAGATGGAAATGAACCTGAGCAGCGTGCACACCTATGCGGTCGGCCACCTGGCCGAGGACCCACCCAAGAAGCCGAGTATCGACACCATCATCGGCGGAATCGCCCCGGACTGGGGGCCGTTCGCGAGCCTCGGGTCGGAGGCCCGGGTGATGGTCGAGGTCATCATGGCCGTCGCCATCCTCGTCTGCCTCGGCATCGCGGTCTGGGGTGCCGCCAAACAGCGGATCGGTGCGACGGCGATGCGTGACAGCTTCGGCGCCGAACAGGGCAAGGGGCTGATCATTGCCGGGCTGACCGGCGTGTTCATCATTGGATCACTCGGCACTCTGTTCACCATTGTCTACGGCATGGCGGTCTGACGATCAGACTGCAGTGACCCGGCCCGCCTGAGGACAGGTTCCCACCCGCACCTCCCCAGTGGCCGACCCGCCCAGGAGTCCACCCCCGTTCCCACCCGCCGTCCGCGCCCGCTCCCGGACGGAGGGCCCCCGGAGCCGCCCCGGCTCCCCGCACCAGGAGGGCCGCCGTGCCGTTGTCCGACGACCAGCCGCACACCCGTACGCGGCTGCCGGTCGGCGAACAGCCCTCCTCCCCGCCGACCCTCGGTCAGTCACGCCCGCTGCGCGCCCTGCTGACCGTCCTCGTGGTCGTCACCCTGCTCGTGGTGGCCATCTCCATCGCCAACCGTGGCAAGTCCGACCCCGGCAGCAGCAGCGGCGGCTCCGCCGACCGCGCCGCCCCCAGCGCCCCCGCCGGCGCCGGCCCGGCCCCCAGCGGCGACCAGCCCGTCGGCACCACCGTCAACGGCATCGCCTCCGGCTTCCCGCACACCGAACAGGGCGCCCAGTCCGCCGCCACCAACTACGCGGTGGCGGTCGGCTCCGCGGACATGTTCCGCGCCGACAGCCGCCACGGCATCATCGCCACGATCGCCGACCCGGGAGCGGTGGGCGCGCTGCAGAGCCGGCTGGACCAGGGCTTCTCGCCGGAGACGGCGGCCCGCTACGGCCTCGACGCCCAGGGCCGGGCCCCCAAGGGCCTCACGTTCGTCAGCCGCACCGTCCCGGTCGGCACCAAGTCGACGGGCTACAACGACGCGGACGCCAAGGTCGAGGTGTGGTGCACCGGCCTCACCGGCCTGGCCGGCGAACACTCCGCCCAGCCGGTGACCGCGAACTGGTTCACCCTCACGCTCTCGCTCCACTGGGCGGGCAGCGACTGGAAGCTCACCGATTTCGCCAGCAGGCAGGGCCCCGCGCCGATGCCCGGAGACCAGCAGGCCGCCACCGCCGAGGAGATCACCGGCGCCGTCCAGCAGTTCGGGGGGTTCCGCTATGCCCGTTGACCAGACCACACGCCGTTCCACCGCACGCCGCGCGGGCGCGGTGGCCGGTTTGTTGGCCACGATCCAGGTGGCGGCGATGCTGGCGGCCCAGCGGGTGTTCGCCGAGCCGTCGCCGACCGCCACGCCCACCTGCCAGAAAGTCGATCTTCCGATCCCGGGCAGCGATGCCGGATGCGCTCCCAACGGAGCGGTCGTCATCCCCGGGAGCGGCACCGTCAACAACGTGACCGATCCGCTCGGCTCGCTCGCCAAGGGCTGCGCCCAGGCGGCGGCCTGGGTGGTGCGGAAGCTGTCGGGGGCGATCGACGGGACGACGCAGGTGGACTTCACCAATGCGTCGTTCCTGCAGCAGTACGCCGTGGTGTTCGCGGTGTCGACGGTGATCACGCTGGTGCTGTGGCTGCTGGCGGTGACCAAGCGGGCGGTGCGGGGGGCGCCGCTGACGACGGCGATCTCGGAGGCGATCGGCTTCCTGTGGCTGACCGTGGTGGCCTCCGCGTTCACGCCGCTGATCCTGTTCACCGTGGTGAGCGTGACGGACGGGCTGACCAAGGCGATCGCGGTCGGGACGAAGTCGGACACCGGGACGTACCTGGGCGGGTTCGCCGACACCCTGGAGAAGGGGGACGTCGGCGGCGGCCCGCTGATCCTGGTCATGGTGTCGCTGGTCGCGGTGCTGGCGGCGGCGGTGCTCTGGATCGAGCTGGTGATCCGGGCGGCGATGCTCTACGTGGGCGCGCTGCTGGGGACGGCGGTGTACGCGGGGCTGGTGGACCGGCAGTTGTGGAAGCACGTGCGCCGGTGGGCGGGGATGATGCTGGCGGTGGACCTGGCGAAGCCGATCATCGTGATCATCCTGGGCCTGGCGGGCGCGGTGGCGACCGGCGCCGGGGCCAACGACGACTTCTCCCGGGTGCTGTCCGGGTTGGCGATCCTGTTCCTGTCGATCTTCGCGAGCGCCGCGGTGTACCGCTTCGTCCCGTCCTTCGGTGACGAGATGCTGAACATGCGTCGGGCCCGGGCCAGCGCGGTGCAGGCCGGCTCGGCGATGATCAACGGCACCGCGAACCTGATGAAGCAGGGCATCACCACCCACGGCGACCGCGGTCCACAGGCGGCCGGCTCGGGTGGCGGGGGTGCGGGCGGCGGTTCGGTCGCGCCGGGCATCGCCGCGCACGCCGGCCGGACGCCGGCCCCACCGCCGCAGGCCGGGCCGCCGCAGGCCCCGGTTCCGATCCGCGACAGCAATCCAGCGAAGGGAGGGTGACGGGTAAGTGAGCAGCGAACCACTCGGCCAGTACGGTGCCCAGTACGCCCAGCCGTACGTGCACCAGCGCCGCACCTACCTGATCGGCAAGGCCCGCCCGAATGCGGTGATCGGCCGGAACCGGGAGTCCGGCGAGATCATACTGATCATCTTCGGGGCGTTCCTCGGGATGCTCTGGGGCCTCTTGATGCCGATCCTGCCGCTGCGGATCGCCGGTCTGATCGGCCTGCCCCTGCTGGCCATCGCGGCGGTCTACGTGCCGTACCGCAAGCGGACGTTCTACAGGTGGGTGGAGATCAACCGCACCTACCGTCGGACGACCCGCAGCGGGCGCGGGCTGTGGCGGTCGGACGCGATGGACGCGGGCACCCGGATGGACGGCCGCGAGGTGGAGATCGGTCCGCCGCCCGGGGTGGGGCGGCTGCGCTGGCTGACCGCGCCGTTCGGGCCGGACGAGGTCGGGGTGCTGATGCACCTGGAGCGGCGGACGGTGACGGCCGCGATCGAGATCGAGGGCCCGGGCGTGGGCCTGCGCGACTCGGAGGACCAGGAGGCGCTGGTCGACCGCTTCGGCACGCTGCTGAAGCACGTCGCCAACGGGGACGGCTTCGTGACCCGGCTGCAGATCCTGGCCCGTACCCTGCCGGCCGACCCGGACGCGCACGCCAAGGACGTGGAGCGGCGCGGCGACCACGACGCCCCGCGCTGGCTGAAGGAGTCGTACGACCAGCTGCAGTCGATGGTGTCGACCTCCTCGGAGCAGCACCGGGCGTACCTGGTGGCCTGCATGCACTACACCCGCGACCTGGCCGCCGAGGCGCACGCGATGGGGCGCAGTGCCTATGAGAAGCGTGCCGCCGGCGGCCCGTCCCGGGACGACGACGGGCTGGCGGCCGTGATGGCCCGCGAGCTGACCGACATCTGCGCCCGGCTGGCCGAGGCCGACATCCGGGTGCGCCAGCCGCTGGGGCAGGCCCGGCTCTCCTCGCTGCTGCACTCGATGTACGACCCGGACCACCCGATCGACCACATCCAGGCGATGTCCCGGCGCAACGCCTGGCCAGCCGAGCTGGACGCGACCCACCCGCAGTACCTGAGTGCGAAGACCCGCGAGTCGGCGACCCGGGAGCCGTGGTGCCACGCCACCGCGTGGATCAAGGAGTGGCCGCTCACTCCGGTGGGCGTCAACTTCCTGGCGCCGCTGCTGGTGCACACCCCGGACGTGATCCGCACGGTCGCGGTGACGATGGACCTGGAGCCCACCGACGTCGCTATCGAGCGGATGCTGACCGAGAAGACCAACGACGAGGCGGAGGCCAGCCGCGCGGCCAAGATGAACCGCACGGTCGACCCGCGTGACCTGGCCCACACAGGCCGGGTGGACCAGCGCGGTGACGACCTGGCCTCCGGCGCGGCCGGGGTGAACCTGGTCGGCTACATCACGGTCTCCTCGCGCAACCCCGAGGCGCTGGCCCGCGACAAGCGGACCATCCGGGCCTCGGCCGGCAAGAGCTACCTCAAGCTGGAGTGGTGCGACCGCGAGCACCACCGGGCCTTCGTCAACACCCTGCCGTTCGCCACCGGCATCCGCCGCTGACCGCGGCGCCCGTCCCCACCCGTACCGCGACCGTCCACCCCTACCGCTGGCACCAGGAGGCCGCCCATGGCGATCGGCAACCTCACCGACGCGTTCACCAGCCTGATGTTCGGCAAGGTGGAGACCACCCGGCTGCCGGTGCGCACCTCCACCGGCCAGGCGCAGGCGGTCTACCTGCCCACCGCCGCGCCGGGGTTGGGCGACTCGGGCGTGATCATCGGGCGCGAGGTGTACAGCGGCAAGGGGTACGTGTACGACCCCTTCCAGCTGTACGGGCAGCAGCTTCCGGCCCCGCACTGGCTGGTGCTGGGCGAGTCCGGCAACGGCAAGTCGGCGCTGGAGAAGACCTACGTGCTGCGGCAGTTGAGGTTCCGCGACCGGCAGATCGTGGTGCTCGACGCGCAGGGCGAGGACGGCGTCGGCGAGTGGAACCTGATCGCCAACGCGCTGGGCATAAAGTCGATCCGGCTGGACCCGATGGCGGCCCGGGACGGCGGGGTGAAACTCAATCCGCTGGACCCGGCGATCACCCAGACCGGCCAGCTGTCGTTGCTGCGCACCATCGTCGAGGTGGCGATGGGGCGCGGTCTGGAGGAGCGGGCCGGGTTCGCGCTGAAGGCCGCGCACGCCCATGTGGTGGCCTCGGTGAAGGATCGTCAGCCGGTGCTGGACGACATCATCGACACCCTGCGCAACCCCGACCTGTCGTCGGTGGAGTCGCTGGGCGTGGCGGTGGACGAGGTGCAGTCCTGGGGCCTGGACGTGGCGCTGGTGCTGGACCGGCTGGTCGACGGTGACCTGCGCGGCATGTTCGACGGGTCGACCACCGAGGGCATCGACCTGGACGCGCCGCTGATCGTCTTCGACCTCTCGCACATCGACCGCAACTCGATCGCGATGCCGATCCTGATGGCGATCGTCGGGGTGTGGCTGGAGCACACGTGGATCCGGCCGGACCGGAAGAAGCGCATCTTCCTGGTCGAGGAGGCCTGGCACATCATCAACAGCCCGTTCGTGGCCCAGCTGTTCCAGCGGCTGCTGAAGTTCGGCCGCCGGCTCGGCCTGTCCTTCGTCGCGGTGGTCCACCACCTGTCGGACGTGGTGGACGGCGCCGCGGCCAAGGAGGCCTCGGCGATCCTGAAGATGGCCTCCACCCGGACGATCTACATGCAGAAGGCCGAGGAGGCGCGGGCCACCGGCCGGGTGCTGGGTCTGCCGCGCTGGGCGGTGGAGATCATCCCGACCCTCTCGCCCGGCATCGCGGTCTGGGACGTCAACGGCAACGTCCAGGTGGTCAAGCACATCATCACCGAGACCGAGCGGCCGCTGGTGTACACCGACCGCGCGATGACCGAGGACGCGGTGGCCGAACGGGTGCGGGCCGAGCGGCAGTTGGCGGCCGAGCCGGGGGTGTGAGCGGCGCCCCGGCCGGGGGGCCGGGGGCGGCTTCTCCGTAGTCCGCGCACCACGGGGACGGCGACGGTTCGTCAGCAGGTAATCGTCTTGTTACGTCAGACGTCCTGACAGCTACGCGCGTTGACTCTAGGCTGCACACGCACAACACATGCCCGAACGCCGGTGCTGTCCGCCGCCGGCGCTCCTCCAAGGTGCAGGGGACCCCTCATGCTCACCGTCAGATCACGACGGACGGCGCTCGCCGTTGTCGCCGCCGCAGGTCTGTTCGGCACGGTGGCCGTGCCGACGGCCGCCCAGGCCGCCGACGCCAATGCCAAGCGTCACAAGACCGTCAACCTCCAGCTGCTGGCGATCAACGACTTCCACGGCAACCTGGAGCCCCCGGCCGGGTCCTCCGGCACGATCAAGGAGGTCGACCCGGCCACCGGCCAGGTCGTCTCGACCCCGGCCGGCGGCATCGAGTATCTGGCCACCGAACTGCGCCAGGCCCGGATCCCGGCCGACGACTCGATCACCGTCGCGGCCGGCGACATCGTCGGGGCCAGCCCGCTCACCTCGGCGCTGTTCCACGACGAGCCGACCATCGAGGCGATGGACAAGCTCGGCCTGGACGTCACCTCCGTGGGCAACCACGAGTTCGACCAGGGCGCTGCGGAGCTGCTGCGCAAGCAGGAGGGCGGCTGCCACCCGACGGACGGCTGCTACGAGCCCGGCCGCACCTTCAAGGGCGCCAACTTCAACTACCTGTCGGCCAACGTCACCGACGAGCAGACCGGCAAGCCGCTGCTGCCCCCGTACTGGGTGACCAAGTCGCAGGGCGTGAAGATCGGCTTCATCGGCGTCACCCTGGAGGGCACGCCGAACATCGTGACCGCCGAGGGCGTCAAGGGTCTGAAGTTCGCCAACGAGGTCACCACGATCAACAAGTACGCCGCGGAGCTGAAGTCCAAGGGCGTCAACTCGATCGTCGCGCTGATCCACGAGGGCGGCTACCCGGCCAGCAGCGTCTACAACTACGGCTGCGGCCCGGCCGGCCAGGGCGTTTCCGGCCCGATCGTCGACATCGCCAAGAAGATCGACCCGTCGGTCGGCGCCATCATCACCGGCCACACCCACAACTCGTACGCCTGCACCATCCCCGACCCCAACGGCGTGCCGCGCTCGGTGACCAGTGCCGCCTCCTTCGGCCGGCTGTTCACCGAGATCGACATGAAGCTGGACAAGACCACCGGCGAGATCGTGCGCCCCTCGGTCAAGGCCGAGAACCACGTGGTGCGCCGCACGGTCGAGAAGGCCCCGGACATGACGGCGCTGATCGACCACTACGCCAAGCTTGCCGCCCCGATCGCCAACCGGCCGATCGGCTACATCACCTCGGACATCAACGGCCGCGGCAGCGGCGACCTGGAGAAGCCGCTCGGCGACGTGATCGCCGACGCGCAGCTGGAGGGGCTCGCCCCGGGCCCCAAGGGCGGGGCCCAGGTCGCCTTCATGAACCCCGGCGGCATCCGCTCCGACCTGGTCTACAAGGCCTCGGGGAGTGAGGGCGACGGCGTGGTGACCTATGGCGAGGCGTTCACCGTCCAGCCGTTCACCAACATGATGCAGGTCAAGACGCTGACCGGCGCCCAGCTGATCCAGCTGCTCCAGCAGCAGGTCAGCGGCCTCAACGACGCCGCGCCGAAGGTGCTCCAGGCGTCCTCGAACCTGCACTACACCCTGGACATGCGCAAGACCGGCGCGGACCGGGTCCTCGTCGACTCGATCCGCCTGAACGGCGCGCCGGTCGACCCGGCCGGCAAGTACCGGGTCGCGGCCAACGAGTTCCTGGCCGGCGGCGGCGACGGCTTCCCGGCCTTCGCGGCCGGCACCGACAAGCTCGTCGGCGTCTCCGACCTGGACGTCTTCACGGCCTACCTGGCGGCCCACAGCTCGGCGGCCTCGCCGCTGAAGCCGCCGGCGCAGGACCGGATCAAGGTCCTCGGCCCGGGCAGTGACATCGACTGACCGTGAGCCGGACATGAGGACGGGCGGGGCGCTGTCGGGGCGCCCCGCCCGTCCTTCGTCACTCCGGGGTGGGGCCGCCGGGCAGCCGTACGGTGGCCAGCGCGCCCGGTCCGCCGTCCTCGGCCGGGCCGAGGGTGACCTCCCCGCCCGCCTCCCGCACGCTCTGCGCGACGATCGACAACCCCAGGCCGGAGCCGGGCAGTTGGCGCGAGGAGGGGGAGCGCCAGAACCGGTCGAAGACGTACTGGAGCTCGTCCGGCGGGATGCCGGGGCCGTGGTCGCGGACGGTCAACACGCCCTGCTGCAGCCGCACTTCGATGGTCCCGCCGGGCGGGCTGTACTTGACCGCGTTGTCCAGCAGGTTGATCACGGCCCGCTCCAGACCGGCCGCGTCGCCGTGCACGAACCAGGGCTCGGTGGTCGTCTCGAAGGCCAGCCCGGGGCCACGGAGTTTCGCCCGCTCGACGGCCCGGCCGACGATCTCGTGCAGGGCGACCACGGTGAGGCTGGGGCCGGCCTTCGGGGTGTCGGGGCGGGAGAGCTGGAGCAGGTCGCCGATCAGGACGGTGAGTTCCTGCATCTGCGCCTTCATGTTGCCGAGCAGCTTGGTCTTGGTCGCCGGGGGCAGCGGGCGGCCGGTGTCGTTGCTGCGGATCAGCAGGTCGACGTTGGTGCGCAGGGAGGTGAGCGGCGTCCGGAGCTCGTGGCCCGCGTCGGCGATCAGCCGGGTCTGGCGCTCGCGGGAGTTGGCGAGGGCGGTGCTCATGGAGTTGAAGGAGGTGGACAGGCGGGCGATCTCGTCGTCCCCGTGCACCGGGATGGTGGTGCCGACCTCCTCGGTGCGGGCGATGTGCTCGACGGCGTCGGTGAGCCGGTCGACGGGCTTGAGCGAGGAGTGGGCCACCAGGCGTCCGGCGACGGCGGCCAGGAGGATGCCGCCGAGGGAGACGGCGCCGAGGAGGATGGCGAGGCCCTGGAGGGAGTCCTCGACGGACTGGGTGGGGGTGGCGACCATCACCAGCACAGGGCCGATGGAGTGGTTCGGGAACGTGGAGATGCGGACGACGGCGGGATCGCCGTTGGTGTACGTGCCGTCACGGATGATCGACTGGCCGGGCTTGAGGTGGTATGCCGCATCGTCGCTCGGCTTGAGTGTGATGGCTCGGCCCGCGCGCTCCGGGAAGCAGACCTGGCCGGTGTTCGCCAGAACGAACTGGACATCCCTGAGTACGGGACCGTTGCTCTCGGTCGGGGAGGAGCCCTGAGGCGTCAGAGCTGCCGCAGGCGAGGAGGCGCAGTACACCGTAGCGGGGACCCGGGGCTGTGGAGCGTTGAGCAGGTCCGTCCGGACCTGGTCGTACAGCTGCTTCTCCACGATGAACCAGCACGCCAGCGCCGACATGGCGATGGCGACCGCCACCGCGGCCGCGCTCAGGAAGGTGAGGCGGCCGCGCAGCGAGCGGGAGCGGAGCCAGTGGACGACGCGCTTGCGGCGGCCGGGCGCGCGGGGCGGAGCCAGGGGTGGAGGCGGAACCGTGCTCACGCGCTCGTGCCGGCGGCCGGGCGCAGGGCGTAGCCGACGCCTCGTACGGTCTGGATGAGGCGCGGCATGCCGCCCTGCTCGGTCTTGCGGCGCAGGTACATCACGTACACGTCCAGGGAGTTGGAGGAGGGCTCGAAGTCGAAGCCCCAGACCGCCTTGAGGATCTGCTCGCGGGTGAGGACCTGGCGGGGGTGGGAGAGGAACATCTCCAGCAGCATGAACTCGGTGCGGGTGAGTTCGACCGGCTTGCCGGCGCGGGTGACCTCGCGGGTGGCGGTGTTCATCCGCAGGTCGGCGAAGGCGAGCACCTCGCTCTCGTCCTCGGCGGCGGCGCGGGCGGCGGCCTCGGCGGCGAGGGCGTTGCGGCGCAGCAGGGCGCGGACGCGGGCGAGCAGTTCGTCGAGTTCGAAGGGCTTGGCGAGGTAGTCGTCGGCGCCGACGTCGAGGCCGGTGACGCGGTCGCCGACGGCGTCACGGGCGGTGAGCATCAGCACCGGGACGGTGTCGCCGCGGGAGCGCATCCGGCGGACGGCGGTGAGGCCGTCCATCCGGGGCATCATGATGTCCAGCAGGACGAGGTCGGGCTTGTCGCGTTCGACGGACTCCAGTGCCTCGTAGCCGTCGGTGGCGGTGGCGACCTCGTAGCCCTCGAAGGCGAGACTGCTCTCCAGGGCGTCCCGGAGGGCGGGTTCGTCGTCGACCACGAGGAGCCGGGCGGAGGGGTGGCCGGCCTCGGTGGGGGTGCGGTCGTCGGCGGACGGGGTCATGGGCTGGTGCCCTTTCTCGTCGGGTGGAGGGCCTGCTGGGAGCAATTGTCCGCCTCGCGGACTCTTACCGGCTCTTACGGATTGTGGCTCACAGGCTGTGACTCACAGGTTGCGGCCGGCTTCGAGTTTCGGCAGGACCTGCTTGATGTCGTTGATCGGGATGGCGAAGCCGAGGCCGACGCTGCCGGCCGTGCTGGTGCCGCCGCCGGCGGTGGAGTTGGTGCCGTTGGGGGCGTACATGGCCGAGTTGATGGCGATGACCTGGCCGTTGGCGTTGATCAGCGGGCCGCCGGAGTTGCCGGGGTTGAGGGCGGCGTCGGTCTGGAAGGCCTTGTAGGTGGTGGTGTCGCCGCCGCTCTGCTGCTGCGGGATGCTGCCGCGCAGGCCGGGCAGGTTGGGGAAGCCGAAGCCGCCGTTGTTGCCGGTGCTGCCCTCGTCGAGCTGGACGGTGACGTCGCGGTTCTCGGCGCTGATGATGCCGGAGGTGACGGTGCCGGTGAGGCCGTCGGGGTTGCCGATGGCCACGACGGGGTCGCCGACGGCCACGGCGGAGGAGTCGCCGAGGACGGCAGGGGTGGGGTTCTTGCCGCCGGTCGCGGTGATCACGGCGGCGTCGAGGTTCTTGTCGGTGCCGGTGACGGTGGCGGGCGCGGTGGAGCCGTCCTTGAAGGTGACGGTGATCCGGCCGCCGCTGGCCGCGGTGTCGATCACGTGGAAGTTGGTGAGGATCTGGCCGCCGGTGTTCAGGACGACGCCGGTGCCGGTGGCGGTGCCGTTGCCGTTCTTGACGGTGATCTGGACGACGCTGGGCGACACGGCGGCGGCGATGGCCGGCACGTCGGCGCTGCCGTCGGAGCGGGCGGAGACCGGGCTGGCGATGGCGCCGACGTGGTTGCCGGAGGACTGCCGGTCGGCGGCGACGACCCCGCCGGTGACCCCGCCGATGACGGCGGCGATCGCGGCGACGGCGGTCACCAGGGCGAGCCGTCCGCGCAGCAGGCCGCGCCTGGCCCGGCTGCCGTGGCCGGGGCCCCCGGGGTCCGAGGGGTGGCCGAGGACGGTGGGCGGCTCGGGCGGGATCGGCGGGGGAGGGGGCGGTCCGTCGAAGCTGCCGCCGGAGTGGTCCTCGTGGTAGGAGTACCCGGCGCGGGGGTCGGTGCTTCCGGTGCTTTCGGTACCGCTGCCGAGCACGGTGCCCTCGATCACGCGGGGCTGGTACGGGTCGTGGCGCTCGCCGGGGTCGTGCTGCTGCTGTTCGCTCATGCCGACCAAGGTCCGCCTGGCGGATGAGGACCGGATGAGAAGCGGCTCAGAAGGCTCCGAGAAGCCCGTTCGGTTCTCATAAAGCCTGGTCAGGCTGCCTCCGGAGCGGAATCGGCTATTCCGTCGAGGCCCGGCCGGGCGCCGCTCCGTCGCAGCCGCAGGAACGGCGGATGACCAGGCGGGACGGGAACTTGCGGACCCGCTCGGTGTCCGAGCCGGGGACCATCAGCGAGTCGTCCAGCACCAGGTCCACGGCGGCCCGGGCCATCGCGTCGCGGTCGGAGGCGACGGTGGTCAGCGGCGGGTCGGCGAGCGCGGCCTCGGGCACGTCGTCGAAGCCGGCCACCGCGAGGTCCTCCGGGACGCGCAGGCCGACCTCGCGGGCGGCCCGCAGCACGCCGATGGCCTGGTCGTCGGTGGAGCAGAAGATCGCCCGGGGCCGGTCCGGCGAGCTCAGCAGGCCGAGCGCGACGTCGTAGGCGCCGTAGCGGTGGAAGGGCGCGTCGATCAGGTGCGGCTCGGTGGGGATGCCGTGCGCGTCCATGGCACGCTGCCAGCCCTCGACGTGGTCGATGACCGGGTCGCCGGGGGCCGGGGACTCGACCGGGCCGCCGAAGCAGGCGACGTACGGGTGCCCGTGCACCTCCAGCAGGTGGCGGACGACGGCCTCGGCGCCGCCCACGTCGTCGGTGACCACCGCGACGTCGTCGATCGCCTCGGGCCGGCGGTGCAGCAGCACCACCTTCGCCCCCTCCATCGCGGCGAACTCCTCGGCGGCGCGCTGCGAGGGGCCCTGGCTGACCAGGATCAGGCCGGAGACCCGCATGCCGAGGAAGGCGCGGACGTAGTGGACCTCGCGGTCGTCCACGTAGTCGGAGTTGCCGATCAGCACGAGCTTGCCGCGCTCGGAGGCTGCCCGTTCCACGGCGTGCGCCATCTCGGCGAAGAAGGGCTGGCGGGCGTCCGGGACGACCATGCCGATCAGGTTGGTCCGGCGGGAGGCCATCGCCTGGGCGACGCTGTTCGGCCGGTAGCCGAGCTGCTCGATCGCCGCGAGGACCTTCTCCCGGGTCGCGGGCGCGACCGGGCGCGGCCCGTTGTTGATCACGTAGCTGACGACCGCGGTCGAGGTCCCAGCCAGTCGGGCTACATCGTCGCGCGTCACCTTGGCCACGAGGGGAGTCTACGCGTGTGGCCCTCGGGGCGGCAGTGGGATCTGGGTCCGCCCCGGGGCACACCGGGCGCAATCCGGACGAGCCGGGCGGGGGACGGCCCGCCCGGCTCCGGGGTCAGGCCTCCAGTGGCGCGGAGGGGCGCTGGGCGAGCTCGGGACGCTCGCCCTTCTCGGGCTTCTCCGGGACGACGAAGCGGTAGCCGACGTTGCGCACGGTGCCGATCAGCTGCTCGTGCTCGACGCCCAGCTTGGCGCGCAGCCGCCGGACGTGGACGTCCACCGTCCGGGTGCCGCCGAAGTAGTCGTAGCCCCAGACCTCCTGCAGCAGCTGCGCCCGGGTGAAGACCCGGCCGGGGTGCTGGGCGAGGTACTTGAGCAGCTCGAACTCCTTGAAGGTGAGGTCGAGCGCCCGGCCCTTGAGCTTGGCGGAGTAGGTGGCCTCGTCGACCGAGAGGTCGCCGTTGCGGATCTCCATCGGGCTGTCGTCGACGGCGACCTGGAGCCGGCCGAGCGCGAGCCGCAGCCGGGCCTCGACCTCGGCCGGGCCGGCGGTGTCCAGCAGGACGTCGTCGATGCCCCACTCGGCGGTCACGGCGGCCAGGCCGCCCTCGGTGACCACCAGGATCAGCGGACAGCCGATGCCGGTGGAGCGCAGCAGCTGGCACAGGCTGCGGATCTGCGGCAGATCGCGCCGCCCGTCGACCAGGATGACGTCCGCACTGGGGGTGTCCACCAGGGCCGACCCCTCGGCGGGGGCCACCCGGACGTTGTGCAGCAGCAGGCCGAGGGCCGGCAGCACTTCGGCGGACGGCTGCAGTGCGTTGGTGAGGAGGAGGAGAGAACTCATACCCGGTGGTCCCCTTTCCGGGTCGTCGCGGTCGCGTCATGGCTGCCGCCGCAGCCGGAGGGCGCAGGTGCTGAGGGGAGGGGGGAGGACGCCCGGGCGGTTTCGGGGGAGCGCGCAGCGCGCCGGGGGTCCCGCAACCCCGGGCGCACCGTTTCTGCCCTGTTCATCCCGCGAACCCTCCGGTCTGGTCCGGTCCCGGGTGGCGGCCCGGCGCCGGGTGGCGACACCCCGCCGACCCGGCACGTCCTTGTGCCGCGAGAGGCGGGGCGGTTCCTGCGGCACGCCGGGGGTGGGCCGGCGAATCGCACGAACGTCCGTACTGGCGTCCTGAAAGCACAAAAGGACCCGGGGGCGACTCTGCCCGGATCCCTCTTGGAGCACGAGGATAGCCGACCGCCTTCCGCACCGGGAGTGCGCGAATCCGGCGGTTCGCCCAATCCGGGCGTGCGCCGGGTGAGCCTGGACACAGCTTCGAGCGCCGCTCCGGGCCCGTCCGGCCAGGGCGATTGCCGCTCGCACCGGCGGACACGCCATCATGGGACGCACATCGGCGGCGCTGCCCGGGTCCATCGTTCGGGTGGTCGGGCGGGCGTTCCGGTGGCGAGCCGGACCGGGTCACCGGGGCCGGGCGAGGACGAACGGAAGGGGTGGCCCGATGGGCGCGACCACCGAGCCCGCGAGCGGCGCCCGGGTGCGCGGGACGATCCGCTACTGGGCGGCGGCGAAGTCCGAGGCCGGGCTGGCCGAGGAGCCGTACGAGGCGGCGAGCCTGGCGGAGGCGCTGGCGGCGGCCAAGGAGCGGCACGCCGACCGGCCGAAGCTCGTCCAGTTGCTCGGGCACTGCTCGTACCTGGTCGACGGCGCGCAGGTGGGCGGCCGGGACCACGCGACCGTGGCCCTGACCGAGGGCGGGACGGTCGAGGTCCTCCCGCCGTTCGCGGGAGGCTGAGCGGCGTGACGGACATGAACACCCCGAACCACGGCGGCGGCTACGGCGACTGGAAGCAGCAGCCCTATCCGCATCCGCAGCGGCAGGCTCAGCACCCGCAGCAGCACCCGCAGCAGCACCCGCAGCAGCACTCGTACGGCTATCCGGTGGGCGACGAGGCGGCGACCACGCTGCTCCCGCCCGTCCCGCCGATGGACGACGCGGCCGCCACCGCCCTGCTGCCGCCGGTGCCCCCGGTGGACGACATGGCGGCGACCACCCTGCTCCCGCCCGTCCCGCCGATGGACGACATGGCGGCCACCACGCTGTTGCCGCCGGTGACGGTCTCCGGTGCGATGCCGGTCGCCCCGCCGCGGCACCTCGGCCAGCCCCCGATGCAGCAGCCGATGCAGCCGCCGGTGCAGCAGCCCGCGATGCAGCAGCCCGCGACGCAGTCGCCGCCGGTGCAGCCGCAGCAGCCCGCCCGGGCACGGCACGCTGCCCCGGCGTCGCAGCCCGACCCGCAGCAGGCCGCACCCGTCGTGCCGTCCGCTGCCGGGATGCCGGCCGCCGGGCTCGGCTTCGACCCGCCGACCATGACGCTCAAGCGCCCGGACGCCCCGGTCGCCCCGGCTGCCGCCCCGCCGTACGGGTCCGTCCCGGCGCAGCCGGTGCCGGTCGCGCCGCCCGCCGCCGGCCCGCGCGGCCGGACCGGTTCGCCGATCATCGACCCGGGCCTGCAGCCCGCCCTGATCACGGCCGGCGTGGCCGCGCTGCTGGCCGGCGGTGCCGCGCTGGGCCAGGTGGCGCTGGCCCTGGTGGTCGCGCTGCTGCAGCTGCTGACGGCGGCCGGCTGGTTCCGGCTGAACGGCATGTGGCCGGCCCGCCAGGGCATCCTGCTCGCCGCGCTGGCCGGGCTCACCGCCGACGTGGCGGTGCTGCTGGCGAACTCCCACGGCGGCGTGGCGGCCGTGGTGGGCACCCTGGGCGGGTTCTTCCTGCTGGTCCTGGTGCTGCAGACGTTCCGTCCGTCGGACCCGAAGGAGCGGTTCTACGCGCTGACCGTGCTGGGCTCGGCCACCGTGGTGACGGCGCTGTGCACCACGCTGCTGCTGGCCGAGTGGGTGCCGGCCGGGGTGGGCGCGGTCGCGCTGGCCACCCTGCTGGCGGCGGCGCCGCTGCCCGGTCCGAAGCAGCTGGGCCCGGTGCTGGGCCTGGTCGCGGCGGTGCTGCTGGGCTTCCTGGTGGGCGCGCCGCTGGCCCTGGGGGCGCTCGCCGGGTTGGGCGCGCTGGTCGGCCGCCGGGTCGCGGCGTACGACTTCCCGTCCCGCTTCGTGCACATGACGGCAGGCGTGGCGCTGCCGCTGGCGGTGTCCGCGCCGCTGATCTGGATCGCCACCGACCTGCTGGCCGGCTGAGCCGGGTACGCCACTTCGATCTCCCGCCCCGGAACCACGTTCCGGGGCGGGACGTCGTACGGTCGTGCGGGAGCGGCCGCGTCAGGGCGGCCGCCAGGAACAGCGACAGACCACAGCGACAGACCACAGCGGACGACGACAGCGACCGGCGACGACGGGGGACACGATGCGCGGATGGCTGAAGGCGACGATCGCCCTGGCGGTGCTCTCCGGGCTGCTGGTGGGCGCCGACCGGATCGCGGTCGGGGTGGCCGAGGACGAGGCCGCCGACCGGATGGTGAAGAGCGGCCAGATGAGCCAGCGGCCGGACGTGACGATCGAGGGCTTCCCGTTCCTGACCCAGGTGATCTCGAAGAAGCTGGACGACGTCCGGATCTCCTCGGACGGCCTGACGGTCCAGAACAACGGCCACCAGGTGGCGCTGCACTCCTTCAAGGCCAAGCTCTCCGGGGTCGAGGTGACCGACAACCTGAACAGCGCCACCGTGGACGACGGCACCGGCAGCGGCGTGATCTCCTACCAGGACCTCGCCCAGCTGCTGCCGCCGGCCTCCGAGCTGCTGGGCGGCGCCCCGCTGCCGGGCGGCGGCGGCAACTCCCGGCTGAGCCTGTCGTACGGCGGGCCGGGCAAGATCAAGGCCTCGCTGGGGCCGGTCTCGGTCGGCGAGGCGACCGTGCACAACGAGGGCGACACCATCACCGTGGACGGCCTCAAGCTGAGCTCGCTGGCCGAGATGGTCGCCGGGCTCACCAATCGGAAGATCCAGCCCGCCAGCTTCACCCTCGACTCGATGCCGGCCGGGCTGAAGCTGGCCGAGAAGGACGGCGCGACGCCGTTGCCGGAGGGCCTCCAGCTGTCCTTCGAGGGCAAGGGCGTCAAGCTGCTGGGCTGACGCGGCCACGCTCCGCCTCCGTTCCGCCTCCGTTCCGCTCCGCGAGACGCGCTGTCCAGCGCGGACCGCGGGGCGGTTCCGTTTCCGCCCGTTGTGTGCCGCCGCCGGGGGCCCGGCCGGTGCCCGCCTGGTCACATCCCGGCCAAATCCCGGTATTCGGTCGTTTCGATCTCGATATTCGATACGCTGATGACAGCGGGCCTCGGGTGTCCCTAGCATCGTCGGCATGAAGCGACAGACGGATCTCACGAAGCGGCGGGCGGTCGACCTGTGCCGCGTGGCTGCCTGTCTGTGTCGAATGCGCTAAGTCGGCGTCCTGGCAGGGCAGTTGACGCCCGCCGCCGATCTCTACGGCGACCTCGCCCGGCTGTTCGGGCCAGCGGTTGCCGCCGTACTCCGCAACTCCCCGCCCGGCCGTCCCGGTTCGCCCCATCCGTCCCATCATTCGGACAGGATTTCGGACCGCATCCGCCCGGGCACCCCCGCAGCACCCCTCCTGAGCAGCACCTTCCGCCAACCGCCCTCGGATGGAGAACATCACCATGAGCCGCAGCGACGTCCTGGTCGACGCCGACTGGGTCCAGGCCCACCTGGACGACCCGAAGGTCGTCATCGTCGAGGTCGACGAGGACACCTCCGCGTACGACAAGAACCACATCCGCAACGCCGTCCGGATCGACTGGAAGAAGGACCTCCAGGACCCGGTCCGCCGCGACTTCATCGACCAGGCCGGCTTCGAGGCGCTGCTCAGCGCCAAGGGCATCGCCAACGACGACACCGTCGTGCTCTACGGCGGCAACAACAACTGGTTCGCGTCGTACGCCTACTGGTACTTCAAGCTGTACGGCCACGGCGACGTCCGCCTGCTGGACGGCGGCCGCAAGAAGTGGGAGCTGGACTCCCGCGACCTGGTCTCCGAGGTCCCGGCCCGCCCGGCCACCGAGTACGCGGCGCAGCCCGCCGACGCCTCGATCCGCGCCTTCCGCGACGACGTGATCGCCGCCATCGGCACCCTCAACCTGGTCGACGTCCGCTCGCCCGACGAGTTCTCCGGCAAGCTGCTCGCCCCGGCCCACCTCCCGCAGGAGCAGTCGCAGCGCCCCGGCCACGTGCCGAGCGCCCGCAACATCCCGTGGGCCAAGAACGCCAACGACGACGGCACCTTCAAGAGCGACGAGGAGCTCAAGGCCCTGTACGAGGCCGAGGGCATCGACCTGGCGAAGGACACCATCGCCTACTGCCGGATCGGCGAGCGCTCCGCGCTCACCTGGTTCGTGCTGCACGAGCTGCTCGGCCAGCAGAACGTGAAGAACTACGACGGTTCGTGGACCGAGTACGGCAGCCTGGTCGGCGTGCCGATCGAGCTCGGCAGCAACTGAGCCTCCGGCTCGACCCGTAAGTCAGAAGGGAAGACAGACATGTGCGGCGCGAAGGCCGGCGGCCCGGACCTGGCAGGAGTTGACGTGGCGAACGAGACGATCATCCAGGGTTCGGTGACCCGCGACGGTGAGCCGGTCAACGGCTACGTCCGGCTGCTGGACGAGAACAACGAGTTCACGGCCGAGGTGCCCACCTCGGCGACCGGTCAGTTCCGGTTCTTCGCCCGCCCGGGCAAGTGGACCCTGCGGGCGCTCGTCCCGGGCCAGACCGTGGACCGTCAGGTGGTGGCCTCCCAGGGCACCGCCGTCGAGGTCGCGATCGCGGTCTGACCGGATCGGACGATCACCCCGAGGGCCCTGCCGCGGCAGGGCCCTCGGCCGTACCGTGGAGAGGTGCAGGCAAGGCGTCGGCGGCGCTTCTACTTCGCCATGATGGGCGTGTGCCTGGGCCTGTTCGTCATGGCCTGGGGCGTGGTGCGGTTCTTCTCGGTGGGTGCCGCGGTCGCCCTGTGCGTGGTCGCGATGGTCATCCCGCCGGCCGCCGCGGTGTTCGCCAACAAGCGCGACCCGGACGACGACTGGTGGAACGACCCGCGCTGGGACGACCCGAAGTGGGACGACCCCGGTCACGACCGGGACCGCCCCGACCACGAGCCGCGCGACTCCTCGGGAGGGCAGTCCTAGGGGCCCGGACAGGCCCGGCGGCCTAGTACACGAGCGCCTGGACGCCGTCCGACATGATCTCGCTGACGAAGACCTGCGCGCCCGCGATCCGGACGCCCTCGACGGTGTCCTTCTGCTCGATCCCGCGCCGGGCCGCGCACTGGGTGCACAGCGTCACGGAGCCGGCCGCCAGGATCGACTCCAGCAGGTCCGGCAGCGGCGCCGCGTGCGGCAGCTCGAACTCCGCCGCCTTCCCCGGCAGGGCGAACCAGGAGGACTCCCCGGTCAGCCAGAGCGAGACCTCGATCCCGCTGGCGACGGCCACGGCCGCCACCGTGAACGCCTGCGAGCACCGCTCCGGCGCGTCCGCCCCGGCGGTGACCTTGATGACGAGCTTCTTCGACATGGCGCCACCTTAGAGGTCCCGCCGTCCCGGCCCGCCGTCATCCCGGAATCCCTTGGGGAAACCTTGGGCGGCGCCGGAGCGCGGGGGCGCGAACCGCGACGTGGCGGGGCTCACCGCGACCGGCCGAAGCCCGGCGGATAGAGTGAGCGCCAGCAAAATCCACCACACTGTCGCCGCCTGGGAGCCCCCCGTGTCCGGTCTGGAAATGTTCTTCGACGGTCTGCTGGCCTTCATGGCCGTGCTGATCACCTGGTTCGCCATCTTCTCGGTGATGAAGCTGTACCAGGGCCAGCGCTGAGCCTGCCGTACGGTTGAGGCAGACCGCACCGACCACGACAGCGACCAGGAACATGATCGAGATCCCCTCTGACCTCCACAAGGACGTCGTCCCGCTCGCCTTCCTCCTCGGCACCTGGGAGGGCGCGGGCGTCTATGCCCCTCTGCCTGATGCGGGGGGCCCGGGCGCGGAGAAGTGCAACTTCGGCCAGGAGATCGTGATCCGTCACGACGGCCGGCCCTTCCTGGAGTTCCGCTCCCGCACCTGGGTGCTGGACAACGACGGCGAGAAGGTCCGCCCGCTGGAGAACGAGCACGCGTTCTGGCGCATCACCAGTAACCAGGACGGCACCACCGGCGCCCGCGGGATCGAGATCTCCTCCGTGCGTGACGACGGCACGGTCGAGATCTGGTACGGCGAGCTGGCCGACGGCAAGCCGCAGGTCGACGTCTCCACCGACGCGGTGGCCCGGATCGAGGGCTCCCCGGAGTACTCCGGCGGCAAGCGGCTGTACGGCTTCGTCAACGGCGAGCTGCTCTGGGTCGGCGAGAAGGCCGCCCCGAACGTGCCGCTGCGCCCGTACATGTCCGCGCAGCTGAAGAAGGTGCTCAGCCCGGCCCAGCTGATCAAGGACATCAACGACCTGCCGGACGACGGCATCGCTTTCTTCAAGTAGGCACAGCTCAAGTAGGCGCAGCTCAAGTAGGCGCAGCTCAAGTCAGGCCCGCGCACGAGGTAGGGACCGGCCCGCTGCCGGTCCCTACACTTGCATCAGGACCCCCGACCTTGACAGGGACAGCACCGTGGCGGACACCGGCACCACCGACTGGCAGCTCTCCGGCGACTGGAAGGCCGACCTGCGCGAGCGCGGCTACCGGCTGACCCCGCAGCGGCAGCTCGTGCTGGAGGCCGTCGACGTCCTCGACCACGCCACCCCCGACGACATCCTCTGCCACGTCCGCAAGACCGCCAGCGGCGTCAACATCTCCACCGTCTACCGGACCCTGGAGCTGCTGGAGGAGCTGGGCCTGGTCTCGCACGCCCACCTCGGCCACGGCGCCCCGACCTACCACCTGGCCGGCCGCCACCACCACCTGCACCTGGTCTGCCGGGACTGCGAGAAGGTCACTGAGACCGGCACCGAGATCGCCCAGCCGCTGATCGACCGGCTGCGCGAGGAGCACGGCTTCGACACCGACCTCAAGCATTTCGCCATCTTCGGCCGCTGCGCCGACTGCGCCGCCGGGCGAGCGGACGGCCGGTCGTAAGCTGGCCGGTATGACCGGTGAGAAGAGCCCGCTGCTTGCCCTGCCCGGAGCCGTCCCCGCCGAGGGGGCCGACGAGGGTGTCGCCGCCCACTACGGCGACATCTTCCGCGAGCAACGGAACCTGTCACAGGGCGCCGGCTTCGTGGACCTCTCGCACCGCGGCGTGGTCACCGTCACCGGCGACGACCGGCTCTCCTGGCTGCACCTGCTGCTCACCCAGCACGTCAGCGAGCTGCGGCCGCAGCACGCCACCGAGGCGCTGGTGCTCTCCCCGCACGGGCACGTGGAGCACGCGCTCTACCTGGTCGACGACGGCACCACCACCTGGGCGCACGTCGAGCCGGGCACCCAGGGCGCGCTGGTCGCCTACCTGGAGAGCATGAAGTTCTTCTACCGGGTGGAGGTCGCCGACGCGACCGCCGACTACGCCCTGGTCCACCTGCCGGCCGGCTCCACCGCCTCCGTCGAGGGCGCCGCCGCCGTGCGCGAACTCCCCTACGGGCGGGACCTGTTCCTGCCGCGCGCCGAGCTGGAGGAGCTCACCGCCGGGTACGGCCCGGCGGCCGGGGTCTGGGCGTACGAGGCGCTGCGGATCGAGGGCCACCGGCCCCGGCTGGGCTTCGAGACCGACCACCGGACCATCCCGCACGAGGTGGACTGGCTGCGCACCGCCGTCCACCTGCAGAAGGGCTGCTACCGCGGCCAGGAGACCGTCGCCCGGGTGCACAACCTGGGCCGCCCGCCGCGCCGGCTGGTCTTCCTGCACCTGGACGGCACCGAGGAGACCCTGCCTCCGCACGGCACCGAGGTGCGGCTGGCCGCCGACCCGGACGGGCGGGCGCTGGGCTTCGTGACCTCCTCGGCCCGGCACCACGAGCTGGGGCCGATCGCGCTGGCGATCGTCAAGCGGAACGTGCCGGTGGACGCGGTGCTGCTGGCCGGGACGGTGCCGGGCACCCAGGACGTGATCGTCCCGCAGTAGCGGATCCGGGGCTCAGACCTCGACAAGGACGGTGAACGGGCCGTCGTTCACCAGCGCCACCTGCATGTCGGCGCCGAACCGGCCCGTCTCCACCTTGGCGCCCAGCGCGCGCAGTTGGGCGACCACCTCGTCCACCAGCGGCTCGGCGACCGGCCCGGGGGCGGCGGCGGTCCAGGTGGGGCGGCGGCCCTTGCGGGCGTCCCCGTAGAGGGTGAACTGGCTGATCACCAGCAGCGGGCCGCCGATGTCCGAGCAACTCTGCTCCACGCCCTCCTCGTCGGCCGGCAGGATCCGCAAGGTCCAGAGCTTGCGGGCCAGTTGAGCCGCCTTCGCCGGGGTGTCCCCGTGGGTGACGCCGACCAGGACGCACAGCCCGGGCCCCTCGATCGCGCCGACGGTCTCTCCGGCCACGGTCACCCGGGCCTCGGTCACTCGCTGCACCACTGCTCGCATGCCGCCATTGTGCCGGAGCGCCGTACCGCCCCCGTAGCCCCTCGGGGCGCACATCTGGGGCGCGCGCAGCGGGGCGCACGCCGTGCGGCGCGCGCCTGCGCAGGTTCGGGCGCGGTTCTTCCTGCGGAAAGGGCTGGTCATATCAGCCACCCCCGTTCGCCAGGGGGCCGTTCGGGTGCACGGGCGGTGCGCGCGCGCCGGGTGGGGTGGCACGCTGGGGAACCGTACGAAGGGCCCGGCGCGCCTGAAGGTCCGCCGCACCGGGCCCGGGTTCGGCCGGGCGGTCGAGCCGGTAGGTCAGGCGTTCTGGCCGGGTCGCCCCGGCGGGTGGTTCCGGCCGGGGGACGGAACCCTTCGGGGCCCCCGGGTGTGCCAACGGACGGGACGTGCGGGCCCGTCGGGGGACGGGCCGGACCGGCGGCAGGGACGGGGTGCCGCGAGCGGGCGGGATCGGACGACGGCAGGTGGGCTGGATGATGGACGCGAGCAGCGCGGCGCGGAACCGCTCCGGACAGGTGGCGCAGGTTCCCGGGGACCCCTCTTGGGCGGCCGTCCCGGGCGGCGAACCCGAACTGGAGCGGCTGGGCCTGGACCAGCTGCGGGTGCTGCGCCGGGAGACCCTGGAGCAGGAGGCCGACCTGTCCTACCTGCGGCGGCTGCTGCACGGACGGATGGACATCCTGCGTGCCGAGCTCGACCGGCGCCCCGGCCGCGGCCCCGCCCACCCCGCCCGGGCGGGCGGCCAGGGGAGCGACGCCCCGCCGACCGGCGAAGGGGGCGGCGGCGACCTGCTGGACCGGCTGCCGGCCATCCTGACCGACGCGCCCTCCACCGTGCGGCGCTCCGCCCGGCACGTCACCCTCGGCCCGCCGCGCACCCAGGAGTCCCAGCTGGAGGCGGACGCGCTGATGGGCGACGTCCAGCTCGCCGACCTCGCCGCGCACCCCGTCGAGGAGCTGTTGGCCGCCCTGGAGCGGCTGCGCGCGCACGAGCGCGAGGTCTCCGGGCGGCGCCAGCGGCTGCTGCGGACGGCCGACGGTTGCAGTGCCGAGATCACCCGCAGGTACCGTGATGGGGAAGCACGGGTCGACGACCTGCTCTCGGAGAGGCCGCTCTGACCGGGTGAGTCGTCGCGGGCGGGTGCGGTCCGGCTTCCTCCCGGCCCACCCTCGCCCCCGGAAGGCTCCCCGATGTCCCAGTCCGCCACCCCGCCCGTGCTCGCCGAGGTCATACGCTCGGGCTTCACCGAGGGCCGCCACCACGGCTCCCTGGTCCTGCTCGCCGCCGACGGTTCGGTGGAGTTCGCGCTGGGCGACCCCGACGCGGCGGTCTTCCCCCGTTCGACGGCCAAACCCTTCCAGGCGGTGGCCACCCTGCGGGCCGGGCTGGCGATCGAGGGCGAGCTGCTGGCGCTGGCGGCCTCCAGCCACTCCGCGGAATCGTTTCACCTGGACGGGGTCAGGGCCATCCTCGGCTCCGCCGGGCTCGACGAGAGCGCCCTGCGGACCCCGGCCGACCTGCCGCTGGACGAGACCGAGGCGGAGCTGCTGCTCGGCACCGGCGGCCGCCGTGCCCCGATCCTGATGGACTGCTCCGGCAAGCACGCCGGCTGGCTGGCCGCCTGCGTCGCCAACGGCTGGGACACCGAGGGCTACCTCGACCCGGCCCACCCGATCCAGCGGCTGGCCCGCGAGGCCCTAGAGGAGGGCACCGGCGAGGTCCCCGCGCACGCCGGTGTGGACGGCTGCGGCGCCCCGCTGCTGGCCGTCACGCTGACCGGCCTGGCCCGCGGTTACCGCGGCCTGGTGCTGGCCGCCGAGGGTACCGCGCAGCGCCGCGTGGCCGACGCGATGCGCGCCCACCCCGAGTACGTGGCCGGCACCCGCCGGGCCGACACCTGGCTGATGCGGGCCGTCCCAGGCGCGCTGTCCAAGATGGGCGCCGAGGCCGTCCAGGTGGTCGCGCTGCCGGACGGGCGGGCGCTCGCCTTCAAGATCGACGACGGCGCCGAGCGGGCCCGCGGCCCGGTGCTGGCGGCCGCGCTGCGCCGGCTCGGGGTGACCGGCGTGGAGGACACCGTCGAGCGGATCGGCGCGGCCCCGCTGCTCGGTGGCGGCGTCCCGGTCGGGCAGGTCCGGGCGGCGTTCTAGGGGCGTGTCTTGCGGATCTCTGCCGGGCCCGCGACGCTCCCCCGGCCTTCGGCCGGGTGGTGCCCCCACCGCAGTGGCTCCCTCCTCCGCCTCGCGATGCACGCACCCCAACGCCGCGGTCCGATCCGACAAGATCCACAAGGCGCGCCCCGGCGCCTCCCGGGACGCCCGCCGACGGCCGTCGGGGTGCGGGCCGGGCGGGGGCGGTGCACGGTGGACCGGGGGCCGTCTCACAGCTGAGGGAGTCCGCCATGACCGACCATGTGTACCGGGTGACCGAGATCGTCGGATCCTCGACCGAGAGCGTCGACGCCGCGATCCGCAACGGGGTGGAACGGGCCTCCCGGACGCTGCGCAACCTCGACTGGTTCGAGGTCTCGCAGGTCCGGGGCCATCTGGAGGACGGCCGGATCAAGCACTACCAGGTGTGCATCAAGGTCGGCTTCCGGCTGGAGGACTGAGCCCCGGAAGCGGCGGACCGGGACGGCGCACCGGGCGAGGGGCACCAGGCCAGGGGCACCGGGCCAGGGGCACCGGCCCCGGACACGACAGAGGCCGGGGTCCGCGGACGAATCCGCGGGCCCCGGCCCCGGGCTGTCCCGACCGACCTGTCTCGAACCGTCCTGGTCGAGCGGGATCGGAACGACGGTTCAGTGACCGCCCTGCTCCGCGAGACGCTTGATCGAAGCGGTGACCTCGGCCTCGGCCTCGGCGCGGCCGACCCAGTTGGCGCCCTCGACGGACTTGCCCGGCTCCAGGTCCTTGTAGACCTCGAAGAAGTGCTGGATCTCCAGGCGGTCGAACTCCGACACGTGGTGGATGTCGCGCAGGTGCTCCCAGCGCGGGTCCGTCGCCGGGACGCAGAGCAGCTTGTCGTCGCCGCCGGCCTCGTCGGTCATCTGGAACATGCCGATGGCGCGGCACTTGATCAGGCACCCCGGGAAGGTCGGCTCGTCCAGGATGACCAGGGCGTCCAGCGGGTCGCCGTCCTCGCCGAGCGTGCCCTCGACGTAGCCGTAGTCGGCCGGGTAGCGGGTCGAGGTGAAGAGCATCCGGTCGAGCCGCAGACGGCCGGTCTCGTGGTCGACCTCGTACTTGTTACGAGAGCCCTTCGGGATTTCGATAAGGACGTCGAACTCCAACGGTTCCTCCAAGGTAGGGACTGACAGAATCCAAGTGTCTCCTACGGGAGTGAGTGCTCGGGAAAGGGGCCGGTCGGTGGGAGCTGGGGGAGGGGCGGCGCGCCGCCGCAGGGGGACGGCCGCGGGACTGTTCGGAGCGGCCCTGTTGGTCGCCGGAACCGTCCTGACCTCGGGCGGTGCGTATGCGCAACCGTCCCCGGCCCCCGGCGGGCACAGCGCCGGGCAGGGCGAGGACGACAACAGCCAGGGCGACCAGGGCGACCAGGGCGACCAGGGAGGCAAGAAGGGCGACCAGGGCGACCAGGGCGGCAAGAAGGGCGACCACGGGAAGGGCAAGCCCCGTACGGGAGAGAGTCCGAGCGCCGGCCCCACCCGTCGGGCCGAACCGCCCGCCGCCACGCCCGGTGGCAGCGGTTCGCCGCTCGCGCGCCCGGTGCCCGCGACGGGCGCCGTCCTGGCCACCGCAGAGAACGGCCCGGAGGCCGCCGTCCCCACCGCTCAGGGCCTGCAGCAGGCCCTCGCGCCCGCCCTCGCGGACAAGAGCCTGGGCACCGTGACGATCGCCGTCGAGGACGTCGCCGGTGGCCAACTCCTGTACGGCTCCGGGGAGAACACCGCGACCACCCCCGCCTCCACCACCAAGCTGGCCACCACGGTCGCGGCCCTGTCGCTGATCCCCGGCGACACCCGGCTCACCACCCGGGTGGTCCGCGGCGCGGACCCGGGCACCATCACCCTGGTCGGCGGCGGGGACCCGACGCTCACCGCACTGCCCGCCGACCAGGTGCAGATCGGCGGCCAGCCCGCCGACGCCGACACCGCCCCCGCCTCGCTGGAGGCGCTCGCCCGGCAGACCGCCGCCGCGCTCAAGGCGGCCGGCACCACTACGGTCAAGCTGGACTACGACCTGTCCATGTACGCGGGCAACCCGCAGGACAAGAAGCCCGACAACCAGAACATCGCCCTGGTCGTCCCGTTGATGGTGGACGAGGCCAAGGTCGACCCCAAGAGCAGGGAGGAGGCCCCGGACCGGGTCGCCGACCCGGCCGGCGCGGCCGCCGAGGCCTTCGCCAAGCAGCTCGCCGCCCAGGGCGTCACCGTCGAGGGGAAGGCCAAGCCGGCCGCCGCCCCGGCCGCCGCCGACGCCGCCGTCCTCGGCAAGGTCGACTCGCCGACCGTGGCCCGGCTGGTCGAGCGCCTGCTGACCACCTCGGACAACCAGCTCGCCGAGGCGATCGCCCGTCAGGTCGCCCTGGCCGCGCACCAGCCGGCCGGCTTCGAGGGCGCGGCTACCGCCGTCACCCAGGAGCTCACCAAGCTCGGGGTGCCGATGACCGGCGTGGTCCTCAACGACGGCAGCGGCCTGGACCCGGGCAACGCGATACCGCCGGCCGTGCTGGTCCGGCTCCTGGCCCTGGCCGCCTCCGAACAGCACCCCGCCCTGCGCCCGGTCCTCACCGGCCTCCCGGTCGCCGGCTTCACCGGCACCCTCAACAAGCGCTACGGCTCCGGCTCCGGCGCCGCCGACGCGGCCGGCCTGATCCGCGCCAAGACCGGCACCCTCAGCGGCGTCAACACCCTGGCCGGCACCGTTGTCGACGCCGACGGCCGCCTCCTCGCCTTCGCCGTAATGACCCGCACCTCCGCCCCCGCCGACACCGCCCGCGCCGCCATGGACCGCATCGCCGCCCACCTCGCCGCCTGCGGCTGCCACTGACCGCTCCGCGCCGGAGGAGGGCGGGGCTCCGCCGACCGTCAGCCCGGCTCACCCGCCCTCCTCCGGCCGCTGACGACGTCGACAACCGCCCCGCCCCGTCGGGGGTGAGGCCGGTCGGCTGCCGTCCGGATCGGCTGCCACTGCCGCCGCCGCGGGTCCGACGGCGGTGACCTCCGACGCGGGTGGCCGGTGGCCGGGTTCGGGCGGGTGTGCGGGCGGGCAGGGTAGGTGCGGAACGGGCGAATTCGCCCGCCGCCCGAGCCCGTGAACCGGTGCCTCCGTCCGACGGTCGCGGCTCCCGGTAGGGCCGGGCGGGTGTTCGGGGCGGGTGGCTGCCGTTGGTGATGGGGAGCACGTACGGTGAGGGCATGACGAGCGCGAGTGGCGGGGCTGACATGGTCGACTGGAATCTCGCGGTCGCAACCGCGACCAGGCTGGTGCGGCCGGGGCCGGAGGTGAGCCGGGCGGAGGCGGCGGCGGTGGTCGCCGAGCTGCGCCGGCACGCCCTGGAGGCCGAGGAGCACGTGCGGGCGTTCACCGGGATGCGGTCGAGCAGTCTGACCGCGGCCGCCACCACCCCGGTGCTGGTGGTGGACCGCCCGGGGTGGGTGCGGGCGAACGTGGCGGGTTTCCGGACGGTCGTCCAGCCGCTGGTGGAGAAGCTGCAGGCGCGTCGGGCAAACAGCGCGGCGGCGGGCGTGTTCGGCGCGGTGGGGGAGAAGGCGACCGGGATCGAGGTCGGGGCGCTGCTGGCGTTCCTGTCGACCAAGGTGCTGGGCCAGTACGAGACCTTCGCCCCGGCGGAGCCCTCGCTGGAGGCGCCGGACAGCCCGGCGGCGCTGTTCGACAAGCCGCGGCTGGGCCCGGAGGGCCCCGGTCCGGGCCGGCTGCTGTTGGTGGCGCCGAACATCGTGCACGTCGAGCGCGAGCTGGACGTCGACCCGTCCGACTTCCGGCTCTGGGTCTGCCTGCACGAGGAGACGCACCGGACGCAGTTCACCGCGGTGCCGTGGCTGCGCGACCACATCCAGTCCGAGGTGCAGTCCTTCCTGGCCGAGACGGACGTCGACCCGGGCGCGCTGCTGGACCGGCTGCGGGACGCGGCGGGTTCGCTGGGCGGCGGTCTGCCGGGGGCGGGTGGCCGGGAGGGCCGGGAGAGCTCCTCCTCGGCGAACCTGCTGGAGATCGTCCAGTCGCCCGCGCAGCGGGAGATCCTGGGCCGGCTGACGGCCGTGATGTCGCTGCTGGAGGGCCACGCGGACGTGGTGATGGACGGCGTCGGCCCGGCCGTGGTGCCGACCGTCGCGGAGATCCGGGAGAAGTTCCAGCAGCGCCGCGACCGCGGGGCGAACCGGCTCGACCTGATGCTGCGCCGGCTGCTCGGCATGGACGCCAAGCTGCGCCAGTACCAGGACGGTGCGGTGTTCGTCCGCGCGGTGGTGGAGCAGGTGGGCATAGAGGGGTTCAACCGGGTGTGGACCTCCCCGAACACCCTGCCGACCAAGGACGAGATCCACGACCCGGCCGCCTGGGTCGCCCGGGTCGCGCGCTGAGAGCGCTGAGGGCCGAGAGGGCTTGGAGGGCCGAGGAGTCCGACAAGCCGGGACCGCCGCCGGTCGGTGGCGGTCAAACCCGCTCGTACGAGTGGTCCAATCGGGCAGATCGCGGGTGAAGATACGTTTCTTCATTCACCCGTACGTGGGACGGTGGTCGTACCGGTGGCGCGGGTGGCGTAGCGGGTCGCTCCTTTCTGCCACCATCTGTGAGCGCCCGGTAACGCGGCGCTCATGCCGGTGCGCGGTCCCCGCCGCTCCCACCGCAGTCCTGTCCCCTCCGCCGAGGAGTCGTCCGCCGTGGGCCCTCACCCCGCCGTAGCCGCGATACGCCTGGCCGTTCGCCGTACGCTCACCGACCTCGCCGCCGAGGCCGGTACCACCTTCACCGCGCCCGCGCGCGAGCCCCGCGAGCGCCCGGCCGGGGTGCCGCTGGTCGGTGCCGCCGTCGGCACCACCCTGATCGGCAACGCCGCGCGCCACCCCTCCGGGCTGCCCCGCACCCCGGCCGCCCCCGGTTCGCCGCTGGTCCTGGTCGCGGTCAGCGGCGGCGCGGACTCGATGGCGCTGGCCATCGCCGCCGCCTTCGAGGCCCCCAAGATCGGCCTGCGGGTCGGCGCCGTCACCGTCGACCACGGCCTGCAGCCCGGCTCCGCCGACCGTGCCGCCCAGGTCGCCGAGCGGCTGCGCTCGCTGGGCCTGGACCCGGTCGAGGCGATCCCGGTGCGGGTCGGCCGCTCCGGCGGCCCCGAGGCCGCCGCCCGGGACGCCCGCTACGCCGCCCTGGACGAGGCCGCCGAGCGGCTCGGCGCGATCGCCGTGCTGCTCGGCCACACCCGGGACGACCAGGCCGAGACCGTCCTGCTGGGCCTGGCCCGCGGTTCGGGCGCCCGCTCGCTGGCCGGGATGCCGGCCCAGAAGGGCCGCTACCGCCGTCCGCTGCTGGAGCTGGACCGCGCGGCCACCCGACAGGCCTGCTCCGCCCAGGCGATCCCGGTCTGGGACGACCCGCACAACTGTGATCCCGCCTACACCCGCTCCCGGGTCCGCCACGAGGTGCTGCCGGTGCTGGAGAAGCACCTGGGCGGCGGAGTGGTGGAGGCGCTGGCCCGTACCGCCCGGCTGTTCCGCGACGACGCGGACGCCCTCGACCAGTGGGCCGCTCTGGCCGAACGCGACCTCCGTGCGGGCGAAGGCGCCCTGGACGCCGTGAAACTGGCCGAACTGCCGCCCGCCGTACGGCGTCGGGTGCTGCGCCGGGCCGCGCTCCGCGCGGGCTGTCCGGCCGGGGACCTGTTCGCGCGGCACCTGGAGGCGGTGGACCTGCTGGTCACCGGATGGCGGGGTCAGGGGCCGCTGCACCTACCCGGGGGCGTCGAGGCCACCCGCAGGTGTGGCACGCTGGTCTTTCGGCGGCAGGGCGACTGAGGGCGAGGCATGTCCCGGGGGAGCCGGCCGCCGGCCACACAGACCCCGAACGTTTGAGGACGTATCCCCGGTGGACCAGAACGACATGGGCGCTGACCTCGCGAAGGTGCTCATCAGCAAGGACGAGATCGACGCCAAGCTCCTGGAGCTGGCCGAGCGGATCGACCGGGACTACGCAGGCAAGGACCTGCTGATCGTGGGCGTCCTCAAGGGGGCCGTGATGGTCATGGCCGACCTGGCCCGGGCCCTGCACTCGCAGGTCACCATGGACTGGATGGCGGTCTCCTCGTACGGTATGGGCACCAAGTCCTCGGGCGTGGTGCGCATCCTGAAGGACCTGGACACCGACATCGCCGGCCGCGACGTCCTGATCGTCGAGGACATCATCGACTCCGGTCTGACGCTGTCCTGGCTGCTGGGCAACCTGGGCTCGCGCGGCCCGGCCTCGCTCGAGGTCTGCACCCTGCTGCGCAAGCCGGACGCCGCCAAGGTCGAGATCGACGTGAAGTACGTCGGTTTCGACATCCCGAACGAGTTCGTGGTCGGCTACGGCCTGGACTACGCGGAGAAGCTGCGTAACCTCCCCTTCATCGGGACCCTCGCCCCGCACGTCTACGGCGGCTGAAGGCCCCGTTCGGGCTACGGGCGGGAACAGTAGGTTGTTCCCGCCCGTTGGACCGGGGGGACAGAGAACGACAGCCGTGTCGCTGCGCTCCCGCCACTGGCGGGTCCGACTGCGGTACGGTCCAATAAACCGCTCTTCACATGAGCACCGACCGGATGCGCCGCGGCCCACCAGCCTCCCGGCGCCGTTGAGTGGCAGGAGGGACGGGGCGGCAACGCCCCGCATGGATGGACGTCAAGCGATACTTCCGTGCGCCGATCATGTGGATCGTGCTGGCCGTCCTCGCCGTCATCGTACTGATGCAGGTCGTTTCGGACTCGAACGGCTACAAGACGGTGGACACCGGTCAGGTCGTCGCGGCGATCGACGCGCACAATGTCAAGTCCGCGCAGATCACCACTGGTGACTCGAACACGATCAAGATCCAGCTGAAGGACGGCGCCACGCTGTCCCCCGCCGGCACGGGCAAGGCCCCGTCCGGCAGCAAGTTCCAGGCCTCGTACATCGGCGACCAGGGTGTCGCGATCGCCGACAAGCTCCAGGCCCAGATCAACGACAAGGACCCGAACACACTCGCCGAGGGCTACACCGTCAGCCCGGAGAAGCAGAGCACCTTCGTCAGCCTGCTGCTGTCGATGCTGCCGATCGTGATCATCGTCCTGGTCTTCCTGTTCCTGATGAACCAGATGCAGGGCGGCGGCTCCCGCGTCATGCAGTTCGGCAAGTCCAAGGCCAAGCTGCTGACCAAGGACACCCCGAAGACCACCTTCGCCGACGTCGCCGGTGCCGACGAGGCGGTCGAGGAACTCCACGAGATCAAGGAGTTCCTGCAGGAGCCGGCCAAGTTCCAGGCCGTCGGCGCCAAGATCCCCAAGGGCGTGCTGCTCTACGGCCCGCCCGGTACCGGTAAGACCCTGCTGGCGCGTGCCGTCGCGGGCGAGGCCGGGGTGCCGTTCTACTCCATCTCCGGCTCGGACTTCGTCGAGATGTTCGTCGGTGTCGGTGCCAGCCGGGTCCGCGACCTGTTCGAGCAGGCCAAGGCGAACGCCCCGGCGATCGTCTTCGTCGACGAGATCGACGCCGTCGGCCGGCACCGCGGTGCCGGCCTCGGCGGCGGCCACGACGAGCGCGAGCAGACCCTCAACCAGCTGCTGGTCGAGATGGACGGCTTCGACGTCAAGGGCGGCGTGATCCTGATCGCCGCGACCAACCGCCCCGACATCCTGGACCCGGCGCTGCTGCGCCCGGGCCGCTTCGACCGTCAGATCGCGGTGGAGCGCCCCGACCTCCAGGGCCGCCTGGACATCCTCAAGGTGCACCAGAAGGGCAAGCCGATCGCGCCCGACGTCGACCTGTCGGCCGTCGCCAAGCGCACCCCCGGCTTCACCGGCGCCGACCTCTCGAACGTGCTCAACGAGGCCGCGCTGCTGACCGCCCGCTCGGACAAGAAGCTGATCGACAACGGCATCCTGGACGAGGCGATCGACCGCGTCGTGGCCGGTCCGCAGAAGCGCACGCGGATCATGTCCGACAAGGAGAAGAAGATCACCGCGTACCACGAGGGCGGTCACGCCCTGGTCGCGGCGGCCTGCCAGTACAGCGACCCGGTGCACAAGATCACCATCCTGTCCCGCGGCCGGGCCCTCGGCTACACCATGGTGCTGCCGGACGAGGACAAGTACTCCACCACCCGCAACGAGATGCTGGACCAGCTGGCCTACATGCTGGGCGGGCGCGCGGCGGAGGAACTGGTCTTCCACGACCCGACCACCGGCGCCTCGAACGACATCGAGAAGGCCACCGCCACCGCGCGGGCCATGGTCACCCAGTACGGCATGACCGAGCGCCTGGGCGCGATCAAGTTCGGCAGCGACAACTCGGAGCCGTTCCTGGGCCGTGAGATGGGCCACCAGCGCGACTACTCGGAAGAGGTCGCCGCGCTGGTCGACGAGGAGGTCAAGAAGCTCATCGAGAGCGCGCACAACGAGGCCTGGGAGATCCTGGTCGAGAACCGCGACGTGCTCGACAACCTGGTTCTGGAGCTCCTGGAGAAGGAGACCCTGAACAAGGAGCAGATCGCCGAGATCTTCGCCCCCGTGGTCAAGCGCCCGGCCCGGCCGGCCTGGACGGGCTCCACCCGTCGTACGCCGTCCACCCGGCCGCCGGTGCAGTCGCCGAAGGAGCTGGCGCTCACCAACGGTGCCGCCGCCGTCGACAACGCTCCGGTGGACGTCGTGAAGCTCCCGCCGCTGCCGGCCGCCGAGCCGCCGACCGAGAGCTGAGCAGGGCACCCATACGGAATGGATGCCGCGTCACCAGGGTTTGTACCCTGGAGGCGCGGCATCCGTGCTGTTCAGCCAGTTTTCCCACAAGTAAGCGAGGCATGCATGATCGACCCGGTGACGCTCGACGGTCCGCCCGCCGTCGGGACCTTCGACCAGAAGCGGGCCGAGAACGCCATCCGCGAGCTGCTGCTCGCCGTGGGGGAAGACCCGGACCGCGAGGGCCTGCTGGAGACCCCGGCCCGGGTGGCGCGGGCCTACAAGGAGATATTCGCGGGTCTGTGGCAGGAGCCGGAGGAGGTCCTGACCACCACCTTCGACCTCGGCCACGACGAGATGGTGCTGGTCAAGGACATCGAGCTGACCTCGGTCTGCGAGCACCACCTGGTGCCGTTCCGCGGGGTGGCGCACGTTGGGTACATCCCGTCCACCAGCGGCAAGATCACCGGCCTGTCCAAGCTGGCCCGGCTGGTCGACGTCTACGCCCGCCGCCCGCAGGTGCAGGAGCGGCTGACCAGCCAGGTGGCCGACGCGCTGATGCGGATCCTGGAGCCGCGCGGGGCGATCGTCGTGGTCGAGTGCGAGCACATGTGCATGTCGATGCGCGGCATCCGCAAGCCCGGCGCCAAGACCATCACCTCCTGCGTGCGCGGCCAGCTGCGCGACCCGGCCACCCGGGCCGAGGCGATGAGCCTCATCATCGGCCGGTAGCGGCCCCGGCCGGCAAGTGGCCGGCAGGCGGACGGCTCAGGGCACTTCGTGCTCCGCGTGCGGCGGAGCCGGAGTGCCCAGCGCGTTGCGGCGCTCGGGCATCCGCAGGGTGACCATCCGGCGCCAGCCGAAGGCGCGGTCGTACAGGTACAGCGCGTGCACCCCGAGGGTGACCACCGCGAGCTGCCAGCGTGGCCAGCGCAGGATCCGCGCCATCCGGGCGGTGACCGCGAGCCCGACGTCCCGGTGGGTGCGGATCTCGCCGCGGGCGCTGGTCTCCAGGGTGTGCCGGATGTACGGGCCGTGGCCCTCGGCCCGCAGCCGCAGCAGCTCCTCGTGGCAGTATGCGAGGTGGTTGTCCTCGTCGGCGGAGATCATCCGCATCGCCCGGCCGAGATCCGGGTTGTCCCCGTACACCTTGACCAGCCGGCGCATCTGCTCGGCGGCGCGCTGTTCGGTGACCCGGCTGTGCGCGAGGTAGGTGATGATCTCGCGGTCGGTCAGCGGGACGTCGCTGTTCAGCCGCTCGTGCGAGAGCCCGATGCCCTGGCGCTCCAGCAGCATGCAGTAGTCGGCCTCGTCCGGGACGGGCACCTTGGGCAGGCCGCGCTTGTCCAGCAGCTGGGTGAAGATCCGGCCGTGCTTGCGTTCGTCCGCGCCGTGCCGGGCGACCTTCGGAGCCAGGACCGGGTCCCGGGTGAGGGCGGTGATCCGCTCGTTCTCCCAGCCGCCCTGGTCCTCGCCGTCGGCCGCGATGCTGCAGAACAGCTGGTAGGCCTGGTCGTTCCGGTAGATCTCGTTGAAGAGCGAGCGGGTGCTCAGCACGGCGCCTCCTGCGCGGATCCGGGGCGGTGCCCGCGGAAAGTCGGACGGGCGGCCGCGATACGTTCCCCCCGAGCCGTCGGCCGGCCCGGCCGACCGGCGGGTAATCACCCACACGCGCCAGCGCCGGTCACCCCAGGTGCGAGCCCAGCCATTCGAGCGAGGCGGGCAGCTCCCTGGTCCAGCTGTCGAAGTTGTGGCCGCCGTCGTCCAGGTAGAGCGACTCGACCTTGAACTGCGGATTGGCCGCGGCGACCCGGGCGGCCTGGTCGACGAACTGGACGGTCAGCGGGTAGTCCGACTCCTTGCGGGTGGAGACCACCAGCAGGTTGACCGGCGGGGCCGGGAGGTTCTGCAGCCGCCAGCCGAGGTCGTGCTGCTGCGTCAGCGTCTTGTCGCCGTTGAAGAGGTCGCCGCCGGTGTACTGGTCCTGGCGCACCGAGACGTCGCCGTGCAGGCCGGCCGCGTTGCCGTAGACGTTCGGGAAGCGCATCGACAGGCGCATCGCGCAGCTGCCGCCGGTGGAGTAGCCGATCAGGCCCCAGGAACCGGCCGAGCGCCCGAGCCGGTAGGTGCTGTGCAGCGCCTCGGGCAGGTCCTTGACGAACCAGGTCTCGGTGCGGGGCCCGCCGGGGACGTCCACGCACTCGGTGTCCCGGGACGGGACGACCGCCGGGCGGGCCAGCACCAGGACGGTCGGCGGCATCTTGCCGGAGTGCTGCAGCTCGATCGCGGTCTGCAGCAGCGGCAGCTCCTTCATCAGGTTCAGGGTGGTGCCCGGGTAGCCGGCGATGGCCACCACGGCGGGGAAGCGGACCAGGGCGAACTTCGGGTCGAAGTACTCGGGCGGCAGGTAGACGAACATCTGGTCGGCGAAGCCGGTCTCCTTGCCGCTGACCCGGACCGACTCGATCTTGCCGACCTCCTCGGGCGTGCCCTTGGGCAGGTCGCCGATGGTCTCCAGGCCGCCCTCGCCGGTCGGCTGGATCAGCTGCTCGGAGACCGGGGTGCCGCCCTTGTGGTTCTCGTTGCTGGTCAGCGCGAGCTTGGTGCTGCCGGGGTCGAGCAGGTCGTCCCAGGAGGTGTAGAAGCCGAAGGAGTTGTTCACCGACAGCGCCAGCACTGCCACGATCGACACCTGAACGGCCGTCAGCAGGCCGATCCGGCCGAGCACCGGCAGCGGGCGCTGCCGGGCCAGCCGGGGCCAGATCCACAGGGTGGTGAGAAGGGTCGCGGCGCCGAGAGCGAGCAGCGAGTTCACCAGTGCGTCGCTGGTCAGTTCCATGCCGTCGGCCTTCCGCTGGGACGCTGTCGGTGCAGGCTTCATCGTCTGGCGGTCCGTCAGGCCGGGCCACCGCTGCTAGGCCGACCGGGCGCCCGGGAGGGTGGGGGAGGCCGGGGGCAACCGGCGCCCTAGAATGCGGCGTCCACCGTACGTAACGCGTACCGGAGGGCCCCGACCCGCCACGCGCCGGCGGGCCCCGGGCTCCCACCCCCGGCTCAACCGCAGCGCGCCACGGCACCGGTTTACCTACCGTTTCCGGATCCTTGGTATGCGCATGGCCTGATGAAGGAATAGGCATGAAGGTCCATCACACGTGCTCCCCCGGAGTGACCGGACACCGCCCCGCAGCCTCTACCCTGAGCTTCCATGAGCGTTCCCGTGTCCGTTGAGCCGAGCCCCGAGCAGCCGCCGCCCCGTCGGCGCGGTCTGCAGACGCTGCGCAACCAGGCGGCCGCCGTCCCGAGGGCCTGGCTCCCGGGAGCGGTCGGCTACGCCTGTCTGCTGATCGGGCTGGTGGACATCGCCAGCGCGGTGTTCCCCAAGCTTCGACACTCCAAGATGCACACCTTCGCCGGGCAGCTGCCGGGCGGCACCACCAGCCTGGCCGCGGTCGGCACGCTGATGGTCGGCATCCTGCTGGTGCCGCTGGCGCACGCACTGCGCCGCCGCAAGCGGCGGGCCTGGCGCGCGGTCTGCGTGCTGCTGCCGGTCAGCGCCGCGCTGCACATCGTCCGCTGGCACCAGGTCGGCCCGGCGGTCGTCTCGCTGGTGGTCCTCGCCGTGATGCTGGTGCACCAGCGCGAGTTCTACGCCAAGGCCGACCCGCGCACCCGCTGGGGCGCGGTGGTCAACCTGGTCGTGATGGGCGCCCTCAGCGTGCTGCTCGGCCTGCTGATCGTGAGCACCCGCACCCGGTACGAGCTCGGGCACCCGGCGACCACGGAGCGGCTGCAGCACGTCGGGTACGGACTGTTCGGCTTCGAGGGCCCGATCCGCTACACCAACGAGCGGATGTCCGACCTGGTGGCCTACCTGCTCGGCGGGCTCGGCCTGCTGACCGCCTTCACCACCGCCTACCTGGCGCTGCGCCCCGGCAAGCCGAAGCCGGAGCTCACCGCCGAGGACGAGGACAAGGTCCGCGAGCTGCTCAAGCGGCACGGCGAGCGCGACTCGCTCGGCTACTTCGCGCTGCGCCGCGACAAGAGCGTGCTGTTCTCGCCCACCGGCAAGGCCGCGATCTCCTACCGGGTGGTCTCCGGCGTGATGCTGGCCTCCGGCGACCCGGTCGGCGACGTCGAGGCCTGGCCGGGCGCGATCAAGGTGTTCATGGCCGAGGCCCGCGAGCACGCCTGGGTGCCGGCCGTGATGGGCTGCAGCGAGGTCGGCGGCGAGGTCTGGACCCGTGAGGCGGGCCTGGACGCGCTGGAGCTGGGCGACGAGGCGATCGTCGACACCTCGACCTTCTCGATGGCCGGCCGCGCCATGCGCAACGTGCGCCAGATGGTCAAGCGGATCGAGCGCAACGGCTACTCCTGCAAGGTGCGCCGGGTCTCCGAGCTCACCGCGGAGGAGAAGTACCGGATCGCCGACGCCGCCGCCCGCTGGCGCGGCACCGACACCGAGCGCGGCTTCTCGATGGCCCTGGGCCGCTTCGGCGACCCGCTGGACGACGACTGCGTCGTGGTCACCGCCCACAAGACCCCGGAGGAGGGCGAGAGCGGCGACGACCTGAAGGCCGTGCTGCACTTCGTGCCCTGGGGGCCGGACGGCATCTCGCTGGAGCTGATGCGCCGCGACCGCGCCGCCGACCCGGGCCTGAACGAGCTGCTGATCGTCGCCGCCCTGCAGGCCGTGGGCGCCATGGGCATCCGCCGGGTGTCGCTCAACTTCGCGATGTTCCGCTCGGCGCTGGCCCGCGGCGAGCGGATCGGCGCCGGCCCGGTGCTGCGCGCCTGGCGCGGACTGCTGGTCTTCCTGTCCCGCTGGTTCCAGATCGAGTCGCTGTACAAGTTCAACGCCAAGTTCCAGCCCGAGTGGGAGCCGCGCTTCCTGGTCTTCCCGAACACCCGGGACCTGCCGCGGATCGGTTTCGCCGCGATGCAGGCGGAAGCCTTCATCACCCTGGGCATGCCGCGCTTCGGCCGCAAGCGCCAGCGGGAGGGCCTGATGCCCGTCCCGTCGACCCGTGAGGCCACCGAGGCCGCCTGAGGCTCCTCGACACCGTCCGGGGCCCCTGCCGAGAACGCTCGGCAGGGGCCCCGTTCGATAATGGTCCGGTCGATAATGGGCAGCATGAACGATTCGCCGTCCTTCTCCCCGCCGGCCGGACTGCCGCGGCTCGACCGCTGCGCGGTGATGGGCGTGGTCAACGTCACGCCCGACTCCTTCTCGGACGGCGGGCTCTGGTTCGACCCCGCCAGGGCGATCGCGCACGGGCTGGCCCTGCGCGCCCGCGGCGCGGACCTGGTGGACGTCGGTGGCGAGTCCACCCGGCCCGGCTCGCAGCGGGTGCCCGAGGAGGAGGAACTGCGCCGGGTGCTGCCGGTGGTGCGCGAGCTCGCCGCCGCCGGGATGGTCGTGTCCGTCGACACCATGCGGGCCTCGGTCGCCGAGCGGGCCGTGGAGGCCGGCGCCGCGATCGTCAACGACGTCTCCGGCGGGCTCGCCGACCCGGCGATGGCCCGGGTGGTCGCCGAGACCGGCGCGCCCTTCGTGGTGATGCACTGGCGCGGGCAGTCCGCCGACATGGACCGGCTGGCCGTCTACGACGACGTGGTCACCGACGTGATCGCCGAGCTGACCGACCGGATGGACGCCCTGCTGGCCGCCGGGGTCAAGGAGGACCAGCTGATCCTCGACCCGGGGCTCGGCTTCGCCAAGACCGCCGGGCACAACTGGGCGCTGCTCGGCCGACTGGACGCGCTCATCGCGCTCGGCCGTCCCGTGCTCGTCGCCGCTTCGCGCAAGCGGTTCCTGGGTACGCTGCTCGCCGACCCGGAAACCGGGGAGCTGCGCCCGGCCCGCGAGCGGGACGACGCGACCGCCGCGGTCTCGGTGCTGTCGGCCCAGGCCGGTGCCTGGGCGGTACGGGTGCACGACGTGTCCGGTACGGCGGACGCCGTCCGGGTGGTCGCGGCCTGGCAGCGCGCGGCGCGGCTGGGGTGAGGGAGGGTCTGTGACAGGTGACGGCAGGTTGAGCGGCGCGGCGGCCGGAAAGGCCCACGAGGTGGACCTGGAGGCGGTGCTCGCGGCGAACCGGGGGTTCTACGAGGCGCTGGAGCGGGGTGACGTCGAGGCGGTCGAGGAGGCCTGGCTGGGCCCGGAGTACGCCGACGACAAGGGCGGCGTGGTGTGCGTGCACCCCGGCTGGCCGGTGCTGCGCGGGCGGGCGCAGGTGACCCGCTCGTACATGCTGATCATGATGAACACGGAGTACATCCAGTTCTTCCTGACCGATGTCGAGGCCGAGGTCCACGGAGATGTGGCCCTTGTCACGTGCACCGAGAACATCCTCTCCGGCGGCGAGGCGGAGGAGGAGGGGGAACTCGGGCCGCTGGTCGGCGGAAAGGTCGTCTCCAGCAATCTGTTCCGCCGCACCCCGGCCGGCTGGAAGCTCTGGTCGCACCACGGTTCACCCGTTCTGACCAGCGGTGACGAGGACGACGAGGACTGATTTCCACGGTCGCGGAAAATCGGCGCCGAACCGTCGCCGGGGAATTTCCGAGTGGTCACCGAACGTTCACGTCAATCGCCGAATCGGTGCGCGTGGCGACGGTTCGTGCCGGGTAGGACGGTCAGGCGTTGTCCGCGCTCGCGGGTAGATTCGAAACGGAGTGGCGGGTGTGCTGCCCGCCGTCGCCCTGCCCGTCCATGCCTTTCTCCGGGCGGGGCCCGTCCGACTGGGAGCAGTGATTCGTTTGCTGGACCGCGTCACCCTGCGGGGGCTGCGAGCCCGGGGCCACCACGGCGTCTTCGAGCGCGAGCGCGTCGAGGGCCAGACCTTCGTGGTCGATCTCGTGCTGTACCTGGACACCCGCCCTGCCGCGTCCGGAGACGACCTCACCCGCACGGCGCACTACGGCATCGTGGCCGAGGAGGTCACCGCGATCATCGCCGGGGAACCGGTCGACCTGATCGAGACGCTGGCCCAGCGCATCGCCGACCAGTGCCTGAAGCACGACGCGGTCGAGGAGGTCGAGGTCACCGTGCACAAGCCGGACGCCCCGATCACCGTGCCGTTCGACGACGTGACCGTGACCATCCACCGGGGCCGCGCATGACCCCCACCGCGCGCCTGGTTTCCGATGCAGAGGGATTTCTTCGATGAACAGCAGTGACCCGATCGCCGAGCCGAACGCGTTCGACCTGGAGAGCCGGGTGGACTCCGCCGACACCACGCTGCACAGCCAGCGCTGCGCGGTGATCGCGCTCGGCAGCAACCTGGGCAACCGGCTGGACACCCTGCAGGGTGCCGTCGACGCGCTCGCCGACACCCCCGGGCTGAGGATCAAGGCCGTCTCGGCGGTCTACGAGACCGAGGCCGTCGGCGGCCCGGACGAGCAGCCCAACTACTACAACGCGGTGGTCGTGCTCCGTACCTCGCTGCCCCCGCGGGACCTGCTGGAGCGCGGCAACGCGATCGAGGACGCCTTCGGGCGGGTCCGCGAGGTCCGCTGGGGTCCGCGCACCCTGGACGTCGACATCCTGGCCTACGAGGGCGTGGTCAGCGACGACCCGCAGCTGGTGCTGCCGCACCCGCGCTCGCACGAGCGGGTCTTCGTGCTCGCCCCGTGGCTGGACGCCCAGCCGGAGGCCGAGGTGCCCGGGCACGGGCAGGTCGCCGCGCTGCTGGCGGCGCTCGGCGGTCCGGACGCGCAGGGCGTGAAGCGGCGCGACGACATCCGGCTGACCCTGCCGGAGTAGCCCCCACGAGAGACGCGCCCGCTACCGGTCGGCCGGGTGGGCCGGGGAACTCGGCCAGGGGGCCCGGCCGTACGAGTAGATGTCCGCCCGGCCCGGCCCGGTACGGTGGCCTGGCGTCGCCGCGCCGGGCCACCGGCCGGCCGGCGGGCTCTGGTACCCCGGGAAGGACCTCCTCCGCGTGAAGCTGCTTCGCCTCCGCCTGCTGATCGGCATCACCGCCGCGACGACGGCGCTGTCCTGGGCCGGTTCCAAGCTGTGGGCCTCCCTGGACACGCTGCCGGCAGTGCCGGCCGCGGCTCCGGTGGTGCTGGCGGCGGTGGCGGTGATCCTGCTGGCGACCACGATCTCGCTGCGGTCCCGGCTGAAGGCGGTGCGCGAGCGGCAGCCCGGTGCGAAGCGGGTCGACCCGCTGCTGGCGGCCCGCGCGGTGGTGCTGGGACAGGCCAGCGCGCTGGTCTCCTCGGTGGTCACCGGGATCTACGCCGGGGCCGGGATCTACCTGCTCGGCGAGCTGGACGTGTCGGCCCGCAAGGACCAGGCCGTCACGGCCGGGCTCGCGGTGCTGGCGGGGGCCGCGGTGATCGCGGCGGCGCTCTGGCTCCAGCACGTGTGCAAGCTGCCGGAGAACCACGACGACCCGAGCGGGCCGGCGGCCTCGCACCGCTGAGACGTCCGCGGATCGGAAGCCGGTCATCGGTGGGTCGTCGGTGGGTCGTCGGTGGGTCGTCGGCGGGGTATCGGCGGGGTATCGGCCCGCCGACGCCGGGACATCGCTGAGCAGGCCATCTTTCGTGATCTTGAGTGAAAAGCCGGGCACGTGCGGTAAAAACGGCACCCTGTCAAGGGCGGAAGGGGACCCTGGGCTGACAGGCCCCCAATTCGCACGCTAGTTTCTTGGCATGTCTCGCGGACGCCACCGTCATTCCTCCGTCCTCGGCCGGGTCCTTCCCCCCACCGCCGCCGGCGTACTGCTGGTCGCCGCGCTGGCCGCTCTGCTTTTCAGTCAGGACACCGTCCTGGTGCGCTCGGTGGGCGTCGCGGCGCTGATCGCGGTGCTCGGCTTCGCACTGCTGCTGCGCCAGCGGGACAAGGCGGCCCGGGCGGCCGCCGAGATGTCCGCCGCGCAGCGGATGCGCGCCGAGGAGCGCTTCGAGGAGCAGTTGGCCGAGGCCGAGTACGCGGCCGAGGTCGCCGAGGAGCGGGCCACCCGGTTCGGGCGGCGGCTGACGGCGGAGAAGTCGCGGCTGGCGAAGGCCGAGACCGAGATCGCCCGGCTGCTGCGGGAGCGGGCCGTGACGGTGGCCGAGCAGGCGCTCAAGGAGGCCGAGGCAGCCCAGCGGGCGCTCGCCGCGAGCCGTCCGAAGTACCCGGCCAGCCCGGCCGCGTTCGTCCGCGCGGCGGCCGTGCTGCGGCTGCTGGAGCGCCGGGCGGCGGAGCAGGAGGCGCAGCGGGCCCCCCGCAAGCCGGGCGAGGTGCCGGCGGGCGCGGAGGTCGCGCTGCGGGCGCCAGCGACGCAGTCGCTGATCGGCACGGCCGCCCCGGCCGCCCCGACCGCGCCGGCGCCCGAGCCGGTGCCCGTGCCCGCCCCGGTCGCGCCCTCGGTGCCCACTCCGGCGCAGGCGCCGGCGGGCCAGGCCCTGGCGCAGCCGAAGCCGGTGCAGCCCGCCGCGCAGCGCCCGGCGCTGACCGCGACGGTCGGTCAGCTCGGCGGGACGCCGAGCGTTCCGGCCGTGGCGCCGGCCGAGCGGCAGCGGACGCGCCCGGCGCAGTCCGGGCAGGCGCGCGGGCAGGGCTTCAGCTTCTTCGGCCGCACCTCGGGTGCGGCGGTACGGGCGGCCGCTCCGGCGCCGGCGGTGGGCAGCATCGCCGAGCTGGGGGACCGTGCGGACCTGGCGGACGTGGTGGGCGACGAGGCGGTCGCCGCGAAGGCGAAGGCCGAGGCGCAGGCGGCGGAGTCGGCCGCGCCGAACGGCGCGCGGCCCTCGCAGTCCGGACAGCCCTCGCGGCCCGTGCCGTCGTCGGACGCGGCCGATGAGCCGGAGCAGGGCGAGCCGACCGTGGTGGACCTGACGCCGGAGGACGAGACCGAGCTGATCGAGCTGCCGCAGCTGCGCGCCTCGCGCTGAGGAGCCTGCGCGAAAGCCCGCGGCGCGGGAAGTCGGACGGATCGACTTCCCGCGCCGCGGGCTTTTTCGGGGCAGGCCGGATCTGCGAGGGGGGCGTCAGATCTGGACGCCGAAGTCCTGGGCGATGCCGGCCAGGCCGGAGGCGTAGCCCTGGCCGACGGCGCGGAACTTCCACTCGCCGTTGTTGCGGTAGAGCTCGCCGAAGATCATCGCGGTCTCGGTGGCGGCGTCCTCGGAGAGGTCGTAGCGGGCGATCTCGGCGCCGCCGCCGGCGTTCACCACGCGGATGTAGGCGTTGCGGACCTGGCCGAAGTTCTGGCCGCGGGCGACGCCGTCGTAGATGGTGACCGGGAAGGTGATCTTGACGGCCTCGGCCGGCAGGCCGGCCAGGTTGACGTTGATCGACTCGTCGTCGCCCGCGCCCTCGCCGGTGCGGTTGTCACCGGTGTGCACGACGGTGGCGTCCGGCGTGCTGGTGTTGTTGAAGAAGACGAAGTGGGCGTTGGACAGCACCTTGCCGTCCGCGTTCAGGACGATCGCGCTGGCGTCGAGGTCGAATTCGGCGCCGGTCGTGGTGCGGACGTCCCAGCCCAGGCCGACGCTCACCGCGGACAGGCCGGGGGCCTCCTTGGTCAGCGAGACGTTGCCACCCTTGGAGAGGCTCACTGGCATGGCGATTGCAGTCCCTTCGTTCGCTTTTCCCGGGACAACGCGATACTCCGGTGGCTTGGTTCCACGGAGTCCGTGAATTCTTCGCGTGACATCAAACCCGGGCAAAGGAATGGCAATGCGGCGGTCGGGCGGCGGGCTCGGGCGGCGGGCTCGGGCGGCGGGGCTCAGATCCGGGGGAAGCGACCCTGGAGCGACCAGATGTTCGGATTGTCGGCCAGGTCAGGGTGCATGTCGAAGAGGTCGGCGAGGGTGTCCTGGAGGAAGTCCCGGGCCTCGCGCCGCAGCTCGCTGTGGCGCACCACGGCGGGCGGTTCGTCCCGCAGCCAGGTGGCGGTGATCTCCACCCAGTTGAAGCGGCGGGCGAAGCGCAGCAGCTCGGTGTTCTGGGTGAAGTCGAGGTCGGCGGTCTGCACCCGGGCGGCCCGGGAGCCGTCCGGGTCGCGGTCGAGCTGCTCGACGATGTCGCACAGTGCCCAGGCGAAGTCCAGCACCGGCACCCAGCCCCAGCGGGTGGAGAGTTCGGCGCCCTCGGCGTCCAGGTAGACGTCGCCGCAGAACAGGTCGTAGCGCAGCGAGCGCACGGGGGCGGTGCGGTAGTCGGTCTGCGGGGGGTCGGGGAAGCGGTTGGAGAGGGAGTAGCCGAGCTCGATCACGTACGCCATTGTCGGGGTTCGGCGCGCGTGCGGATAACCGGGTGACCCGGCGCACCCGGCGCGGGATGATGGGCGCATGCCCGAGCCCATCCGCGTACGGGGGTCGGTGGTCGTCCCCGACGCCGAGCTCGTCTGGCGCTTCTCGCGTTCCTCCGGCCCCGGCGGCCAGCACGTCAACACCTCCGACTCCAAGGTTGAGCTGCGCTTCGACCTGGCGGCCTCCAAGGCGCTGCCCGAGGTGTGGCGCGAGCGTGCCGTGGAGCGGCTGGCGCACCGGCTGGTGGACGGCCGGGTGCTGGTGGTCCAGGCCTCCGAGTACCGCTCGCAGTGGCGCAACCGGGAGGCGGCCGCGGCCCGCCTGGCGGCGCTGCTGACCGAGGCGTGCGCGCCGCCGCCGAAGGCCCGGCGGGCGACCAGGCCGAGTCGGGGGATGGTCGAGCGGCGGCTGTCCAACAAGCGGCAGCGCTCCGAGCTGAAGCAGGGTCGGCGGGCGCCGCGCCAGGACTAGGGCCTGTCCGGGGGCTCTAGCCGAGGGCGCGGTAGCCGCCGCGGAAGTAGAGCAGCGGGCGGTCGCCGGGGGCGGGGACCGTGGCCTCCAGGACGCGGCCGACCAGCAGGGTGTGGTCGCCCGCGGGTATCCGCTGTTCGGTGCGGCACTCGACGGTGGCCAGCGCGCCCTCGATCAGCGGGGCGCCGGTCTGCCGCGCCGGTGCGGGGTGTCCGCGAACAGCAGCCGGTCGCTGAGCCGGCCCTTCATGGCGAAGCGGGAGCCGAGCGTCTTCTGCCCCTCCGCCAGCACCGAGACCGCCCAGGTGTCGACCCGGGAGAGCACCTCGTCCATCCGGGAGTCCTCGCGGACCGAGATCAGCACCAGCGGCGGCTCCAGCGACACCGAGAGGAAGGACGTGGCGGTCATGCCGATGTCCTCCCCGTCCTCCGGGTCGTGGACGGTCACCAGGCTCACGCCGGCGGCGAGCTGGGAGAGTGCTGCCCGGAATTCGTCGGGCGTGGCGTGGGAGGCAGCTTCGGGCTGCGGGGACGGGTACACGTACCGCACGGTAGCTGGCGGCCGCGGGGAACGGCATCGGGCCGTGGTCGTAGGACCAGCGGTGCGGGTCGGGCCGGACCGGAGCGGACTCACCCTCAGGAGTGAAGCCGGGCGACCGGCGGGTGCAGCGGGCTTCAGCGTGCGGCCAATGCGGTCGACCACGAGAAATGTCCCGATAGTGCCTTATGTCCTGCTATGGGGCGGATGAACTGATTAAGGACGCATTAGTGTCGTGTGATTTAAGTCACAAGTGGCGGCCTATTGCTGACCGAGCGTGCCGAATGCTGTGCTCCCTGTGATTCAGTTCTTCTGGCAATCGGACGATAACCAATCAAGAACTATCCGAAGCAGCCGGGGAGCCCCCGCATGGAAGCCGAGTCGGAGCCGTACGTCCGTCTCGCGACCCTCCGCACCTTGCACCGGGTCGTGGCGGACCTCAACGCTGCCCGCAGCCTGGCGGGCACGCTGCAGGCCGTCGTCGAGGGCGCGGTGCACGGACTCGGCTTCGACGCCGCCGCGGTCAGCCTGGTCCGGCCGGACGGCGACCTCGTGGTGGCGGCGGTCTGGGAGCTGGAGGAGAGCCCGATGGGCGGGCCCTCGGTGCTGCTCGGCCAGGTCGGCTCGCGGGAGTCCTGGGACCGGCTGCTCGGCGTCAGCGACCACTGGGGCACCCTGCGCTTCCTGCCGTACGACCGCGGCTGGGCCGTCGCCAGCGACATCCCGCGCTGGATCGGGGACGGCCCGCTGCCCGTCTACGCCAACGACTGGCACCCCGCCGACGGGCTGCTCGCCCCGATGTACAGCGCCGGTGGCGACCTGCTCGGCGTCCTCTCGGTGGACCGCCCGCGCAGCGGCAAGCGGCCCGGGGCCTGGACCCGCGAGGCGCTGGAGATGTTCTCGCTGCAGGCCTCCATCGCGATCGGCAACGCCCGGCTGCGAGCCGAGATGCAGCGCGCGCTGGCCCGGCTGGAGAAGGAACAGCAGGCCCTGCGGGCCAGCGAGGAAAGCTTCCGCCAGGCCTTCGAGTACGCGCCGAGCGGGATGGCCATCACCGAACTTCACGGCGCCGGGCGCGGCCAGCTGACCAGGGTCAACGACGCGCTCTGTCGGCTGCTCGGCCGCCCCCGGGCGGTGCTGCGCCAGCAGAGCTTCGCGGACCTGGTCCACCCCGAGGACCGGGCGCTGTTGGAACGCACCAGCGCCGAGAGCGGCCGGGCGGAACTGCGGCTGTCCCGGCGGGACGGCGGCTACCAGTGGGTCTGCCTGCGCAATTCGATCGTGGCGGACGCGGCCGAGGGCCCGAGCTTCCTGCTCACCCACGTCGAAGACATCGAGGACCGCAAGCGCCACGAATTCCAGCTCGCCCACCGGGCCAGCCACGACGCGCTCACCGGCCTGCCCAACGGCGCGGAGCTCAGGGCCCGGCTGGGCCGCCGGCTCTGCTCCGAGTCGCAGCCGGTCGGCACCGTGGCCAAGCCGGGCGAGGCCGCCTACCCGCCCCCGTACGGCTACCCGGCCGACTCGTACAGCGCGCACGCGGCGTACGACGGCCTGGAGGGGGCGGACCCGTACACCGGGCCGGTGCACGGGTACGGGCCGGCCGAGGGCGGCGGCCTGCTGCCCGGCCTCACCCCCGGCTACGGGGAGCACGTGCACGCCGTGGTCCCGGCCGAGTACGGGCCGGCCGGCGACGCGTGGTCCGCGCCGTTCCGCTCCGGCCCGTCGGCCCCGGCGGACAAGGGGCTCGCGGTGCTCTTCTGCGACCTGGACGGCTTCAAGTCGATCAACGACCGGTTCGGGCACAACGCGGGCGACGCGGTGCTGGTCGAGGTGGCCCGGCGGTTGAGCGGGGCGGTCCGGGACGGCGACACGGTGGCCCGCCTCGGCGGCGACGAGTTCGTGGTGCTGGCCGACGGGATCGGCCGCGAGGAGGCCAAGGACCTCGCCCACCGGCTGCGCAACGCGATCATCCCGCCGATGCGGATCGACGGGCGGGCGATGCGGGTGGGGGTGAGCCTGGGGGTCGGCTGGGCAGGCTGCGGGATGAGCATCGAGGAGGTGCTGCACACCGCGGACGAGCGGATGTACGACGAGAAGCGGGCCCGTGGCGGTGCGGTGCGGGGGGCGCGCGGGGAGCGCTCGCACCGGCGGGCGGGCTGACGGGGCCCTCCGCGCTTCGATCGGCTGTTTGCCGAGGTCGGTCGGGTGCCGAGCATCCGGCGCCGCGCAGGTTACCCGCGAGTTGTCAAGGGCTCTTTTCTCGCCGTCGGCTACGGCAGGTAGGGTTCCCCGTACGACAGCGTCCATGATCTGCGCCGCCCGCAGCCCGGCGGCGCGCACCGGATGGGGGAACAGACCACCGTGACGACCGCCGGCGACAACGGAGTGCCCGAGGGCCAGGGGGGCGGTGCCCCGCAGGACGACGACCCGTTCGGCTACCTCTACCGCCCGGCCGACGGCTCCACCGGGCAGCCGGCCGAACCGCAGCAGGGCGTGCCCCGGACGTCGTACAACCGGCCGATGGAGGTCGGGCGTGCGCAGTACGGCCAGCCTTACCAGCAAGGGGGGCCGCCGCGTGCGCAGCAGCAGCCGTACGGCCAGCCCGGCCCGTACGGCCAGCAGCCGGTGCCGCAGCAGCAGGCCCCGTACGGCCAGCCCGGCATGCAGCAGCAGGCCGAGTACGGCGTGCCCACCCAGCAGGCCCGCTACGCCGAGCACTCCCGGCCGCAGCCGGGGGAGGAGCGGCAGAGCAGCGGCCGGAGCAAGGGCGCGGTGATCGGCGCGGTCGCCGTGGTCGCGGCGATAGCGATCGGGGCCGGCATCGCGCTCTCCACCGGCGACCCGGACGGCGACAAGAACGCCAAGGGCGGCGGCACCACGACCACCGCCCCGCCGGCCCCCAGCACCCCGGCGAGCAGCGCCACCAGCGGGACGGCCTCCCCCTCGGCGAGCGCGGGCGCCACCAACGGGCCGTCGACCGTGGACGCCGGCCAGTTGCAGGGCCAGAACGCGCCGTCCGGCAACAGCGTCAAGGGCGCCAAGTCCGCCGACGGCAGCTATCTGACGCTCCAGCAGGGCGGCACCGTGACCTGGAACGGTCAGATCGCCACGGCCGGGACGTACAAGCTGAGCATTCACTACAACAACCCCGGCGGGGACGTGAAGGGTGCGGCGTCGGTCAACGGGAAGGACTGGCCGAGCGGCGTCACGTACAAGAACTACAACGCCGGCAAGGACCCGTCGGCCTCGTGGTTCACGACGTTCATACTCCCGCAGTTCCAGGCGGGCCAGAACAGCGTCACCTTCATGGCGCCGCCCGGCGCGACGGTGCTGATCGACCAGATCGTGATCGAGCCGAGCAGCTGAGACCGCCTCAGGACACGACGCGGCCGCCCGTCCCCTGCCGGGGAGGGCGGCCGTTGCCGTTGCTCAGGCGGACTTGACGGTGGAGAAGGTCTCGCCGCCGCGGACCCAGCGGCCGCGGCGCATGACGGCGACCAGGTCGTAGCCGTCAGAGTCGAGCACGACCAGGTCGGCGAGCTTGCCGGTCTCCAGCGAGCCGATCGACTCGGCGAGGCCGAGCAGCCGCGCCGGGGTGGCGGAGAGCGACTCGACGGCCTGGTTGAGGGTCAGGCCGTTGACGGTGACCGAGCGCTTGAACGCCACGTCCAGGGTGAGGGTGGAGCCGGCGATCGCCCCGCCCTCGACCAGCCGGGCGACACCGTTGGTGACCTCGACCTGGAGAGGGCCGAGGGGGTAGAGGCCGTCGCCCATGCCGGCGGCGCCCATGGCGTCGGTGATCAGGGCGACGCGGTGGGCGCCGGCGGTGCCGTAGGCGAGGTCGAGGACGGAGGGGTGCAGGTGCACGCCGTCGTTGATCAGTTCGACGGTGACCCGCTCGTCCTCCAGCAGGGCGACGATGGGGCCGGGGGCGCGGTGGGCGATGCCGGGCATGGCGTTGAAGAGGTGGGTGGCGACGGTGGCGCCGGCGTCGATCGCCTCCAGGGTGGTGGCGTAGTCGGAGTCGGTGTGGCCGACGGCGGCGATGACGCCGAGGTCGGCGAGCATGCGCACGGAGTCGAGGCCGCCGGGGAGTTCGGGGGCGAGGGTGACCATCCTGGCGTGGCCGCGGGC
>NZ_JBVHHW010000036.1:0-64827 GCF_055560875.1 Kitasatospora sp. NPDC023118
GCGCCTGGCTCAACAACACCAAAGCCCGCCGGGACAAGCTCACCGCCGAACAGCTCGGGCAGCTGGAGGCCCTCGGGGTGGCCTGGTAGACCCGGCCCGATCACGTCGCGGCGTTGCACACGGGGCTGCTTCGACGGGTCGGTGCACGGCCGTCTCCGGTAGGCAGGACCTGATCGCCAGATCCATAGGGATTCTCGCGGCAGTTCCGGGATTCCCGTTCTACTTCCGGGACTGCAGGTCACACGTGCCGATCAGCAGTCCTGGACCCGTGACAGCGTCCCGACAGGATTCTCACTCGACCGACGGGACAGCACACCAGACGCCGCAACACCTACGCCCTCACGGGGAGAACTCACACCCGCGCTTCCCCAGGCTGCTGTTCGTCCTCACCGGCACCGAACAAGCCGGCTTCGCCCACCGCGCCGACGACCTGGAACTCATCGCCCGCACCCGCTACGTCGCCACAATGCTGCGCACCGTCCCAGCCATGGTCGCCAAGCTGGAGGACCTGGAGGACGAAGGACCCAGCTCCGGCGTGTGGTGGTCGATCGCCGATCTCGAAGCCGGGCCAGGCCCTTGGTGGAGCTGACCGGCACCAAGTCCTGACCGGCACCGACACCGATACCTTGATGCCCACTGTCCCGTTCTTACCGAAGGCAGACCGGGGCAGGGGGACTGCAGGCGCGCCTGGTCGATCCCTCTCGGTTCCCCTGATGCTGCTTCCTCCGGACGCGCATCGCCGGGTCTCCACATGGCCGACATCAGGGGGAATCCTCAGCGGGCGCGATCGCGGCCTGCATCGCCACTCCGTCGACGTAGGAGTGCTTTTCCTTCACTGCCCCGTTCTCGACCAGGACGAAGTCCGCGAGGTCGACGTCGAGTGCGGCGCCGGCGGCGGACTTCCCGGTCATCTTGAACTGGGTTACCCAGAAGTCCTCCCCGACACGCAGCGAGACGAGTTCGAACGTCAGGTCCGGGATGAGCTCGAAGGTATCGGCCGCCGCCTGACGGACGGCTGCCCGCCCGATTGCCGGGGGCTGCCCCGAGTGCAGATGGAACACCGAGTCGACCGTGTGAAGTTCGGCGATCCGATCGGGGTCGCGAGCCTCCCAGCAAGCGTGGTAGCGCTCGAACAGGTCGCGGGTGGTAGCGGTCATTGCCTGCCCCTCCAGTTCGTATTCAGTCAGCCGTGTGCCATGCAACATCCCGACCGGTCCTTGGTCAACGTCCTCGGCGACTTGTGGCGTGATCCGTGGGTTGCACGTCGTTGACGCCTTTCGCGCGGGTCAGGCAGCCTGCTGCCATGCGTCGAGTGGTGTTCGTGGTGTTCGAGGGGTTCCAGGCAGTCGATCTGGTGGGCCCGCATTCGGTGTTCCATTACGCGCACCAAGCCGTCGGTGGCTACGACTGCCAGGTGGTGGCGCGTCACGCTGGTCCGGTCCGGTCCTCCAGCGGCCTGCCGATGTTCGCCGCCCACGGTATCGGCGACCTCGCCCCCGGCGGGCTGGACACCCTAGTCGTGGTGGGCGGACCGGGCGTGAACGACGCGCGCCGCGACCCCGGACTGGTCGCGTGGATCGCCGCCGCGGCGACCGGTGCGCGGCGGGTCGCGTCAGTGTGCAGCGGTGCGCTCCTGCTCGCCGCCACCGGGTTCCTCGCCAGACGACGGGTCACCACGCACTGGGCCCGTGAACGACAACTCGCCGATGAGCACCCCGAATTGACGGTGGACTGCGATCCGATCTACATCAGGGACGGTCCGGTGTGGACCTCGGCCGGGGTCAGCGCCGGCATGGACCTCGCGCTCGCCCTGGTGGAGGACGACCACGGCCCGGAGCTCGCGCTGGCTGCCGCACGCGAGATGGTGCTGTACCTGCGGCGCCCCGGCAACCAGTCCCAGTTCAGCGTTCCGCTGTGGTCGGCGCAGCCGACCAGCGACCCGATCCGCAAAGCCGTGCGGGCGATCCAGGACAACCCCGGCGGCAGGCACACCATCGCAGCACTCGCCGCCTGTGCCAGCCTGAGCCCACGTCACCTGCAGCGCCGCTTCACCGCGGAGATCGGGACGGGGCCGGCGGCCTACGTCGAACGCGTCCGGGTGGAGGCGGCCCGTCGGGCGCTCACCGAGGCCGACGAGCCAGTGGCCGCAATCGCCCGCCGCCTCGGCTTCGGCACCACCGAGACCTTGCGCCGCACCTTCCACCGCCACATCGGGATCGCCCCGGGCGAATACCGCGACCGCTTCGGCTCGGCCGGAGCGCGGGAGGTCATCTCCGGCGGGGAGCCCGACAGCGACCGGGTCTGAGGGCGATCGGAGACGGGCCCGGCCTGCCCGGGCGTACGACAACGTTGAACGACAACCTTGGGAGGTTGACATGGAAGAACGACTTGTGACGGTGGTCACGGGCGGAAGTCGCGGGATCGGCGCAGCTGTCTGCACCCGCCTCGCGGCCAAGGGGCACGACATCGTCCTCGGCTACCGTTCGGACAGCTCCGCAGCGGAGTCGGTTGCCGAACTGGTCCGACAGGCCGGCCGCAGGTGCGTCACCGTCCGTGCGGACACCGCCGACGAAGCGGACGTCGAGCGCCTCTTTGACCGTGCCGCCGAGATCGGTCCCGTCACCGCGCTGGTGAACAACGCCGGAACCAGCGGCCCGAACGGCCCACTGGCCGACGCCGACGCCGCAGGCATCCGCCGGGCACTCGACGTCAACGTCCTCGGCTACCTCCTCTGTGCCCGGCGCGCCGTCCGGGAGATGGCCGGCAGCGGCGGCGGAGCGATCGTCAACATCTCCTCCGCCGCAGCCACGCTGGGCAGCCCGGGGCAGTACGTCCACTACGCCGCAGCCAAGGCTGCCGTCGACGCGATGACGGTGGGACTGTCGAAGGAGGTTGCCGCGCAGGGCATCCGCGTCAACTGCGTAGCCCCCGGCACCATCTGGACCGACTTCCACCAGGACCCCGAACGTCCCCGGAAGGTGGCCTCCGCCATCCCGCTGGGCCGTGCCGGACAACCGGAGGAGATCGCCGCTGCCGTCTCCTGGCTGCTTTCCGCCGATGCGTCGTACGCGACGGGAGCGATCCTCCGGGTGGCCGGGGGCCAGTAGTCCAGGCCTGCGGCACGGCGGACAACAAGCCGCGGTGCTCGCGTCCTGCCTTCGCCGGGCGCTCACCACCATCACGGCCCCGCAGGGTGGAAACCCCCTGCCGTCCGGACCGTCACCCAGAACCGCACCAACCCACCACCAGCAATCAGGGAAGAGGGAGGGACAGAAGGGGGTTCTCGGATTTTCCGGCGGCCCGAAAATGCCGTCTGACCTGCGGGAAAACGCGAAGGAGGCCGGGAGCGGCGGGGTGCCTACGGTGGTAGCTACGGGCCTACCTGCGGTGGTGCCCTCGGTGCCACCTGCGGTGGTACCTACGTGCAGCCGGCCCGGCGCCGACCGGGGGCCGCGGTCGGCCGGTCCCCGGTCGGCGCGGACGGCCCGCCGCTGTCGGGCGACACGAAATTGTCAGTAGTCGACGACAGCACATGTCGCACGCTCGGCCGCAGCGCGGAGCCACGACCCAGCCGGGCCACGGGCCACCCTGATGTCCGAGTCACTGACATCTCGTGTCGTTTCCACGGACGTTTGGACGTCGCCCGACAAGAACACCGGCCCGCCGCAGGCGTGAACCCCGAACCGAACCGACCGACCACCTCACTACCCAGGACAAAGGACAGAAGAAGGGGTTGTCGGCTTTTCCGGCCCTCCGAAAACACGGTTTGACCTGCGGTGATGCAGGGCCGGGCCGGAGGACTGCGGACCCACGGGACGCTCCACATGACGCCTCACCAGGCGACCGACCAGGCGACCGGGGGACGACTCTGTCCGGTCTCGGTGGACATGGCGGACCTAGCCCCTGAAAGCTGCGGTTCGCCGAGTCCACCGAGACCGGTCCGGGATGCCGAGCTCAGGGATCACGGCGCTTCTTGGGGCGGCACCAGTGGGGACCAGTACCTGGGGGCGAGGAACAGGCGTCAGCCGCAGCCTGACGGTGCGACAGGCTAGCCTCGCCGACGACTGTTGCCACCATCCGACGCGATCACTCGCCCCTCTCTCCCAAGGACCAGCGGCATGAGCCCCGACGCACTGTTCGACGACATCGCTTCTGACCTTGCCGCACGCGGCGCCACCACTGGCGCCATGTTCGGTAAGCGAGCACTCAAAGCCCACGGCAAGGCGTTCGCATGCCTCAAAGGTGACGTCCTTGCCTTCCGCCTGGGCGACGCGAGCGCTCAGCACGCTGAGGCACTGGCGCTGACCGGAGCCGAGTTGTTCGACCCCTCAGGCAAGAAGCGGCCCTTCAAGGACTGGGTCGCCGTTCCCGTCGCTCACGCCGCTCGTTGGCCCCACCTCGCTGAAAGCGCGCTCTGCAGCATCACCACCTGACCTTCCGCAACCTCGGGGTGGAAGGCGGGATGCGAGGCGGACACAGCCGGCGAGTTGCATCGGTGTTGCCCGTGATGGAGCTTCTCGCCAGCTGTCCTGTCGCAGTGCAGCTGACAGATCGTGGGCCGCTGACCTGCTGGATTGCCATGTCGTTTGAGAACGCCGCGGGCCGGTGTTCTCAAACGACATGGCTTTCACGGAAGCGCGCTGGTGGTGGGCAAGGGCAGCTCAGCCGTATCGCTCTTCGGTAAGGCTGCCCGTGGCCGTCCGGAGACGGTGCCGGGCCGCTTCCAGACGTTCGGCGTAGTCGGCGGCGAAGATTCCAGGGAGCGCTTTGTCCAGTGTTCCCGCGATCTTGTGGATCGGGGCCCAGGCGGCCGGATCGTCGACCAGGCGGCTGAGATCTGTCATCTGTACTCGCTCCAACCAGTCCGAGAGGACCAGGGCCTCGTCGGGGGTGAGCTTGATCGTGATGTCGCTGTTCTCCATGACCGGAATCTAATTAGTCGCGCTTGGGCCAGATCGGGCCCTGGTCGGTCCAGATGACGCCCTTGTTGCGGCACAGGCAGAAGGGGTGGCCGATCGGGTCGGTGTAGACCTGCCAGCCGTAGCCGTTGGGGCCGATGAAGTCCTGCCTTAGCGTCGCGCCGAGGTCGAGGACGCGGCGCTGCTCGGACTCGATCTCGTCCACTTCGAAGTCGAGGTGGAACTGCTTGGGGTGCTCCCTGTCGGGCCACTGCGGAGCGCGGTAGTCGTCCACCCGGATGAATGCCAGCTCGATCTCGCCGAACTGGATGCCAGCCCAGTCCTCGGAGCTGCCTTCCTTGATCTTACGGCCCGTCACCTCGGAGTAGAAAGCCGCCAGCTTCATCGTGTCCGGGCAGTCGATAATGAAATCGGTGAGTCGCAGCATCCCGCGATCTTGTCACAAGCTCACACTCGACTTCGAGACAGGCCCTAACTGGGCATTTAGGCCCTGAACATACCTATTGATGCCGGTTTCCTGGTTGCTCTGCCGACTCACCTGACGCAACTTCGGAGGCTCTCGTGACGGGAGTGTCGCCTGCATGGGATTGCAGGCCGGAACTGCGCGGTTCCTCCTGTCTCATCCCACGACGCCCGGCCGGAGCACATTTGTCCTCCGAGTGCCGCAGCCTCTGGGCAGAGCGGCGATCGAGCGGTATGCCGTCTTCATGACGGCTCGTCGACCGTATCCAAGCGACCTGTCCGACGCCCGCTGAGCTCTGGTGGAGCCGACGCTGACCGTCTGGCGCCAAGCCCGCACTGCACGCGCGCTCGCCATAGGACGGCCACCCGAGCACGATCTGCGCGACCTGTTCGACGCGATCCTGTATGTCGACCGCACCGGCATCCCCTGGCGCTACCTCCCACACGACTACCCGCCGTGGAAGACCGTCTACGCCTACTTCGCCCGCTGGCAGAAGGACGGCGTGTTCGAGCAGCTCAACGGCCTGCTACGCCGTCCGGTCCGCACCGCGGAGGGCCGCGATCCGGAGCCGACGGCCTGCATCATCGACTCCCAGAGCATCAAGACCTCCACCAACGTCCCCACCGCGACCCAGGGCATCGACGCCGCCAAGAAGATCATCGGACGCAAGCGCAGCGTCATCACCGACACGATCGGCTTGATGCTAGCCGTGCCGGTCACCGCCGCGAGCATCCAGAATGGCACCGCCGGCCGACAACTCCTGACCACTATCGCCGCCGACCACCCCACCATCCGCAAAGCCTGGGCCGACATGGGCTACAAGACCGCCGTCGTCGAACACGGCGCCACGTTGGGTATCGACGTCGAGATCGTCCGACGCGCCCCCGCCACCAGGGGGTTCGTCGTCCAGCCCCGGCCGCTGGGTCGTCGAGCGCACCCTGGGCTGGCTGATGAACCACCGCCGCTTGGCCCGCGACTACGAAGCCCTCCCGACCCGATCCGAAGCCGTGATCCACGTCGCGATGATCAACCTCATGACCCACCGCCTCACCGGCGAAAGCACTCCGACTTGGCGCGGAACTTGACCTCCGAGACCCGGGACGAAACGCCCAGTAAGCAGCTCCGCTGAGGTGCGGGAACAAAAAGTTCCTGGGGGCTTCGCCCCCCAGACCCCGTTCACCAGGGGCGGCCAGGTTTGTACCGCAGGTGCGGATCAGCAGCGGACTTCGGCGGAGCCGCAGAGTTCGTCGCGTCGCGGAAGCCGTGTGCGTGATTGAGGCAGAAACGCTGGTAGAGAGGGTCATGGGTTCCGAAGGCGGTGTAGATCCGGGCGAATCTTCGGCTCAGCTCCGCTGTCGTTGCCAGGTAGAGCTCCTTGGGGTCGATGGTGTTCGTCGGCGGGTTGAGGATCAGGTTCGCCAGCACCACGATCTCGGGGAAGGCCGCGAGGTGATGGCGGTCCTCAGCGGGGATCTACTTGCTGAGGGGGAGTGTCTCGATGCGGTCGAGGCGGTGGGCCCACTCGTTTCCGACGTCGATCGGCATGCCGGAAGAGGACCACTCTTCGACGATCTTCCGGACAAGCGTGAGGGCTTGTCCGAGTTGTCCGTGGTGCCGGGCGAGTTGGTCGAGTCGGCGCTGGGCTTGGATGATTTCCGGCAGGTTCGCGAGCGGGATGTCGCATGTGGATCGGGTCCAGCGTTGGTGACGTGGACACAGGTGCTGGTGAGCGGGCAGCAGCAGGATCACCAGGGAGGCGGTCGGGCTGCGACGGTGCGCTTGCCGGAAACCTCATCCACCCTGCTCAGGCCGCATGTCGGTACTCGTGGAGGAGGCCGCCGAGCCGGTCGGCCTGCCGACCACTGAACCGGCCAACGGCAACCGGCGGCTGCGCGCTGACCGCCGCCGCCCGTGGGAAGGCGGGTCCGACGCCCGCGAGTTCACCCATACCGTCTGTGCTGCCGGGCTCGCCGTCCGGCGGCATGCTGCCCAGGAGCTGGTGGAGGAGGTCGGGGTGGCCGCCGACCCCGAGGACATGACGGTGTCCCGGCGTCACGCGGGGCGAGTTCGGCAACGTCGGCGTGCACTTCCTGGCTCCATCGGTCCAGGCCGGGCTTGAGTTCGCAGATGCTGGCGAGGCGCCCGCCCCTGCCGTCAGGGACGGGCGCCTCGGTTGCTCAGGCTGTTTCGCGCAGCAGGACGCCGCCGCGCTCGTACAGCTCGGCCGCGGCGCGGGAGCCACGCTGGCGGAACCGTGAGAGGGCTTGGCGCATGCCGGTGACGGCCTTGCGGGTCAGGGTGGAGCGCACAGCTGATTGCCCGTCAGGTATCGATCGGCGGCAGTACATCCCAGAGAGTGAAGGAAAGCCCATGTCAGAGAAGGTCCACAGGGACAAGGTCCTCGCCTACGTGGTGCGGGACGGACAGCTATTGGTGTTCCGGCACGCCGACAACAGCTACGAGGAGGTGGGGATTCAGGTCCCCGCCGGCAGTGTGCGCCCTGGCGAGTCCCCGGCGGCCGCGGTCCTGCGCGAGGCCCGGGAGGAGACCGGCCTCACCGACTTCAAGATCGTGTCCAAGCTCGGCGAGTTCGAGTACGACATGACCCCCTACCGCCGCGAAATCCAGCACCGGCACGTCTTCCACCTCGAACTGACCGAGCCGACCCCGGACCGGTGGATGAGCCAGGAAGACCACGACGGCGAGCAGGAGCCGACCCGCTTCGAGTGCTTCTGGGTTCCGCTCGAAGCGGCCCACATTCTTCAGTCCGGACAGGGGGCACTGCTCGGGCAACTGCCCGAGTAGCAGCCCGACCCGATACCGCAGCAGGGAGGCAGTCGGTGATCGGCATCATCCATGAGCTCTACCGCAGCTTGGACACCACGGACAGCACCAGCGCCGCATCTGTGATCCTCAAGCTGCGCGGTGAAACGTGTGACGTCGATTGCCTGTACTGCTTCGAGAAACGCAAGGAGGCCCCCGGAGGGGCTGTGATCACCGCCGACCAGGTCGCCGCCGCGCACCCCGACGTTCGCCAGGTGATCGTCGGAGCCGTCGACAGCCGCGGAACAGGCGATCCGCACCCTCATCAAGCGCGGTGAGCCGATCACCTTCCAGGCCGTCCAACGCGAGGCCGGTGTCTCGCACGCGTTCCTCTATAACCACCCTGACCTGCGCGGACGGATCGAACGCCTGCGAGCTCAGGGCCGGCCGGTTCCCGCACCGGCCACGCCGGCCGACGAGCAGAGCACCCTCGTCCTCGCACTGACCAGCCAGATCACACGCCTGAAGAAGCAGCACCGCCAAGAAGTGCAAGCCCTGCGAGACGCACTGGAGCAGGCTCACGGCGAGAACCTCGACCTCCGCCGCGAGCTCGACCGCCGCGGTCTCGGGCTGCCCAGGGTGGGTGAAGATCACGTGTGAGATACTCCTACGCGCCTTGCTCCCTCTGCTTCGGATGGTGAGTGAGGCCTACGGGGTCAGAGGTGTGCGTTTTCGGGGCACTCGCTGGTCCTGTTCCAGTTGTCGTGGCGCGGGGCATTCGGTGCTCTTGCGCGGCCAGTCTGTCCACCACGGTGATGCGAGGTCTGATGGGCTCCTCTTGGAGGCCGTTGTCGGACGATTTGTCCGATTCCGCAAGGGAGTTGGCAGAGGAGCTCCGTGCGATCAAAGATCGCAACAGGCTCACGCTTGCCGACCTGGCGGCTGCGACGCACTACAGCAAGGCCTCGTGGGAACGGTGGCTCAACGGTAAACGTCTCATCACCGCCGAGGGGCTGAGGAGCCTGGCCGCGTCCACGGACTGCGACCTGCCGAGGCTGCAGGGCCTCTTGGAGCAGGCCGACGATGCGTTGGCGAAGTCCGCGCCGGTCGACAGCGGTCGCGCGGCGGCGAGCGGGAAGCCCGTTGCGGCGACGAGCCCGCCATCCGCGGAAGGTGCACCCGAGGGGCACGAGAGCGGTCCGGGTGCGGACGGCGGCCGGGTGTGGTGGCGGGCTCGCTCGCCCTGGTTGATCGGGACCGTGGGCCTGGCCGCTCTGGCGGTGATCGCCGGCGTTTTTCTTTGGCCGACTGGAGGGAGCGGTTCGCCGGCCGCCTCCGGGCCGACTGGCGTTCAGTCCACCCTTCCGCCTCCTGCGTGCCAGGGCATCGGCTGCAGGGGCAAGGATCCGCAATCCACTGGCTGCGAGGCCGACGACCGGACGCTCGTCACCGCACCCATCGGTAAAACCATCATCTACCTGCACTACAGCCCGCGTTGCCAGGCGGCCTGGAGCGGCATCACCGACGGGATTCCGGGCGACACCGCGACCATATCCAACGGCAGAGGCGACCAGGAGACCGCGCTCATCCACTGGGGCTACGACAACTATTCGATGATGGTCGACGCCCGCGTCCTCGGGACGACGCTTCAGCTTCAGGTGTGCGGCGTGCAGCCCGAGGGAAGCGGCTGCACGCCGAAGATCACCGACCCTGCGGACAACCCATCGCCGAACCACTGAGGTCCGTCCTCGCAGGGCGGGAAGAGCCGCGGACGACAATGGACGCGGTCGGAGGTTCGCACCTTCGCCAGCCGTGGCGGGGGAACCTGCACCTCAGGGCAGGTACCGAAGCGAACCGGTATCCGCCCTGGGTCGTTCCTGACCTGTACCTGGGCGTGTCCTGGTGCGTGGGTGGGGGAGCGCCCGACGCACCGGGACACGTGGCTTCAGTCGTCGGTCAGCAGGAGCCGCCGTTGCTGATCATGATTCCGGTGAGGGTGCCCCCGCCGCCCAGGTTGCCGTTCGGCGGGAGGCAGTAGACGGTGCCGTCGGACAGCTGGAGGTGGGCGTAGTCCTGGTTGCGGGTGTTGACGACCCACCAGCTGGGTCCATGGTTGGTGCTCTGGTAGTAGTTGGTGACGTCCCGGAACTCCGCGACGATCGGGTAGGACGCGTCCGGGCCGCCGTAGATGCACACGTACGGGTACGGGCATCCGTACTGGCTGTTGGCGTGGGCGCTCGTGGCGCCGACCAGGGACATCGCGAGCGCGGAGGCGCCGACGGCGCCGGTTGCTGCCAGCTTCTTGAGTCCGTTTCGCATGGTTTTCCTCTTCATTCCTTGTGGGCGTCCGTCCGCCGCGTTTGGCGCAAAGGACGCCCGGGTGAATGGCAGTGGGTGGATGGCGCCCAGCTTGCTTCCGGTCCGATGGCCGGGCACTCCGGGCTCCGCCGCGGGTGATGTGATGCGGGCGTGCCGGCACGCCGAGGCGTTCCATTTCCCTGGATGGGAGGCCCCGGACGACTACCTGTAGTCGTCCGGGGCCTCCTGTCACATTCCGCTGAGCGGCTTCACGGTGTCGCTCAGGGGCAGTTGGAAGAGATCCGCGTGGTCCCGACGTAAATCCCGCCGTAGGGGTTGATGTTGACGGTCGACCCGGCTCCCCATTGGGTGTTGCTGGCCCACACGGGGGTGTTGTTGGGGGTGTAGACGACGAAGTTCCCGTCGGACTGGTAACTGGCGTGGTCCGCCCCGGAACCGTAGGTGTTGGACGCCCAGCACACCCGCCAGCCGTTGCTGCCCATTTCATCCGCGGAGCTGTACTCCACCAGGTTCCCGTCCGACTGCATGATCAGCTTCATGAAGTTTCCGTCGGCGGCGTTGGTGCTCCCGATGTAGCTGCCGGCGTAGAGGGTGTCTCCCCGGCTCAGGGAGGTGCCGACGTTGGCGCCCCCGCTGCCCGGAGGATTGCTGCTCGCGTGAGCCGTGGCCGACGACAGGACCGTTGTGGCGGCCAGGGCGGCCGCGCCGGCGATCTTGGCTATACGCATTGCGCGCATGAGTGTCCCCCATAGTGAGTTGAGTCTGTGGGATGGCGCCTAGGGATCTGGGATGGCACAGACGGCCTTGGCACGGCCCAAACCCTGCCAGGCGGCATACGGCAGCAGCAACCTTGATCAGGTTTCCCACGTCTCATTGCGCTTTCAGGCCTCTGACCTGCGGTTTGAGATTTCTCAAGATGCCGTGGGAGGTCCTGGGCGGCCTGTCTGGCCGAGGCGAAGATCCGGTGGACCGCCTTGCCCGATTAGTACTCCAGTGCGAGAGGGCGGAATGTGAGCTGATTTCCGTTCTGTCGTCGCCTGAACGTGTGGCCTTGCCGTCTGCGGCAGGTCGCGGGGCTGGCGCCGTGCTGAGGTAGCTGCGTGAGTGACCGCAAGCCCTACAAGAGCGACTTATCCGACGAACGCTGGGCGCTGATCGAGCCGGTGATCACCTCGTGGAAGGTCCAGCATCCCTCGGTCAGCGGCCACGAGGGCCGCTACGAGATGCGGGAGATCGTCAACGCGCTGCTCTACCAGTCCCGGACCGGCTGCCAGTGGGACTACCTCCCCCACGACCTGCCGCCCGCCGGCACGGTGAAGTACTACTTCTACACGTGGCGCAATGACGGCACCGATCAGGTCATTCACGACCTGCTGCGCTGGCAGGTCCGGGAGAAGAGGGGCCGATTAGCCGACCCCAGCCTGGTGGTGCTCGACACCCAGAGCTGCACGCGGCGGCCGGGGTTCCGGGTGAGACGACGGGACGGGACGCGAACAAGAAGGTGCCGGGCCGCAAGCGCGGACTCGCCGTGGACGTGCGGGGCCTGGTGATCGCCGTGGTCATGCTGGCCGCGTCCGTCCACGACAACGCCTTCGGCACCGCCCTGCTCGACAAGGTCGCCGCCAGCACCGCGGGCACGGTGACGAAGGCGATGGTGGACCAGGGGTTCAAGAAGACCGTCGTGGACCACGGGAAGCAGGTGGGCATCGAGGTCGAAATCGTCGAACGCAACCCGGCCGAGACCGGTTTCGTCCCGCAGCCGATCCGGTGGCGGGTGGAGCACACGAACGGGATCTTGATGTTCCACCGGCGACTGGTGCGCGACTACGAGCACCGCCCCGCCTCGGCCGAGTCCCGGGTGTACTGGGCGATAAGCGATGTGATGGCCCGTCGGCTGACCGACAGCGCGACCCCATCCTGGCGCGGCGCATGACCAGCGAGGAGTTGACCTTGGGGGCGGTGCTGGTACGACTGGAGGAGCGTGAGCAGGAGACCGCGCGGGCCGAGGAGACCCGCGAGCAGATCACGCAGCTCACCGCGATGCTGGACGAGCTCGGCCGGGCCGCCGAGGAGGTACGGATCACCCGCAAGACGCTGCTGGAACTGCGCGATCCGGCCCCACTTGCGCCGTCGACGGCCGACCCGGCACTGCCGGACGGGGCGGCCTACCAGGAGATCATGGCGGTGTTCGCCGAGGCCGCAGGTCCCCTGCGGGCGCGGGGCGTGTGTGAGGCGATGGACCTAAACCTGGCGCCGAACCACAGGTTCAGGCACGGATTTCGTGAAGTCGATCGCGAGGCCGTTACGGTCTGTGGTCGTCCCATGAGGGTGTCGTCGACCTACGGCGTCTGCCAAGGTGGCGGGCATGGATTGGCAGTCTGAGAGCCCGGGTCTCTGGGCGTTCCTGGAGTCACTGCAGCGCGGCGAGATCCTTTCCGGCACCGTCGCGGCGATCGAGCGGTTCGGGGTCTTCGTGGCCTTGGACACCGGACCGGACCATCCCATGTTCCCCGGCGTCGGGTTTATCACGATCCCCGAACTGTCCTGGCGCCACATCGAAGCTCCGACCGACGTCGTGGAGATCGGACAGCGCGTCTCGTGCGAGTTCCTCCAATTCGACACTCACAATGCGGAAGCCAGGCTGTCGTTGCGTGCACTGTTGCCCGACCCCTTCCAGGCGTTCGCCGACGGCACGGTGGTGGGGCAGACGCTTCGCGGGACGGTCGTCAAGGTGCTCCCCTTCGGCGCTTTCGTTGACGTCGGAAACGGAGTCGTGGGCCTGGTGCCCTTCAAAGAGGTCCACGGCAGGCCCGCAGCCGGTCTGCCGGAGGTCTTTCAGGTCAGCGACGAGATGTCAGTCGTTGTTACGGACGTCGAGTGGCCGCAGCGAAGGGTGTTCCTTTCCAGGCCAGAGGACGCCCGGCATGCCGGTGTCGTGCCGCTCAGGTGACTGCTTCACTCCCACTCGTTAGTCGGTCAGGGGAACGTCCCCACGTGGGGGGCGTCGGCTGGCCGCGATCAGCAGGAGCCGCTTGCGGAGCAAAGGTGCCTTCGCTCGGCCGAACATGCTGCGCTTGAGCGCCTTCAGGTCATTGACGCGGCCCTCGACCGGGCCGGATGACCAGTCGGTGCTCATGCCGTAGACGACGGCGTCGAGGTCGGGGATCAGTCCCGCGGCGAAGCCGGCCAGGCCACACTGCTCGTCGGCGCACACGTCCGCGATCCAATGCCGCAGCCGGTGTCCCTCGTGGTTGGTCATGATGGCCGCGAAGGTGCGGACGTGGCCGGCGGCGGCCGCGAGCTCGGGTGAGCGGGGTCAGTAGCGCCTTGAGCTGCCGCTGGTCGTCCTCGCGCAGGTGGTCGGGATGGCTGGTGATCCACCGGGTGGCCTGGCGGGGCGAGGGCGGCCCGGCGATCGGCGGCGTGGTCCCGGCCCGGCGGTCGGGCCGCAGCGGCCGAACATAGTCGCGCAGGGTGCTGTAGCTGCAGCGGGCCCCGCGTTCCCCCAGCTCACGGTGGAGCCGGGACAGGTTCGTGCAGCCCTCGGCGACCCGCTGCTCAAGGTAGGGCCTGAACGGGTCGAGTTTGCTGGTCCGGTTCTGCCACTGGCCGTGCAGCATCGCCTCGGGGCTGGCCGCGCGGGCGTACTTGCGGACCGTGTTGCGCCCCAGGCCGAGGCGTCTGGCGATCTCCCGCAGGCTCAGGCCCTGCTCGACCTGGGCACGGACCGCGCCGTGGGTGCCGCGGAGCCGGTCGAGGAACTTCCCCGTCGGATACGGCTCGGGCGATGCCTCATCGGCCAGGACCGCTTCGGCCGGAGCGGGCGGCGGCTCCGGCCGCTCGGGATCGGATTCGAGCAGGTCGCGGAGCAGGGTGCGGTGGCGCGAGACGAGGCGCTCGACTGCCTCAGCGAGGTTGTGCCAGACGTGCCATTTGTCCGCGCAGTGCCGGGCGTTCGGGGCGCCGGCGCGGGCGCCGTCGGCGAAGACCTGCGCGCGGTCGCGACACACGATCTCGACGCCGGGGTGCTCGCGCAGCCACGCCGCGACGCTGTCCGCGTCACGGTCCGGGAGCAGGTCCACCGGCTGGTGGGACTCGCAGTCGACCAGGATGGTGCCGTACCGGCGGCCCTTCCTCGTGGCGAACTCGTCGATGCCCAACACCCGCGGGACCGCCCAGGCCGGCTCCGGCAGCGCCATGACCAGCCGCAGGACGGTCATCCGGCTGACCGTGATACCGAGCGGCAGGGCCAGACGGGCCACGGCGCGGGCGGCCAGGACGACGCCCAGCGCGCCGAGCATCCGCTGCAGAACCGGCGTCCGCCGACCGTAGCGGCAGGTCAGCCCGTCGATCTGCTCGGCGAAGGTCACCCGCGGGCATTCGCCGTTGTCGCAGAACAGCCGGCGCACCGACAGTTCGATCACGACGCCCCGTCCGCCGCACGGCGCGTCCGCCAGACGCCGTCCGTACCGGCTATGGGCCCGGTTCGACGGTATCCGGCAGTCGGGACACGGCAGAGGAACGTTCTCCGGCGTCGACGCCTCGATCACCACGAGGCCGTCCCGCACCTCTATGCACGCAACCAGCATCCCCGCGAGATGGGGAAGCAGCAGGAAGATCTCCTCACACGAGGCCAGCCTCCACCCAAAAATGACGGGGCGTCACCGGCGCACAGCAGCACGATCGACTTCACGAAATCGTAATTCGGGAGCCAGTTAGGCAACGGAATCGAGAGCCACCTGCGGCCTGGACCATCGACACTGGTTGAGTACTGGGGTAGATGGTGCGGGCGAGCCTCGGCTACGCCACTTGGCCGAGCTGTGGTGCCGCAGAGTGCTCCAGGGCGGGCAACGCGAACCTGTCGCGCAAGCATGGTCTTCTGGCTGTGGGGTCGGACCGGTCTCGTGGGGCCTGGCAGGGTGCCGATCCGGCGGGAGACCCGCCCGGGTCACACCATGTCTGTCTGTGTCGGCAGGTCGGGCGCGATGTACCGGGCCTGCCGCCCGGGCCGGCTGGTCAGCCGGCCCGGAGGGGGCCCGTGCTCTCAGTAGGTCAGTACGAGGCAGCCACTCTGGCCGGCCTTACCGTCCTCACCCGGCTTGGGGTAGAAGTTGTCATAGTTCCGGCTCCAGTCCCCCGCGTTCCCGCCACGTCCGCCGTCGCCGCCCTTCCCGCGAGCGTTCTCGGGGCAGGGCGCCATGCTCGGCAGTGGAACAATCGCGCCCCAGGGCGTCGTCACACCGGCGGCCCCGCCGTGTCCGCCGTCACCTCCGCGGCCGTCTCCCCGGTCGTGGCTGCCGTCCTCCCCGTTCCGACCGGGATCCCCGTGCTTGCCGCCCCTGGCCTGCGCATCGTTGGCGCATTTGGGGCCGCGGGTGTCCCAGGTCCCGCCACCGACCCTGTCGTTGGACGGGCCGCCCTTGCCGCCCTTACCGCTCAGATCGCGGGTGGTTTGCGAGCTCCCCTTCGCCGACTCTCCTCCCCCTCCGCCCCACGCGCCCAGGCCGCCCCTGGCCCTGATGGAGTTGTTCGTCGTCTTGTCCCACACCCACGAATCGTCGCCGTAGTCGCCGCCGTAGCCGCCCTCGCCGTTGTAGCGGTTCTCGGGGTCCCAGCTGTGGCTGCCGCGGCCGCCGGGGTAGCCCTTCCCCACGGCGAGGTGGATGACCTGTCCGGGCTTGACCGGGAAGACGCACTCGACAGCCCCGCCGCCGTTGCCGCCGGCGCCTCCACCGCCGCCGCCACCGAACTGGAACTGGTTCCCGTTGCCGCCGGAGCCTCCACCGCCTCCGCTGCCGCCGGCGCCGACCGCCGTGGCCGTCAGCTGGGTGATGCCCTTCGGGACGGTGAATTCGTACGTGCCCGGTGTCGCGTACACCTTCGTCACCGGTGCCGCCGCAGCGGCATCACGGGCAGGCGCCTGCGCCCGCGCCTGCGCGGGCATCGCCGAACCGCTCAGCACCGCCGCGACCACCAGCACGGCTGCCTGCCCGGCCCGGCCGCCGCTGCGGCCCTTGCCCAGAATCCCACCGATATTCAGACCAGACCGTCCGGCCACGCCGTTGTCCTCTCGCTCGCATCTGGACCAGGCCTCAGGACGCCGAAGCGTCCAGGCCCGGGGAAGACTGAAGCCGAGCCGCACACCACGGCGCCCCGGGCCACCACGACCAGGGCACCGCACAACTCGGCTGTCCAACCTGCTTCAACGACCCGGGTACACGCCGGTCACCGCCCGGCCCCCGGAACACTTGGCTGATTCGCCGGCAGCCGGATGGCCGGGCCGGTTTCTCCAGGCCGCTGCAGAACCGGGCGACGTGCGCCTTCAGGACGGTCCGTCTGATCGGGCCCCGCCCCCGAGCCGGCCTGACACGGCGTCGCTCGAACGAGGTACCGACAGTGTGAGCAGCCAGCCTCGATCACTCCGATACAGAAGCCGTTCACGAGTTCACAATTGGCTCTCGAACTCGTTGCCCAGGTGGCTCCCGTTCTACGGTTCTGGCTCGATTTCCGTGATCAGTAACGCTGGGTAGCCGGTCAGTACTCCAGTGTGACTTCGCGATCTACGCGCTGGAGGGGGCGGGGAGCCGCTGCTGGTAGTGGCTGCGACGTGCCGAAGCTTGGTGGCTTCTGCGCCAGTTCGACCAGTGCAGGAGTGCGTTCGGGGCTGTGATCGGCGGGCTGAACAGTGCGCCGATCAGGCGGCGGATCTCCGGGACGGTCAGGTCGACCGGTTCTCCGCTTCGGGCCGGGCGGTTCGGATCCGCACGTCTGGTCGGCCTCGCGTCGTCGACTGCTGCGGCCAGGAACGCGTCGCGTGGGTGCGGCGTTGCGCCGTTGGCTGGTTTGCGTGGCACCTATGTCACACCAGTGCCGCGCCGCCGTCTATCGCAAGCGTGGTGCCGGTGACGTAGGCGTTGGACAAGACGAAGAGATAGGCCGCCGCGGCTTCCTCGGCAGTGCCGACACGCCGCGTGAGCAGCTCGGACCCGGCGCCCTGGAGGAAAGCCTCCGGGTCCGGGACACTGCCGTCCCACAGCTCGGTGCGGATCACACCGGGCTGAATCACGTTGACGCGCAGAGGAGCGAGTTCGACGGCGAGTGCCCGGGACAGGGCCTCGATGCCGCCGGTGATACCTGCCGTGAGCGCGGTTCCGGACAGGGGGCGGATCGCGAGGACGCCGGAGCTGAAAGTGATCGAGCCGCCGTCGCGCAGTCGCGGTGCAGCGTACTTGGCGGAGAGGAACGCGCCCCAGAACCGGCGCTCGAAGACGGCCTTGGCCTCCTGCGGGGTGGTGTCGACCAGCGGCTTGATCAGCAGGGATTCACCCGCGGTGTAGACGAGGTGGTCGAACTCCCCGACCTGCTCGAAGAACGCGGCGATGGCGTTGCCGTCTGCGACGTCCAGGCGGCGGCCTTCGGCCGGCTCGCCCAACCGCTTCGTCGCGGCGTCCACGCGGTCCTGATTGCTGGAGGCGACCACGACGTCCGCGCCGGCCGAAGCAGCCTGTTGGGCTACCGCGAAGCCGATGCCGGAGGTTCCACCGATGATCACGATCTTCTTGCCAGCCAGAGACATGGGATCCATTCCTTCGTCGATGCGGTGCCGGGGCTCGGCACCGCCATGGCAAGAACGTACGCCTCCACATCGAGACGGTGAATGACTTGGAATCTCGATTCCATGTCATATCGTCTCTCTATGCAGGCACTAGAGTGGCGCTATGGACATCCTGAGCGACACCCTCGAAGTCCTGCGCACGGGACGCCCGATGGTGACTCGCACCGACGCGCACGCCCCGTGGGCCCTGAAGTTCCAACCCATCTCAGGAGCCGGATTCCACGTGGTCGTGGAAGGACACTGCCACCTGCTGCCACCGCACGGCCAACCGCTCGCGCTCGGACCCGGCGACATCGTGTTCCTGCAGCGCGGCAGCGGACACACCCTGTGCGATGTGCCGGGCCGCGATCCGGTGGACTTCGTACCGGAGCGCGTGGACCGTTCCTCGCCGATCGGCCAGGTCACCGTGAACGGACCGGGGCCGCACACGATGCTGGTGTGCGGCGCGTACGCGATCGACGTCGAACGCCCGCATCCGCTGTTCAGCGATCTACCGGAGGTCATCCACCTCCCCGCGGTTCCGGGCCGCCACCCGGTGCTGCGCTCAGCGGTCGATCAGCTGTGCGCCGAGTTCCACACGCCGCAGCCGGGCTCGGACGCGGTCGTCACGGCGCTCATCGATCTGCTGCTGCTGTACATCCTCCGGTCGTGGTACGCCGAACTGCCTAAAGAGCGGACCCGGGGTTGGACGGCCGCGCTGACCGACCCGGCAGTCGCCCCGGCCCTGAAAGCGATCCACGACGATCCCGGCCATCCCTGGACCGTGGAGTCGCTGGGCACCCGCGCCGGGCTGTCCCGCGCAGCGTTCGCCCGCCGCTTCGCCTCGGTGGTCGGCGAGCCGCCGTTGACCTACCTGGCCAACTGGCGGATGGCCACCGCGGCGCGGTTGCTGCACCAATCGCCGGCCCCGCTTAGCACAATCGCGCAGCACACGGGGTACACGTCGGAGTTCGCCTTCGCCAAAGCTTTCAAACGACACTTCGGATCACCGCCGGGGGCCTACCGCAAGCAGGTCAAGACGGCAGGCGACGAACCACGCGGATACAACTGACGGTGAGGGCCAGGACATCACCGCAGCCGGCTAGGAAGCGGTGGTCGCTGCCGATCCCGGCCTCGCGGTGGCCCCGATGTGGTGGAGCTCCGGGCGGATCGTGTGTCAAGACCCTAGCGATGCGGTGATTGCGACGATGCGCGAAGTGGCGGATGTTCTGGAGGCGCAGGTCCAGGGTGACGCGGCGAGCACTACGACGCCTGATGCGTGCGGACACCGCGAGATGATCAAGGGTTGTGTGGACTCTTGAAGATCGTGCGGTGGTCGCGGGCCGTAGCGTAGACCCTGCTCGATGGCAGGCGTTGTTCGACCAGGCCATGGCTCGGATTGCCTGTCGGCCTTCACGTGGCGACAGGTCTTCGGATGGCTGCGGCACAAACACCGCCGGACCAACTGGAATACCCTGCACCGTCGTTACTGCGTGGGCCGATGGTGGCCCGCCGACAGCGAGGTGGTCTTGTTCAAGGCCGCGAAGGTGCGGACCAACCGCTACCTGTATCGCGGGACCAAGATCCCCTCGCCCTGGCCCAGCGGGGCCACGATCGACGCGGTCGCCTGAGAGGGCTTGTGGAGAGCCGGATGCCTGGAAATCGGGCACGTCCGGTTCGGGAGGCGGTTCGGGGAAACCCACCGACGGCAACGTCGGCAGGGCGCCCCGGACCGACCTCACCAGCTGGCGGAGCACGCCGGCCATAGTCGTCCCGGTCCGATGCAGCGGCTGCTGCGGACTGCCCGCTGGGATGCGGCCGCGGTACGCGACGAGGTCCGCCGCTACGTCGTAGACCATCTCGGCGCCGGTGACGGTGTTCTGATCGTGGATGAGACGGGCTTCCTGAAGAAGGGTCGTGGTTCGGCGGGTGTCCAGCGGCAGTACACCGGAACCGCCGGGCGGATCGAGAACAGCCAGGTGGGCGTCTTCCTCGCCTACGCCTCCAGTAGAGGGCGGGCGTTGATCGACCGCCGTCTCTACCTGCCCGAACACACATGGAGCCGGGACTCCGAGCGGCGCCGCAGGGCCGGAGTACCCGAGGACGTCGTCTTCGCGACCAAGCCCCGTCTCGCCCTGCAGATGATCGAGCAGGCGTTGGACGCCGGAGTGAGCACGCCGTGGGTGACCGGCGACGAGGCCTACGGTCAGGACCCCGGCCTGCGGGCCGGGCTGGAGGCCCGCGGAGTCGGCTACGTGCTGGCGGTGTCCTGCGCGACCAGGGTGCGGATCAACCAGGGCCGCACGGCGATCCGCGCGGCCGAGGCCGCTGTCCGCCTGCCCGCCTCGGCCTGGCACCGGCAGAGCGCCGGCCCCGGGGCGAAGGGGCCCCGCTACTACGACTGGGCCTGGGTGCAGAACGGCACCGACGAGCACCGCCACCTGCTGGTCCGCCGCAATCCCACTACCGGCGAGCTCGCCTTCTACCTCTGCTGGTCACCTCGGATCGTGCCACTGTCGGAGCTCGTGCGCGTCGCCGGTATCCGCTGGTGCATCGAAGAATGCTTCCAAGCGGCCAAAGGCCAGGTCGGCCTGGACCACTACCAGGTCCGGAACTGGACGGCCTGGCACCGGCACGTCACCCTGAACCGCCCCGGGTTTGATAGAGATCTCAGGTTGTGGCTTTGACCTGGGGTTTTGTGGTTGTGAGGTAGTGGGCGGTCTCGTATTCGGCGGGTGGGACGTGGCCTATCTCACCGTGGAGTCGTCGGTGGTTGTACCAGTCGGTCCACTCGGCTGTGGCGAGTTCGACCTGGGAAAGGGGCTTCCAGGGGCGGCCGGGCTTGATCAGCTCCTCTTCATCCCGGCCGGCCACCCACGAGTAATCCCAAACGACACACAGTCTTCAGTGGGAAACGACACCAGCCTTCAGTAGCCGCGACGCGTACTGCAGCAACACCGAACAGCCGTGACCTGCCACCCCTACGAGGCAAGCGCTGAGAGCAGCTGACGCACCACCACTGAAAACCAGCCGTCGCCTAACACCTGAACAGCGGCCCCTCGTCCAAAGGGCGGTTTCCAGGGGCCACATATGCCCGACTACGCCGCGGGCTCGGACATCGCCGTCGCCGCACGCCAGGTGGCGATGACGTCGGCCGCCTTGGTCTCGAAGTCCGGGTCGCGCCAGGCGCCCGGCATGCCGATCACCGCCGGCAGCTTGAAGTCGCCGTGCTCCCGGTGGGTGACCCGCACGACGTCCCCGGAATCGGGGCGGTTGCGGTTCTTCCCGACCTCGACGTTGGTGATGTCCGCCCAGGCGAACCGCTTGCGGGAGCCCAGCGCCCCGGTCCACCAGATCTCGCGCTCGTCGAAGCTCACGCTGCTGAAGGCGCCCCTCACCTGGAGGAGTCCACCGATGATCAGGAGAACGCCGAAAGCCATGGCGGCGGCAGTCCGGACGTTCATCGGGACGAGCGAACCGCGGTACAGAAGGTAGGCACCACCGGCCAGGTAGAGCGTCGAGAAGATCCACTGGCGGCGTATCTGTGCCGGATGGAGACGGTAAGTCACGTGTTTCACCAGCGGATCTTGGCAGGTCGGGCGCATCTGAGGAAGCGTCACGTCGCCCCCTGCCCGTCTCACTCCCCCGAGCGGATCGGCTCCCAGGCGCGGTGCGGGTAAGCGAGGATCTCGCGGTGCGAGCAGAACAGGCCGACCTCGTAGTACGGGATGCCCTTCTCCGCGCAGAACGCGCGGGTGATCCGCGCCGTTGCGCCGCTGCCCGGCCCAGCCTGCGAACCCCTACGGCTACAACCAATCCGGATCCCACAACCGTCAGAACCGGCTGCGCCGTACGACCAGCCGGGCGGGCCGGTGTTGCTCAGTGCCGCGCAGTGCGAGTGCCGCGCTGCGGGTGCGCTCCTGCCAGCTCATGACCTGGCGCAGCGTGGTGGGGTCGAGGTGCGGGGTGAGGTCGCGGACGGCTTGGTGGTCGCCGGTGGACGCGAATGTGCTCGCCCTGTTCATCGCCTCGCGGGTGCTGACGGGTGAGAACCAGTTCTGGCGGGAGGGGATCAACCACGCGCGGCGGTGGCACGAGGAAACCGGTGGGCTCGATGTCCCTTATTCCGCGGTGGTCGGTGAGGAGGGGAATTTTCCCCTCGGGAAATGGCTGTCGGACCGGCGGACCGAGCATGCGAACGGTGAATTGGCGCGCCACCGGGTCGACATGCTCGACGCGCTCGGGATGATCTGGTCCGTCTCGGACGCTCGGTTCGAGGGCGGGCTGGACTGGGCGCGGGTCTGGGCGAAGGGGCACGGCGGGTCGTTGGCGGCGCCGGCGCGGGCCTCGATCGGCGGGTACGCTATCGGGACGTGGCTCTCCGGGCTGCGGGCCGCGGCCCAGGTGCCGGCCGAGGAGCCGGGTGCGCTTGCGCCGGAGCGGCGGGCCGCGTTGGAGGAGATCGACCCATGGTGGTGCCCGGCCTGGCCGATCACCTGGCAACGCACCTACGCGTTGGCGAGGTTGTGGTGGCTGGAAGCCAACGGACGGGTCGACTGGGCGCAGCTGCCGCTGGAGGCCACCGCGAGCCAGCGGCGGAAGTGCTCAGTGCCGTGTGGCTGGTGGAGGGTGGAGAGGTCGGCGCGGCCCGGCGGCGGACGATGCGGGGGCGGTGTGGACCGCCGCCATGGCCAGCGGGGTGAGGGTGCGCGCGCCGGGGGCGAGGCCGTGGGCCGGCCGGATGTGGGCGTGATCTGCCGAGGCTTCAGGCCAAGGAGGCGGCCTCGTGGTCGTCGGGGGGTTCGGCCCAGGGCATGACGAGTGTGGCTTGGCCGTCCGGGCTCCAGACGACGCGTAGGTCGCGGTTGTCGGCGTGAGCTCGCCAGCCGTGCATGCTCGCGTCGTAGTCGGCGCAGATCAGTGCGGCGCGTACCCGGGCCGGGCGGCGCGGGGTGACGCGGGGGACAACCCTAGCGGGCCGGCGGGGGATCCGTGCTCGGCTCCTGGGGAAGAGAACCTGACACCACCCAACCGCCACCCCAGACCGCCGCGCTCCGCGCGGCCCAGCGCCGACAGCAACTCGCCGAAGGCGTCGACCCCGGGTCCGCGGCCGACATCCTCGCCCTCCTCGCGCACGGCGTGAACCTGCGCTCCCGCGCCGGGGTGGACGCCCAGCAGCTCCAGTCGACCATCGCGGCGGCGATCACCACCGTGACCCGCGGGCGGTGACCTGCCCGAACCGCCGCGCCCTCGCCCCGTGAACCGCGCTGCCCGGACAGCGGGCGAACCTGGGCACCCGGGAGCTCCGGGCGTGACCGATGGCTGGATCTGACAGAACCTGGTCATTGCGGACACAGCCCGCGCGGCGGAAGGATCGGGGTATGCCCGAACCGCGCACCGTCGTCATCGCCGCCTTCCCCGGGGTCGAGTTGCTGGAGGTGACCGGCCCGGCGGAGGTCTTCTCCGTCGCCTCCCGCCTGGTGGAAGGCGACGCACCCGCCTACCGGGTCGAGATCACCGCCGCGCAGGCCGGCCCGCTGCCCACCGCCGCCGGGATCAGCCTGGTCGCCGCGCGGTCGCTGGCCGAGGTGAGCCCGGGCATCGACACCCTCCTCGTGGCCGGCGCCATGAAGAACACCGGCGGCCACTACCAGGCCGTCGTCGACCAGGACGTCGTCACATGGCTGACCACGGCGGCTCCGGCCGCACGGCGCGTCGGCGGCGTGTGCGCCGGCGTCCACCTGCTCGCCGAAGCCGGACTCCTCACCGGCCTGCCGGCCACCACCCACTGGCTCACCGCCGACCAACTGGCCGCACAGCACCCGGACATCGCCGTCGATCCCGAGCCGATCTTCATCCGCGCAGGACGGATCTGGACCTGCGCGGGCGTGACCGCCGCCATGGACCTCGCCCTCGCCATGGTGGCCGAGGACCACGGCCCGACGATCGCCCTCGACGCCGCCCGCGCCATGGTGATGTACGTCAAACGCCCCGGCGGGCAGACTCAGTTCAGCGTGCCGCTCTCTCTCCAGGCGAGAGCCGACGACCGCATCGACGAGCTCCGGCGCTGGATCGACGACAACCTCGCCGAGCGGATCTCGGTCGAGGCCATGGCCGCCCGTATGAACCTGAGCGTGCGCCACTTCGCCCGGGTCTTCCGCGACTGCACCGGCCGCACACCGGCTGACTACCTGGAGGCGGTCCGGGTGGAGGCGGCCCGCCGCCTCCTGGAGGAGTCCGCACGCAGCCTGCCCGACATCGCGGCCGCCAGCGGACTCGGGTCGGTGGAGACCCTGCACCGGGCCTTCCGTCGCCGGCTGGGCGCCACCCCGGCCGAGTACCGCCGCCGGTTCCGCCCTCACGCAACCGCCCGCTGAACCACACCCATCACTCGCACCCTCTCTCCCCTGAGGAGCACCCAGTTGTCCCGCACCAAGGTCATCCCCATACCCGTCCTAGGCCGGCACGCCGTCAACGCCTACCTGCTGCTCGGCCGCCACCCGGTCATCGTCGACGCCGGAACGCCCGGCAGCGGCCGGCGCATCGCCGAACAGGTCGCCGCCCACGGCGTCGACCCGCAGGACGTCCGCCTCATCGTCGTCACCCACGGCCACATCGACCACTTCGGCTCCGCCGCCGAACTGCGCCACCTCACCGGCGCGCCGATCGCCGCCCACGCCGCCGACCTCGGCCCCTACCGCACCGGCCGGGTCCGCGAACCGTACCTGCCCACCGGCCCGATGGGACGGCTCATGGCCCGCAACCCGAAGCTCCACGAACAGGCCGAACCCTTCGAGCCCGACATCCTCGTCCACGGCGAGACCGGCCTCGCGGACTTCGGCGTCGACGCCCGTATCATCCCCACCCCCGGCCACACCGCCGGCTCCGTCTCCGTCCTCACCGACGACGGCGACCTGGTGGCCGGCGACCTCATCGCCAACTCCTTCATGGGCCTCATCAAGGGCCGCCCCGCCAACCCGCCCTTCCACGACGACCCGCTCGCCAACCTCGCCAGCCTCCGCGCGATGCTCGACCTCAAGCCCACCCGGCTCCACGTCGGCCACGGCACACCCCTCGACCCGACCCGCGCCGACCGCTGGGCGACAGCAGAACAGCGCAAGCTCGAACGCCGAGCAGCCCGGGGCCGCCTGCGGATCAGACCACAGGAGCCGAACGAGGAACCAGCCCGAGCCGCCGAGCGAGCCTAGCCCCGAGCCCAGGGCCGGGTAGGGGGCATCGCGAGCTACCCGGGCCACGAAGGAGGCCACGGTCTCCGCCGCTCTGCCGAAAGGCGCCCCAATGAGCGGCTCCGTGTGGCCTACAGGGCGTCGCCCCCGAGTTGCTCGGCCAAGTCCTCGGCCCACCGTGCCCGCCGCTCCTGCTCCCAGGGGGCGAGGTCGTCCAGACGGTCCCTCAGCTGGACGACCGTCCGGCCCGTCAGGTAGTCGGCCGGGTCGGCGCCCGGGCGCATGCCCGCGCCCTGGTGGCCCACCAGGATGGTGTGGGCGAGCCGCTGGACCCGGCGGCGCTGGTGGATCTCCTCGACGCCGGCGCGGAAGCTCCACAACGCCCGCAGGCAGTCCAGCACCTGGTCGGTGGCGGCGAGGCCGGGGCGGGTCCGTTCCAGCAGGCCGGCGATCGTCTCGTCGTAGGTGCCGGTGAGCAGCGCGGAGACGGCGGGCAGGGGGAGGTCGAGCAGCGCGGAGCCGTCGGCGGGCGTGTCCAGGCCCTCCGCCGTGGCAGCGTCCAGCATCGCGGCCGACACCACGAGTGCGGCCTTGCTCACGGTGTCCGCCGGGTCGGGCCCGAGGTCCACCGGCGCCCACTCCCCGGGGCAACGCTCGGCGTGCCAACGCACGAACCGGTCGCCCCATACCATGCACGCCACGCCCCCCACAGACTGGGGAACGCGATGGTCATGTAGACCTCCGGGTCGGTCGTCGGCGTCGCCGGCCGCAGGTGCTCGGCTGGCACGTCCACGGTCACCGCCCCGTCCAGGCGGACCTTGTAGACGCGGGGAAGGCCCGGCGCGACGTCCCGGCCCTCGTGGTCCGGCTGCCACACCGGGACGTCGACCAGCCCGGCCCGGCCCTGGTACTCGCCGCCGGTGATCCGCACGACCTCGTCCCGCCCCCAGGCCCCACGCTCCTCCGCCAGCGCCAGCGAGACCCGGGTCTGGGCGACCGCCGGGTGGGTGGCGAGGTGGTCCACGACGAAGTCGCGCAGGGCCTCGGGGCTGGCGACTCCGACGTGCAGGAGGTAGTCGACGGAGCCCGCCATGTGGAAGACGGCGAGGACGCCGGGCAGGTCGGGGGCGGTACTCCGGAAGCTCTCGTTCTGCTCGCGGGTGTGGGCGCGCAGCCGCACCGAGATCATCGCCTGCAGCGGCAGGCCGATCGCGGCGGGGTCGACCTCGGCCCGGAAGCCGCGGATGACGCCGTGCTGCTGGAGCGCGCGGGTGCGGGCCAGGCAGGTCGAGGGAGCGATGCCCACCACCGCGAATGCATCACGCCAAGCAGTTGATCAATTACCAACACTTTCTGAGCCGGCCGTGCGACCAGGGAGTCGGCCGCCAGCCGTGGGGAGAGCGGGCGGGGCGCCCGCGGGAGGGAAGCTGACACGCGATCGGCCGCACCGGCGGGCGGCCACGACGGCTTCAGGTTTGCATGGAGCCGACAGTGCCCGGACACGGCACGCACCTCGTGGAAGGTTCCAGGATGACGCTCGACCCCCGACGCGCGGCGGTGCTCGGCGCCGCTCTCGCCGCGGCGTTCGCACTCCAGCCGATCGCGCACGCCGACGGCGCCCCCGGCCAGCAGGCTTCCCCCGTGGCGCCCGACGCGCGGCACGGGCTGGTGAAGGACGGCGGCTTCGAAACGCCCGTGGTGGCTCCTCCCGGGGCCGACCACCAGACCTTCACGGACGGCCAGAACCTCGGTCCGTGGCTGGTCTCCACGCCTGTCGGGCAGACCCCGGGCTCGGGCGGGGTCGACCTGACGAACAATCTGCACTTCCAGCCCTACGAGGGAAAGCAGAGCCTGGACCTCAACGGCCTTGCCCCGGGAGCGGTCTCGCAGACGTTCGAGACGACCCGGAACACCGCGTACACCGTGACCTACGCGCTTGCCGGAAACGTCGACGGCCCTCCCGCCATCAAGACGGGTGACGTCCGCATCGACGGCCAGCTCTTCCAGAAGTTCTCCTTCGACACCACCGGCAAGACGAGGGCGAACATGGGCTGGGTCAAGCACGCACTGACCTTCGTGGCCACCGGTCCGTCCACCACGCTGACCTTCGAGAGCACGACGCCCGCCGACTTCGGACCGGTGATCGACGACGTCAACGTCACGCGTTCGCCGCGTGAGGAGCACTGACCGGCCGCGACGCGGACCATCGGGCCGTACCCGCCGGCGGCGGGTACGGCCCGATTCGCGAGCGCCCGCCGCTCGGCGGGTCAGGATCAGTGGAGTCTTCGCCCGACCAGGGCGGGGTCCTCGGCGAGGTCCGCGAGGAGCGCGTCGAGCTTCGCCCGGTCCACCGAGGGCATCAGGAACACGTGGACCACCCCACCTACGACGCCCCGGAGATCGACTGGACCCTCGTGAAGCCGTACAACAGGGCCTCCCGATGCAAGAGGCGCGAGCACCCCAGTGATCCGTGGGCCAGCAACCGGATCGTCGGCCAAACGCTGCACGATGCCGACCTCACCGACGTCGCCGCCCACCTCGCCGACACCCGGCCGGACCCGTCGCTGCGCCAGCCGACCGGCAAGCACGGCCTGCTGCGGGTCGACCAGCTCCACACCACCCCGGCGCTCACCCCGGCGATCGTCGGCTACCGGATGGTCGAGCACGACTACTCCGACCACCTCGGCGTCGTGGCCGTGTTCGACCTGGCGCTCGTCGACGCCGCCCGCCTCTACGACTTCACCTGACACACCAGCCCGTTCGCTCGGATCCGGACGACGGCTGGCCAGACGTCCGCGGCTACGCCAGGGCGGCCACCGTGGCGATAGTGTCTGCGCCCCCGGGACGCGCCGCCTCGGACACAGGAGCCGCCACGCTCACGCCGCCGCGCTCGTCCGGCAACAGGAGACGCGCTTCGCGCGGTCGGGCAGCGCGGCCCCGGCCAGTGCAGCGGGCGGTGACCGTGCGGCATCGCAGGGCGCCGTACCCGTCGCCAACGCCGTCCCAGACCGCGCTCCCAGCCGTCAGGCGCAGTTCGGCGGTGCCTGGCCACGTGCCGGGGGTCAGAAGGGTGGCGCCCGTGGTCCGAAGGCGCTGTTCGAGACGGGCGAGCTGACGCGGAACGGGTCGGCCGATGGGGAGAGTGGAGTCCCGACGGGTTCGATGAGTGGCTACCCAGTGGAGATCTCTGCATTTCAGCAGGTCAGCGACGTGTACAGCAGTGTCACTCGTTGGTGTGGGATTTGCGCAGGAACTCGTGGATTCCAGGAGTTATGGGCCTAATCTGCCGGTTCATGGAGGATTCCGGTAGTCGTCGCCTGGCGTTGGTTGGCGCCGAGGCGGGTCCGGCCGGGCCGGAGCCCACGGCGGGCGGGCTGGTCGAGCCGGGCCTCGCCGATGTCGTGACGCTGCAGCGCCGGGCAGCTGCGGGGATGTCGGCCGATGACGAGCGGGCGTTCTTCGCGGATACGCTGGCGGAGTACACCTGGGCTCGGGATGTTGCGGGTCTGGCCGCGTCCACGCTCCAGCGGCTGCTGCGGCCGGTGGAGGAGATCTGCTCCTTCTATGACCTGACGCCCTGGCGCCTGACTCCACGACATCTGGACCTGTACTTCTCGGGGACCGGGAAGCGGGCCCGGTCGACGCTGCGAGCGAAGGTCTCGCAGATCGACGCGTACTTCGCGTTTCTGGAGCAGCGGTACGCGGGGGAGATCGCGCGGCGGTTCGGGGTGGCGGTGGAGTCGCCGGTGGATCCGTTCAACCGGCCGCGTCATCGGGGGGACTTCGGTCTGCGGATCCCGCCGTCGCAGCGGGCGATGAGGGAGTTCTTCGCCGCGTGGCGCCAGGCGTTGCCGCAGGCGCGGAAGTGGCGGGTGGCGGCGCGGGATTACGTGATGGCGAAGCTCGCGTACATCTCGGGTGTGCGGGCGTCGGAGCTGTGCGGGGTGCGAATCGGGGATGTGCACTGGGAGCTGGGGCAGTGGGGGCGGTTCGTGGTGCAGGGCAAGGGGGCTCGGGGGTCGGGGCCCCGGGAGCGGGAGGCGTACCTGTTCGAGGAGGGCCGGGCCCTGCTGTGGTGGTACGTGGGATGAGCGGGGGATGCCGTTGTGGGATGTGCAGCGGATCCTCGGCCACATCTGGGCGACCACCACGGTCGTCTACGTGTCGTCGGTGCGGGCGGATCCGGAACGGACGAGCTTGGAGTCCGCGCACCGGGCGGTGCGGCGGTTGGCCGGAGAGGTGTGAAGGGTGAAGTGGAATCTGCGCTGGGCCGCGGCCCAGCGGGACATCTGGCGGCCGACCCAGCTGCTGGCCGCGTTCCAGGAGGCCGGTTTCTCGCCGTCGCTGAGCAAGGTCGCCGCGATGTGGAGCGGCAAGCCGATCAGCGTGCGGCTGGACGACCTGGACAAGATCTGCGCGGCGCTCGACTGCACGGTGGCGGACCTGATGGTCGCCGAGCCGGTCGAGAAGACCGGGGCGGTGCCCGAGGAGCCGGTGCGGGCGGTGGGCGGCGGCGCGGTGCGGCCTCTTCCGCGCTCGGGCGGGGGCCGGCGCTCGATGCCGCCGAATTAGGAGAAGGGGTTCGCTGGTGGGCGGCTTCGCCTCGATGGTGGTCGATGCGTGTGTGCGATGTGGCGGCTGGGGGCTGGTGCGCTCCAGCGGCATCTGCCTGCCGTGCGGGATCTGGCGGCCCAGGGGACGTTCGTTCGGGCCGTGCCGACGGTGCCGTCACGGGGAGGCGACGCGGCTGAACATGGACGGGGTATGCCGGCTGTGCGTGCTGGAGGCACGGCTGCACCCGGATGCCGAGTGGGTGGCGGCCTTTCGCGCCGGCGACCCGCTGCCGATGCGCCATCTGCAGCTGTCCGTGGTCGTGGCTCCGCGCACCGTGCTCTCGCACGACTCCCCGCTCAGCCACCGGGGTGCCCCCGTCCGCCCCAAGCCGGCCGTGGACCAGGAGCCGGTGGTGCGCGACGATCCGCGGATCTGCACCCCGCAGGTCACCGGCCAGCTGCCACTGCCGCTGCCGTGGATGCGCCGGGCGTTCCTGTTCCCGCACGCGAGCCGGATCGCCGACCGCCTCCTGCCCGGCGCCGACCGGGCCGAACGCACTGTGCGGGAGCTGCACGGCGAGCTCGGCAAGGGCGACTTCTGGCGAGTGGTCACCGTCCGCCACGCCCGCCTGGCCCTGGCCACCCGCGAGGCTGGCGAAGACCTGGTCGACCCCCGGGTGCTGCAGGACCTGCCCGACCTGGTGTCGGCGGTCGCCCAGGTCCTGGAGCTCGCCGGACTGCTCGCCCGGGAACCGGGCGTCACCATCCCGCGCTACCGCCGCTATGTACAGCCGCCCAGAGCGCGCTGTTCCCGCCGCCCGCACGGGACTGGACCCCGCTCAAGGGCCGTCCGCTGCCTGCCCTCACACCCGAGGCCGCCGCCCTGGTCGAGGACTTCCGGCGCTTCGGCCGCGGGCGGAAGTGGTGGCCCTCCGACCACGAACACCATGACGTCCAGGCCCTACTGCTGGTTGTCGCCCACCTCGGCGTCCAGGCACCGCTCCATGAGGCCGACATCCGCGCCGCCGCTTCCCTCAAACGGGAGTGGCACGCCCGCCGCATCCTCTACTTTCTTGCCGACCGCGGCCTGCTCGCCTTTCAGCCGGACGAGCGTTGCGACCGAGACAAGAAGGCCGTCGACCGGCTCACCGAGCAGATGCCCGATGCCTTCCGCGACGACGTCCGCGCCTGGACGCAGGTCCTGCGCGGAGCTGGCCGCTGGCCCTGCCCCGCATTGCCGTGGACCACCGTCCGCGGTTACCTGACCTGCGCTCGACTCCCTGGGCCTTCGCCACCACCGTCGCGGCGGTCCTCATGGTCACCGTCACTGCCGCCTATGCCGACTCCCAGAACTGGACACAGTACGACGAGGAGCACCGGGAGTACTTCCGCATGTTCGGGACCGTGGGTGACTCGTTCCCCAGCGGTGCCGCCACTCTGCTGATTCTCGGTTCCGGCGCCATCGGTGCCATCACGATCCTCGGTGAGTACACCACCGGCATGATCCGGACGACCTTCATGGCCGTCCCGGCTCGCCGTTCGGTGATGGCCTCGAAGGTGGCGGTGGTCACCGTGACCACGACCGTTCTCGGTGTGACCTTGGCGTTGGCCTCGTTCGGTGCGGCCCAGGGGATCCTGTCCAGTCAGGATGCCTCCGTCGGCTTCGGCCATCACGGCGTCGTGCGCCTGCTCGTCGCGTCCGCGGTGCTCGCTCCGGTGTCCGCACTCGTGGGCATGGGGCTGGCCGCAATCATCCGGCACAGCGTGCTCACCATCGTGGCAACGATCACGTTGCTCTTCGTCCTGCCCTCGCTGTTGAGCAGTCAGAAGCACCTCACTGTGAGCCTCCTGCACATGACGGTCCTTCAGGCTTGGGGGCGCATCGGCCACGACCAGGCCACCACGGCGTTGTGGCCGTGGACGGTGACAGGCGCCTGTACCGTCCTCGCCGTCTGGGCGGTGGTCGCGGCAATGCTGGCCCTTTTCACCTCGAACCACCAGGACCAGTGAGCGGCGCTCGGCTGCGCCTTCTCCCAGGCGCGGGCTGATGCGGCCGGGCTGATCATGTGGGACGCGAACATCGATTCCACGATCCGCCCGGCCCATCGACCTGCGCCTTTCCTCTCCTTGCGAGCAGGGAATCGCCGACACGCCCTGCTGGGATGGGATCCGGAGGCGCTGGCGGCGGCCTCCGACGGGACTGTCTACATCGCCGGCTCCCGCAATAACCGGGTCCGCGCAGTGGGCCCGGACAGGATCATCTCCACCTTCGCCGGCAACGGAGAAGACGACGGGAACGGCAGGAACGGCGGGGATGGCGGACTCGCCACACGCGCCCGCATCGCCATCCCGAAGGGGGTGGCGGTGGGCACCGACGGCACGGTGTTCATCGCCGGAACCTTCGTCAACCGGGTCCGCGCGGTGAGCCCGGACGGGACCATCACCGCCTTCGCCGGCGGCTGGGGATCCCGCGAGGACGGCCCCGCCGCCACCGTGTACATCGCCGAATTGGAGGGCTTTCGGGTCCGCAAGGTCGTCAGGCCCGCGCTGCCGACCCCGTCATTCAGCGTCCGCCTGCGCACGCAGCACCCCACCCTGCTCAACCAGCTGCACCCTGGCCGCCTCTGGCTGGAAGCCCACTGGCAACTCGCCTACTGGGACACCGACCCCGGCACTGGCGCGCCCTGCGACATCTCCTGGCCCCGGCCGCTTCCATCCGGCACCCGAACCGTTCCTACTCCCCCGCGCCGCGCCGCCTCCGCGGCGCCCAACCGCCGCCCTGGAACGGCCCGTACAGCGGCACCAGTTCGTCCGCGCCCGCTTCCCCAGACCCGACCCGCTCCGGTACCGAACGACGGCATCGCGCCGGGCCAGCAGCTCCCCGTCACCCCGTCTGCGGCCTCCGCAGAGCCCGCCGTGTCCCGCGCCTCGGCCACGGAACTGCAGGCCGGCACACAACCGCTCCCTGACAACAAGCAGGACAACCACGAGCCGTCGACCACGACCCCGCTGACCACACCCGCCGAACCGGCCCCCGCGGAAGATCCCGGACGCATGCCGGTCCAGCACCCCGCCCCGGAACCCGATGACTACCTCCTCGCTCCACCGACACCCGCCGCCCCCGCGGCGCCCTGGTCGACCAACGCCCCTCCGCCTCCGCCGCACCCCCCGACAGTCCACCTGCCTGGCTACAGGGAAGTCCCGGAACAACTGCGCCACCACCAAGATTGATCTGACCGGCTACGGTCGGGGCACGGGCGCGTAGGACAGGCGGGTCTGCGCCGTGCTGGAGGTTGGTCAGCCGCCGGGCCGTGTCGGCCGACGGCTGACCTCGGGTACCGCCGGGCTAGCCGAGCAGCTCGCCGTCGTGCACTACGAGCGCGGCTAGGGCCTGTCTCCTTGATCGTGCCGGGTGGGCGGCCGGGCCGGAACAGTCCGGCGGCCCGGGGCGGGGGTGTGTCGGTGTGGTGCGGCAGGATCACCTGCATGACGGATGGAATCGCCTGGCTCGCGGAGCCACAGAGCATCGCCTTCGGCGGCTACAGCGTGACGCTGGCCCGGGGACTCGGGATCGAGGCGCTGGCGGCGCGGATCGCGGCCTCGGCCCAGTGGTCGGAGCGGACGGTGGAGCCGGTCGGGGAGCTCACCGGGGACGGGCTGGTCGAGGCGTTGGATTCGGAGTACGGGGACGCCTTGGACGGAATCGGGCTGCGGCTGGGGGTGAGCGGCGGGTGGACCTTCGCGGTGGCGTACGGGGGCTGGTTCGGGGAATTCCGGGACGATCCGGCGATCTCCGAGGGCGGGGCCGAGGTCTTCCTGGTGGAGTACGAGGAGGAGAACGGCAAGCCGGTGCCGCCGACCTTCCACTACCACCGGGACGGCCGGACGGTCTGCTCGTTCAATCTGCACCTGGACGACTCCTGGGGCAACGGCCAGGTCGTCGGAGACCCCGATGTCGCGGGTACGGTGAAGGAGTTGCTGAGCGCAGAAGGCCTGCCGGACGAGGAGCGTGCGGACCGCGAGGTGCACCGGACCACCCTGGGGGTGCTGGAGCGGCACTTCGGTCTGACACTCCCCAGGGCCCTGGTGCTGGAGGCCCCGCTGGCGGCCGTCCTGCTCGCCGACTAGAACGTGACTCTTTGATGGGATGAGCTGTTGATCGGATGTGTCTGTCCGATTGGTAATCAGTGATGCGATGTGGGACCGGATCGAGCCCGTGATGCCGGCCGATCCGGTCCGCGGGCGGCGATGGGCGAACCACCGCCGCACTCTGGAGGCGATCGCGTGGAAGTACCGCACGGTGCGCCACGAGGCGCTGCTATTCCGGGTGGGGATGAGTGGGTGTTCTGTGATGCTTTGTCGGTTTTCAGCTTGAGGCCGTCTTCGGTTGGGGCAGGATGAACAGGCCCGGCTCGGGCTCGCTGACCTGGTCGTGCGCGAATTCAGCCCTGCCAACCTCTTGTGGAGGCGCGCCCAGAGCGCCCGCCCTCTCTTCTCCACCGCCCCCCCTGCCCGCCATCCGCGCCAGCCCCACTACGCCCGCTGCCCAGCCCGGGCCTGCTCGACGGGCTCACCAGCACCGCCCAGCTCAGCACCACCCGCCCGCCGATGCCCCAGGTGTACAGGCCGATCGCCGCGCTCCAGGCCGGCATCGCTGCGGATTTCAGGACCGCGGTCCGGGCCCGGGCACTCCGGGCGCGGACCGGCAGCAGGATCGCGAGGATCACGAGCCACCCAGATCGAGTTACTTGCTGGCGTCCTTGATCGTCGCGGGGGGCGAGGGTGGTTGGAGACGCCGATCATCAGGGCCGTATTCTGCAGGAGGCGAGGCAGGTGCTGTCGGTGCGTCGCGGCCGGGCTGCTCCCACTTTGGGTGCCAGGTATTCGACGAACGAGCAGGGGGTTGACCGGTGATCACTCTGGCCGCAGCGGGAGGAGTGGCCCTGGTCGAACTGGGCATGGCCCTGACCCCGGGACCGAACATGATCCACCTCGCCTCCCGCGCAATCACCCAAGGCCGCAGGGCAGGCCTGGTCAGCCTCAGCGGGACCGCCGTGGGGTTCCTGTGCTACCTGCTGGCCGCAGCTGCGGGCCTCTCCGCGCTGTTCGCCGCCGTGCCGGTGGCGTTCACGGTAGTCAAGCTCGCCGGAGCCGCCTACCTGGCCCACCTCGCCTGGGGCATGCTCAAGCCTGGCGGCCGCTCGCCCTTCACCCCGGCCCAGGACCTGCCTCCGATCTCCGACGCCCGCTTGTTCTCGATGGGGCTGCTGACCAACCTGCTCAACCCCAAGATCGCTCTTCTGTACGGCGCCCTGCTGCCCCAGTTCCTGGATCCGCAGTCAGGTCTGGCCTGGAAGCAACTGCTCCAGCTCGGTGGTGTGCAGATCATCGTGGGGATCTCCGTGAACGCTCTGATCATGCTGGGCGCAGCACGCGTGTCGGGGTTCCTTGCCGCCAGGCCCCGCGTCATGACCGCCCAGCGGTTCACGGCAGGCGCCCTGCTCGGCGCCTTCGCGCTGCGCACGGCTCTGTCTCGCGCTCCTGTGTCCAGCTGAGCCAGGCCCGCGCGAGCCGGACCAGGACGCCGTTCTCGTCGGGGACTTCGGGTGCCAGGCGCTCGGGCGTTTCCTCCCCGGAGTCGGCAGCCGCGCCCTCAGTGGTGTTCTGCGAGTGCTCTGCTGGCTCGTGGTAGTTGACGTCAAGGTGTCCGGTTTCTGGGCTTCACAGCAGGCCGGGGATGCGGTGCCCTGGTGGGCATGGAGGGGCGTGCGTCGTACCCCAGTGACCTTCCGGATGATGCCTGGGAGCTGATCCGGCCGGTCATTGCCGCGTGGAAGGCGAAGCATCCCTCGGTCAGTGGGCATGCGGGCCGGTACGAGATGTGGGAGATCGTTAACGCGATCTTGTACCAGGCTCGCACCGGTTGTCAGTGGCGCTATCTGCCCCACGACCTGCCGCCCAAGAGCGCGGTGTACTACTACTTCGGGCTGTGGCGCGACGACGGCACCGCCGAGACCGTCCATGACCTGCTGCGCTGCCAGGCCCGGGAGATGCGCCGGCGACGCGAGGACCCCTCCGCGATCGTGATGGACTCCCAGACGGTGCGGTCCTCGGTGAACGCACCGAAGGATACGACCGGCCTGGATCCGGGCAAGCGGAGCCCGGGACGGAAGAGAGGAATCGCCACCGACGTCCTCGGCCTGCTCATCGCCGTCATGGTGGTCGCCGCTAGCGTGCACGACAACGCCATCGGCATCGCCCTGCTGGACAAGGTCAGCGCCAAGGTGCCCACCGTGACGAAGGCGTGGGTAGACGCCGGGTTCAAGAACGCCGTCGTCGAGCACGGTGGCCGCCTTGGTATCGACGTTGAGATCGTCCAACGCGATCCAAAGGCACGAGGGTTCACCCCCGAGCCCAAGCGATGGGTGGTGGAGCAGACGCTGGGCACCCTCGTGCTCCACCGCAGGCTCGTGCGTGACTTCGAAACGCGGCCGGCCAGCTCTGTCGCGTGGATTCATTGGTCCATGAGCGACGTCGTGATCCGCCGACTTGCCCGCATCTCCACCCCCACCTGGCGCAGCCCGCCCTGCGGGCGGCCGGCACCTTCGAGCAGCGGGAGCCTGGATGAAGGACCTCCTGGACAAGATCGATACCCGACAGTGGCTGGTCCGCGAGACCGTCGCCCAACTGCGTGACGAAATCGCCCGCCTCGCAGAACAACTCGCCGCTGCCGAAAAGACCCTGGAACGATTGGCGATCACCCGTGAGACGGTGCTGGAACTGGCCGCCGAGAACGGTCTCCCGCTACCCGCACCGCTCCCACCCGGCTATCACGAGATCCTCGCCGTCATCGAGCAAGCCGCCGAAGGCTCCGCGCCAAGGACATCAGCGAGGCACTTGGCACCGGCACGGAGCCACGGCACACCGAAGGTATCCGGGCCAAGCTGAAACGCCTGGTCAGCCGCGGTCTGGTCAGAGAACCCGAGCCCGGTCTGTTCACCCTGCCCCAGCCGGAAACGCCCTCAAGCTGAAGACCGACAAAGCATCACAGAACACCCACTCAGGTGCCGCGGCAGTGCGCGTCGCAGCGTCAGTCGTCGGCTGCGACAAGGAGAGTAAGCGTCGCCGCAGGGCGGTCGATAAGGACGAGTTCGTGGTAGTCAATGTGGATGGGGCCATAGTCGTGGAACGCGTCCTCGGGAAGCTGCCCCAACAGGTATCTGCTGGTCGCCTTGTGGATCGCGATATAGATCTCCTGATGCAGGCGTGACGCGAGCGGCTCTGGGACGTTGCCGTGCTGATTGGCCCAGGAGTGGATGACGTCGACTGCCGTCGCGGCATCGACAGCCCCGTAGGCGTCAGGGGTGATGCGGTCAAGCCACCACTGGCCGTGCCGCGGCCAGTCTTGAACACCTGCTCCGTCGTACGTGTCCCGAAACTGAGGGTGCGAGATCAAGGCCGCCAGCATGTCTCGGTCGTCCAGCACCTCGGACGGCAGCTGGAAACGCTTGGTATCGACCCAGCGGTAGCCATGAGAGCCCTCGCCGAAGTCGAAGTCTCGAAAGTTGATGAAGGGACTTTCAAGGTAGACGAGGGCGGGCACTGCTTCCATGCTCGTCATCGTAGGTCGCTCCGTATCGTCGATCCGCTGGTGATCTTTGGCTTGACCAGTGGTTATCCCTGACGGCCACCAGGTCCAGCACTGGGATTCCCTATGCCTCACCCGGTGCGGACCCATGCAGTGAAGTCGTCGGCGAGTCCTGGCGGGTTGGCGGCCTCGGTTCGGCGGGCTATTGCCTCGTAGTACTCCAGTTCGTGGAGGACCACGGGCACTGGCTTGCCGATCACGCGTTCGATGACGCCACAGTCGTGGAAGTGGCGGGCGAGGTGCACGCATGCTTGGTTGAAGTGGGCCTCGATCTTCGCGGCGATCGGTCCGACGGCGGTCATCGTGTCCTCGGCGCGGGTGGGCTCGTCGTACCAAAGTCCGAGTTCGCTGATCCACTGGCGGCGTGCTGAGGCTCCGTCGGGGTCCCGGGCGAGGTCGGCGATGACCGTCAGCTCGTTCTGGAGCCAGAAGGCGTAGTTCCAGCGGGCTTCCGCCTCGTCGGAGGCGTTCGCGATGGTGCGTCGGAACTGGGCTTCGGTGTTGTATCCGATGGTCAGGGTGGGCTGTCGTGGGTCGTCCCTCTCGTTGTCGATGAAGAACGAGATGACGTAGATGTCCTCTGCCTCGCCAGCCGGGATCGAGCTGATCGCTCGCTCGGCAAGGGTGCGGAGATGGTCCTGGAAGGTCACGGGGGTGGAGCCTTTCGAGTGCGGTTGCTGACGTCGGCGGCGTAGGCGGCCCAGTCTCCGGCAGCGGCTCGCTGCCACTTGACGGCGACGCTGATGTGGATGCCGAGGGTGCGGGCGAGGATCGCGGCGGGCAGCTGCGGTGGCGAGCTGGAACAGCACGGTGGAGCGGGTTGCCGCGAGCCGGATGCCGAGCTTGCGGAGTCGTTCGCCCATCGCCCAGGCGCTGATAGGGCGGCCGGGCTGGCCGCCAGGGAAGAGCCAGGGGGAGTCGGTCTGGGCGAGACTGCGTGGCTGCGGCGGGCGGTGACTTGCTCCAGGGCCAGCTCGGCGATGGGTCCGGGCAAGGTGACCGCGACGTCGCCGAGGCGGATGCGGACCGTCTGGTCGGTCTCCTCGATGTGGCCGGTGGTCAGCCGGGAGATCGCCGCGGCCACTGTGCATAGAGGAGTAACAACAGTCCGGCCAGACGGTCTTCGGTCCGGACGGTGTCGTCGTGCAGCAGGCGGCGGGCGGTGGCCCAGCGGGCGTCGTCGTCCATCGCCTGGGACGGGCCGTTCCACTTCGCGGCCGGGAAGCTGAGGTCTCGGGCGATCTTCTGGGCGAGAGCCCAGCGCACGAAGTGCCCTGCTTCCCTTCGGAGTTGAGTCTCATCGCGGGTCATCCAGCGTTCGAGGTCGCTCTCGTTTAGCCGTTGCTTGAGCGTGCAGCGGCGGCAGGGGCCGGGAGTGGTCAGCCGTTCGGCCTCGCCGCAGGTCGGGCAGGGGCGCCAGAGTTCGGCGTCCGGCTTCGTGCACGGGCCGCAGATGGGGGCGTCGGCAGTGCCGGAGTGGATGTCCCGGAAGCGTCCACAGACGGTGCAGTTCACTTCTCGCTGGTCGCAACTGCCGCAGCGGGGTTGCCCGGTCAGCTTCGAGAACATGCAGGGCGCCGTCCGGCCGCAGATCGAGCAGACCAGCGTGGGCAGAGGACGGCAGTTCGGGCAGATCGGCCCGCCGGGAGTCCGGCTGCAGACCATGCGCCGCTTGCCGCAGACGATGCGCGTCTCCAAGTTGGCGGGGTCTGTGATCAAGCAGTGCGGACACAGCGGCCGCCCCTCGGCGTCGCGCGTGGCGGGCTCGCGCCGGGCGCTGCAGCGCGAGCACTCCTCGATGCGGGACTTGGCGATGCAGTTGCGGCAGACCCGCTGCCCTTCGAGAGGCTTGTCGATGCGGACGACGCGTCGGCAGCGGGGACAGGCCGGGCGGATGACGCTTGCGACGTCGGCGGCGTGCAGCAACTCGATGAACCGCGGGATGGCGCGAAGGGGAGCCAGGTGCCCCTCGCCGGTCAGCAGACGGGGGTTGTCCTCCAAGGCCCAGGCCAGTTTCTGCTGCTAAGAAGGGCGGGGAGCGGACCGGCGGATCGCGTCGGCGACGATCTCGCGGTCGATCGATGGCCGGATTGATCGTAGTGATCACCTGGTGAATGACGTCGACCGGGTCGCGTGGGTCGGCGTCGGGACACATCGAACAGCGCGGTCGGCCGGCCCGGTCACGCGAGTGGATGCGGCGGGCGGTTCCGCAGCTGGCGCACTCGGCGGTGTCTTGGTTGCAGACCCCGCAGTACCAGTCCTGGCTTCGGCGCTGGAAGGTCCGCAGGTGCTTGCCGCAGTCGCGGCAGACCGGTGGCGAGATCGTCGTGGCTCCGGCCTTGCGGAGTGCGATCAGCAGGTCGCCGATGGCCCGGGGCGCCGGAGAGCGGCCGTCGGTCAGGACCTCGGGCCGGGTCGCCAGGGTCTCGGCGAGCCGGCGCGACTTCGCGCGGCCGCCGGCGACGCTGAGGACCACGACCCGGACGGCTGCGGGGTCAAGGTCCTTCTCGACGCCGGTGATCAGGTCCGTGATCAGGCCGACGGGGTCCGTGACTGCGCGGGTCGGCTGGTCGGTGGTGGTCACGGCAGGTCGACACCCCTGATCCGAGCCCGCTTGGGCCGCAGGTCACCAAGCCCGTCCGCTGCGGGCGGTGCGGTGCCAGCGGCGGCGGCCTTCTTCGGCCTCTTCACCGCGGTGGCCGAGGCGATCGGCTCGACGAGGTCGTCCATGTGGCACTCCAGGATGTCGAGCAGGGCCATGAGGATCTTCAGGCTCAGCCGCTCGGGCCGCTCGACCACGAGCCGGCAGACCTGGTTCGTCGACAAGGTGATGCCCCGTTCAGCGAGCGGCGGGATGGGGTCGGTGGTGGAGAACATCCCGCGGTCCGCCATCACTTTGCGCAGGTGCCAGCGGTAGTCGAGCTTGGCGGTCATCGTCAGGTCCTTCCCGTCAGACTCCGGCGAACGCCGGGGCCAGTGCCTTGTGCAGGGCAGTGTTCATGAAGTCGTCGCTGACGTGGGTGTAGATCGCCGTGGAGCTGTCGCACTCGTGGCCAACCTGCTGCTGGATTATCTTGAGTTCGCTGGCTCGACAGGCTGTTGACCTGTGTGTTTGCGTCGCAGTGATTGTCCGCGACGTGGCGAATGAGGGCAGCGGGGGTCCTTTCCTCAGGGGCCGATCGTTACCGACCTGGGATCGCTTGTCGTTGTCACGTGGTTCCCCACCGCCAGCGTGGACTTCCGGGCTCCGGAGACCGTCCGCGCAAGTTGTGCGTTGAGGGCAGGTGTTATTGCCTCGGTGCGGTTGGGCGGCATCGTGGACGTGCGTCGTTCGTCGGCACTCGGAGGTGAGGGAGATATCCCGTGGCACGCGCGGCGCCGCCTCCAGTAGGTTCCGCGGATGCGGCAATTCGCGGAGATCGAAGACCTGTCGGGGCTTGTGCGTGACGCGCTCGGATCGGGATGCCGCGTCGTCGCGGTGGACCGGTTGCGTGGGGGGAGCAAGAAAGGGGTGTACCGGGTCCGCCTTGATGGAACCCGCACGGCGAGTGTGATCGTCTACAGCTGGGCCGATGCTGAGAACTTCTGGCCAGGCGCGCGTGAGGCCGATCCAGCTGACCCGTTCGCGCCCGCCTCCGGGCTGGTCCCGTTCCTGACCGCGCAGCGGAGCTTGGACATCCTCGGGGCACGGGTTCCGCAAGTACTCCTGGCGGATGACAGCCGGCGCCACTATCCGGCGGACGTCGCCGTGGTTGAGGACGTCTCCGGCGGTACGCTCGAAGCACTCTTCGAAACCGATCCGACGCGCGCTGCGAGAACCCTGGGCGACCTCGCCGAGATGCTTGAGGTGATGCACCGACACCAGGGCCAGCGCTACGGCAGGGTGGACCTGCTGGAGCGGGGCGGATCCGTGTCCAAGGTCTCGTGCGAGCGACGGGTCCTCGACCGTGCCCTGCGGGACCTTGAGGAGGCGGCGGGGCGCGACGGTCGCATCGCGGCGGCCGACGCCGCATTGCGCGACCGTCTGCAGGAACTGGCCGATCGGGTAAGTCCTCGCACCGCATACGGGCTGATCCACGGAGAACTCGGACCCGACCACGTCCTGGTTGATGCCGACGGGCGCCCCGTCCTGATCGACATCGAGGGGCTGATGTACTTCGACGTCGAGTGGGAGCATGTGTTCCTCCAGATCCGCTTCGGAGAGCGGTACGTCGCACTGGCCCGGCCCGGTCTCGATCCGCAGCGGCTCGACCTCTACATGCTCGCGATGCGACTGTCGCTGGTGGCTGGTCCACTGCGCCTCCTCGATGGGGACTTCCCCGACCGGGCGTTCATGCAGGAGATCGCCGAGCACAATACGAAAGAGGCGCTGGCGCTCCTGCCGTTGGTGTAGCCCTGGGATGCGCAGGGCCGCGCGGAGCACGCGTCTACTCCTCGGCACGATCAGCTCGCCCGTGGGGGCGGAGAGGTTGGCGCTGGCGGTGGGGCGTTACGGGCTCTGGCGAAGATCTTGTGATCGGGGCCGCAGTACTGCAGTCGACTGACATGATGTCAGGCATACAATTCGCGTAACCTTGAGGCGTTTCTTCCTCATTTGGCTGGCGTGATGGTCGAGTTCGTCCAACAGTCGGCGACCCAGATCGTTCTCCATGCCCACGCGCGGGCGGCCAGGGCGATATGTCCGCACTGTTCCAGGGCATCTGGGCGTGTGCACGGGCGGTACGTGCGGCGTCTTGCGGACGCAGCGGTCGGAGGCAGGGCCGTGGTCGTCGAGCTGCTCGTGCGACGCTTCCGCTGCCTGAACGGCGACTGCATCGCGGTGACGTTCGCAGAGCAGATCGACGGGCTGACCACACCGCACGCTCGCAAGACGCCGCTGCTGCGGTCAGTCCTGCTGTCCATCGCCTGCGCCCTGGCCGGCCGGCCTGGCGCTCGTCTGGCGGCACTGCTGGGCATCCGCGTCGCGAAGGACACTCTGCTGAACCTACTGCGCGCCCCCTGCTCCACCGCGAACTGCGGGAACTCGGCTTCCCTGGGGGCATCCAGACCGTTCGCCGCTACCTTCGAGAAGCCAAGCAACACGGCTTCCCAGCGGCGCCCCGGCCCGCCCGCGGCCCCGCCGGGTGGTCTGCTGGATCATGACCGACCCCGCCCGCCTCCGCGCCAGCGATGCCCAGGAACTCAAGGAGATCCGGGCGGCCTGCCCGCACCTCGATGCCGCGGCCGGGCACGTCCGCGACTTCGCCGCCATGCTCCACGACCGACGCGGCGACCTGCTGCCTGACTGGATGAACCGCGTCCTCGCCGACGATCTACCCGCACTGCACTCCCTGGTCACCGGCCTACGCCGTGACCAGGACGCTGTGGTCACCGGTCTGTCTAGTCACTGGAGCTCAGGCCAGGTCGAGGGCCACGTCACACGGATCAAGCTCCTGAAGCGCCAGGGCTACGGCCGCGCCAACCTCGACCTGCTCCGCCGGCGAGTACTCCTCGCGACCTGACTTCCCTTGCTCCGGCCGAATGTCATGGCAGCCGTCGTAGCCACGAATCGAGAGCCGCATAGTCGCCATCCGCCAGTCCATGGCGGGGATCGACACGATGGACCAGGGCGCGTGCCCGGCGGTGGGCGGTGACCCATGCCTGATCAGTACCGGTGACCTCCGGGTGCCCGCGGGACAGATGGCCGCCGTGTTCGGCCTCACCCCCGGGATGCCACGATGCGGGGGTGAACCGTAGAGACCGTGCAGAGAGTCTGTCTGAACTCGGCGACCTGCTGCAGTCGTTGTCGGGCAGGCCCGTTGTCGCCGGATGGGGCTGACCCTGGCCATGGGCTAGCTAGCCTCGCCGGCCAGGTGCACGAGCTCGTCGCCGAAATCCGCCCACTCTGGGAGCGATACGTCCCCAGCGAGGTCGCTCCTCCGAGCGTTTCGGAGATCGAGGCTCGCCTGGAACCGCTCAGTTCCGATGCGGCCATCGAAGTGATGACCGCGCTCGCCGCCGAGGACCTCGTATGGTCCAACCATGTGCTCATGAACCGTGAGATCGCGCACCACACTGCGACGCGCATCGTGAAGTGTCTCGGGCCTGGCGCGGCCTGGTGGACCAACCGGGAGGGCAACTCCTGGGATCCCGTGACCGCCTGCACGTTCGATGGCGTGGTTGCTGGCAGTAACGGTGAGCTCTTCGCGATTCTGCTCCCGGTTGGCGAGGACTGAGCCGAAGATCGAAGTCGCCCCCGACACATCACAAGATCTTCGCCAGAGCCGCGTTAACGTGACCGTCGACAGGCTTGCTTGCAGCCCGTTGTGGGCTGGTGCGAGTTGTCGCGGCGCGTTGTTCGCCGAGAGCACGGGCGAGTTGCTCGCGAAGTTGCTGGTTCTCCTCGGTGAGGCGCCGGATACGGGTGTTGGCGGCTTCAAGGCGTCGTAGCAAGGCGGGCGAATTGGCCGTCCGAACCGAAGAAGATCCGCTACCGGCTGCTGCACGCCGCCGCCCGCATCACCCGCGGAGCCCGCCGCCTGCACCTACGGATCGCCGCCACCTGGCCCTGGCGCCACGACCTGGCCGCCGCGTTCGCCCGACTGCAGGCCCTGCCCCGGCCCGTCACCTGATTCCACCGCCCCGTCCGCCCACGACCCGAGGATCTTGGAGACACCGGCCACCGCGCCGGGCCCTCGGCATGCCTCACGATCACAAACGGCCAGCAACACCGCACCAACATGATCAACCCAGTTCAGCCGAACCCAACTGAAAGGCGGAGGCTAATTCCGACAGCGGATCTTCACTCATTGGAGCGCGGTGCCTGGGCCATGAGGAGCAGGAGGAGTCCACAGCCAGCCACCAGGATCCAGCCCGGACGTGAGGCGTGCGCGAGCTCCGCCGGGCTGGCATGCGCGACGAGGGCGCCGGCGAGGGCGATACCGAGGGCGGAGCCGACCTGTCGTGCGGTGGACGTGATCGCGCCGGCCACACCTGCCCGGGCGGGGGGCAGCCCACTGACTGCGGTGTTGGTGATCGGCGCGTTGGCGAAGCCGAAGCCGATACCGATGAGCAGGTAGGCGCCCAGCAGCAGGGCAACGCTCGTGTGCCGGTCGAGCCCGACCAGGCAGAGGCCGCCGGCCAGGATGAAGACGCCGGCCAGGGTCAGCGGCAGCCGCGGTCCGAGACGACCGACCAGACGGCCGGACCAGGGCGCGCAAACCGTCGCGCCGACCGCCATGGGCAGGGTCGCCATCCCGGCGGCCAATGGCGTGAATTCCCGGGTGTGCTGCAGGTAGAGGGTGTTGAGCAGCAGCGTGACGTTCAGGGCGACGAAGACGGCCACGGCGCCCAGGACGGCACTGCTGAACAGCGGACTGCGGAAGAGCCGCAGATCCATCAGCGGCTCGGGTCGGCGGGACTCGACCCACACGAATGCGACCGTCGCAAGGGGCGCAAGCGCGTAGGCGGCCAGCGCGGCCGGTGACGTCCAGCCGATGCGCGGCCCCTCGATCAGGACGCCGACACCAGCCGCGATGACCGCGGTCAGCAGGGCCTGCCCCGGGACGTCGAGTCGCCGTGCCCGGGGCCCTCGGGACTCGGGTACGAACACCGCGCTGAGTACCAGGGCGATCACGATGACCGGAGCGTTGATCCAGAACAGCGACCGCCAGGGCAGCCCGGCGAGGAGGGCGCCACCGGTGACGGGGCCCACGGCCATGCTGAGCCCGAAGACCGACGCCCAGATGCCGATCGCCTGTGCCCGCTCCCGCGGGTCCGGCATGGCGTTCACCACGATCGCGAGCGCCACCGGACTGAGCATGGAGGCGCCGACGCCCTGCACGGCACGAGCAGCCACGAGCCAGCCCACCGAAGGCGCCGTCGCGCAGACCAGCGAGGCTGCGCCGAAGACCGTCAGCCCAGTCCGGAACACCCGTCGGCGCCCGAAGCGGTCCGCCAGCGCACCGGAAGAGATGAGCAGACCGGCCAGGACGACGGTGTAGGCATCCACCGTCCACTCAAGACTGCGGACGCCGACCCCCAGCCCGCGCCCGATGGCAGGCAGGCCCACATTGACGATGGTGGTGTCCAGGCCCACCAGGAACATGCTCAGGCAGCAGACCGCCAGCACTGTCCAGCGCCTGCGCGCACTCAGAACGGGCTGAACGGGGTGGGTCGTTGTCGCGGTCATGGTCCGCCTCTCACGTCCGGGAGTACCAGCCCGGCCAGGCTCAGGCAGGCAGACGGCCACCGACCAGCATTTTTGCGAAGACCGCAAACAAGTGCAGACTGGACGACGTGGACGCAGAGCTGGAGCAGATCCTCGACGGCATCGGTCCGCGGCTGCGCACCCTGCGCCGCGACAGAGAACTCACGCTGGAGGCGCTGGCCGCCACGACCGGGATCTCGGTGAGCACGTTGTCCCGCCTCGAATCAGGCCGACGGCGCCCAACCCTGGACCTGCTCATCCCCCTCGCGCGTGCGCACCGCGTCCCACTCGACCAGCTCGTGGCCGCGCCGGCCACCGGCGACCCCCGGGTGCACCTCACGCCCCTGCGCAAGGACCACGGCAGCATCCTCGTGCCCCTGACCCAATACCCGGGTCGAGTGCAGGTGTTCAAGCACATCCTGGCGCCCCGCGAGCCGAAACTGGTCACCCACGAGGGCTACGAGTGGCTCTACGTCCTCGCAGGCGAGCTGCGCCTCATCCTCGGCGACCACGAACACATGCTCCACCCGGGTGAAGTGGCCGAGTTCGATACCGGAGAACCGCATTGGTTCGGTCCGGTGGGCACAAGCGCTGTGGAGATCCTCCACCTGTTCGGGCCGCGTGGCGACCAAGCCGTCGTCCGCGCAAGACCTCAGCAACCGGCATCGCCTTGACCCACAGCACCTGATCCGGATCGACGCGGAAACGAAGGTGCTGTCCAAACCCGTGAACATCGCACAGATCGCAAGTCCACTGACTCCCGAAGACCTGACTGGGCGTTTTAGTAGCCCTGCTCCTGTATGCGGCTTCAATCCCTGTCCGCTTTCGCAACCCTAAGCCCGATAGGAGAAGATTGCTCCAGTCACGGCTGCTGGCTGGGCCGTCCGTCTCATCCGCTTCTGGGCTCTGAAATCCGTCTGGTTTGAAGATGTCATAGAAACGCCCACCCGGCAGCGGGACGCGATCCTCCCCCGTTCTCTGAGCTGCCCCGAGTTTCGTGGAGTCCGCGATCGTGTGATCAAGCGGTCTGCGGGATTGGCTCGCCCAGTAGGCCTGCTCGTACTCGTCGGGCGGGATGTAGCCGAGGGCGGAGTGGAGTCGTTCACCGTTGTACCACGCGGCCCATTGGAAGACGGCCCGCTCGACCTCGCCGAAGTCCCGCCACGGGCCCTGATGCTCGATCAGTTCGGCTTTGAATGTGCCGTTCAGGGCCTCGGCCATCGCGTTGTCGTACGAATCCGCGACAGAACGGCACTACGAAGAGGCACTGGAGATCTACCTTCGGATGGCGACGAAGGGAATCCTCGCGGCGACCTGGCGCGCTGCGGCCCTGTAGCGGACGAACCGGCAGCCCAAACGCGCACTCCGCTGGTTCCGGAAGGCAGCCAGGAAGGGGGACACGACGGCGTTCATGCAGATCGGGCTGATCCTCAGAGACAAGTGCGAGGCGAGCGGAAGCCCCGTGAACCCGAAGGACGTGGACAAGGCAGTCGCCGCGTTCACCAGGGCCGCCATCGCGGGCGAACCCCACGCCCACCGGGAAGCGACGTGGCTGCTGTGGAGACAACGCGGCCCAGAGGCAGCCGAGGCATGGCTCCAACAGCGGGTGAACGCCAAAGACCAGCGGGCAGCACGGGAGATGGGCGACTTCCTTTGCGAGGCCGGCAAACCGGAACAGGCCCTGAGGTGGTACTCGAAGGCCGCCAGCGACGGCGACCAGTCCTCCGCCGAGCGCGCTCTGCGCCTTCAGGCGCAGCTGCCCTGACCATCGATGACCTCCCTTACAGGCCCCTCGCAGCGCCGCGGCGCGAGGGGCCGGCCGTCATCGGCACGCTGGTCGCGGGACTGGGAGCATGCACCCCACCTCGGACGCGGCCCTTGCGGAGCTGCGCGGTCGCGGTCGCTGCCGTACGTCAGCCCGGATGCGCGAGTAGTCCGCATATCGAATCGATATGCGCCACGCCCCTGGTGCCGGGGGTTACGCCCAGGGCGGCGTCGTTCAGGCGATTCGTGCGGGTTGATTCCAATTCAGCATGGTGAGGTGGCTTCGTAGTTGGTGGTCCCGAGGACACATCTCCAGAGGGACGCCGCCCTGGCCCGACTTGGCTACGGCGTCTAGCCGCAGACACCGTCCAGCAGATCGCCGAGGAATTCGGAGTCACCCGACCGGCGATCTACCGACACATCAGCAAGCTCACGGAACAGCGTTCATAAAGGACTCCGAGGGCGATAAAGCCTCAGCTCGGACCCTGCGGACCCTTCGATCGCCGCCTCGGACACGAACAGGACCCCCGTCGCAAGAACCGCCCCCTGGTAACGGGGATTCAGCGCTCAGCAGTCGTACGAGCAGCCGCCCAGGAGGACCCTGAACCGAAGCCCGTCGCGCGAGTGCGTGTGTCGGGCCCGCCTACTCCCCGGCCCGATCCCAGAGCCCGGCCAGGTGCGCGTGCAGGAGTTCCTCGGCCTTCGCCGCCGTGCGGTGGCCGACCAGCACGTGTCCGGTGAGTCCGTCGGCGAGGGCGAGCAGGGTGCGGGCCTCGCGCCGGGCGCCTTCGGCGTCGACGCCCGTCTCCTCGACCAGTCGGGCCAGCAGCCCTTCCAGGCCCGTGTAGCTGTTCCGGAGGCTGGCCGCCAGTGCCGGGTTGACGGCGGCTGCGGCGAGGAAGGCCAGCCAGATCCGCGCCTCCGCCCGGCGTTCGTCGCCCAGCAGCGCGACCTCGCCGACCACGTGGCCCACCGTGCTCGCGGCGGACTGTGCGGGGCTGCCCAGCACCCGGCCGTGTGCCCGTTCGGTGACGCGTTCGCCGATGTGGCCGAGGGCGAACTGCAGCATCTCCTCCTTGGTGCGGAAGCAGCGTTGGACGGCGCCCACCGAGACCTCGGCGCGGACGGCGACGTCCCGCAGGGTGACGCCCTCCAGCCCCTGTGCGTCGATCAGCGCGCACACCGCCTCGGCGATCCGCCGACGCCGCTCCTCGTGGTCCACCTGCTTGGGCATCCGCCACCCGCCTCCCAACTCGTTGTCCCGCCATCCCGTTATTCCGATGCGATCGTATCGGTTCCCCGGCTAAGGTTCCGATGCAACCGCATCGGAACACGTCAGGAGAGCCCCCATGTGGAAACTCCCCGCCACCGCCATCGCCGCCGCCGTCCGCAGCGGCGAGGTGTCCGCGCTCGAGGTGATGGACGCCCACCTCGCCCGCATCGCCGAGGTCAACCCGCACGCCAACGCCGTCACCCAGGTCCTCGCCGACCGCGCCCGCGCCGCCGCCCGGGAGACCGACCGGCTCCGCGCCACCGGCGAGCGGCTCGGCCCGCTCGCCGGGGTGCCGTTCACGGTCAAGGAGTGCACCCGCATCGAGGGCGTCCCGACCACCTTCGGCACCCCGCGCTTCCGCGAGCTCATGGCCCCCGCCGACGCCATCCCGGTCGCCCGGCTGCGCGCCGCCGGGGCGATCCCGATCGGGCACAGCAACCTGCCCACCCTGATCCTGGCCGGGATGCACACCCGCAGCGAGCTGTACGGCGACACCCGCAACCCGTGGGACGCCACCCGCACCCCCGGCGGCAGCAGCGGCGGGGACGGCGTGGCGGTGGCCACCGGCATGGCCGCGCTCGGGCTCGGCAACGACTCCGGCGGCTCGCTCCGGATCCCGGCCGCCTTCTGCGGCGTCGCCGCGCTCAAGCCGACCACCGGCCGGTTCGCCGCCGACCAGCGCATGCTGGGCCCGGACGACCCCGGCCCGGCCTCCCAACTGCTCGTCACCGACGGCCCGTTGGCGCGTACGGTGGCCGACCTGCGGCTCGCCTACGAGACCCTGGCCGGCGCCGACCCCCGGGACCCGCGCGCCGTACCCGCACCGCTGTACGGTAACCCGCTCGACGGCAAGCCCAAGGTCGCTGTCGTCGCCGACCCGGGCAGCCACGGTGTCCACCCCACCGTCCGCCGCGCCGTCGAGGCCGCCGCCGAGGCCCTGCGCGACGCCGGGTACGAGGTGCGCGAGGTCCCCGATGTCCCCCGGCTGGACGAGGCGCTGGACGCCTACCTCCGGCTCACCCACACCGAGTTCGCCCCCAGTTGGCCCGCCGTACGGCAGTTGCTGGGCGAGGGCGGCGACCGCTTCATCGAGCTGGCCATGCGCAGCGCCCCGCCCGTCGACGCCCCCGGGCTGATCGCTCTGATGGGCACCTGGATGAACATCCGCCGCTCCTGGACGGAGTTCCTCGACGAGTACCCGCTGCTGCTGGGCCCGGTCTTCACCGAGCCGCCGGTCGAACCGGGTCTGGAGTCCCGGGACCAGGCGGGCCGGGACCGGTTCGGCGCGGCCACGCGGCTCTGCTCGGTCACCAGCTTCGTCGGCGTCCCGGCCGTCGCCGTCCCCACCGGACTGGACGCCGACGGCCTGCCCACCGGCGTGCAACTCGTCGGGCGGCCGTTCCGCGAGGACCTCTGCCTGGCCGCCGCCCAGAACGTCGAGGACCGCCTCGGCACCCTCACCCCGATCGACCCGCGGCCCTGAAGCGGCTGGGCCCCACCCGGTGGGGCCCAGCCGCCTACCGCCTACTGCCTACCGCGGCGAGCCGTCAGCGGGTGGTGAGGAGGCCGCCCACCAGGGCTCGGAGCCCGTCCAGATAGGTGTCCTCTGCGGTCAGCGACGCCCAGTGGTCCGCGACCTGTGCCAGGCGGGGAAGCTCGTCGGGGTCGAGATCGGCGAAGACCCGCTCCCGGTACGTCGCGCGGTCGTTGTCCGCACGCCGCCGGGCCGCTGTCGCCCGGACCATGATCTCGCCGGCGGTGTAGTACCAGATCGCGCGGTAACCGCGCACGGCCTGCTCGGGGGTCAGCCCGCACTCGACCAGGCCATCGACGATCTGCTCGACGAACCACAGTGCGGACGTGGACATCAAGTCGTCGGCGGTCAGCACCTCCGCGATCCAGGAGCAGGCGGCGAGCGCCTCGTGGATCGCGGCGGCGGCGACAACGATCCGCTCGTGAGGATGGGCAGGCAGTTCGGGTCGGCGCAGGGTCCGCGTGGCGTAGTCGTCCAGTAGTAGGACGAGCAGTTCTTCCTTGTCGCGGACGTGGTGGTAGAGCGCCATCGGCGTACTGCCGATCTCTGTGGCCAGTCGCCGCATGGTCAGCCGGTTCACGCCTTCCTCGGCCACGATCCGGCTGGCCGTCTCGACGACCTCCTCAAGGGAGATGCGGGGAGGTCGGCCGAGGGTTTTGCGCGGTGCGGACGGTTGCGGCATGCCTCCCATCATCCCCCAGGTGTCGACAGCGGCGATCCCTTCGCGCTACTTTCCTTACATGTATAAAAACTCACGGGGGCGCCCCGGCGCAGTGCTGGCGGCAGCAGCCGTCGCCCAGTTCGTCCTCGCCCTGGACATGTCGGTGGTCAACATCGCACTGCCCGCGATCCGCACCGCGCTGGGATTCACGCCGCTCGACCTGTCGTGGGTCGTGCACCTCTACGCGCTCACGTTCGGCGGGTTACTGCTGCTGGGTGGCCGCGCTTGCGACCTGTACGGCCAGCGTCGACTGTTCGTACTGGGCTTGGCCGTTTTCGGGCTGTGCTCGCTGGCGGGCGGACTGGCCCAGGCACCCTGGCAACTGATCGCCGCCCGCGCCGGGCAAGGCCTGGGCGCCGCAGCCGCCGCGCCGGCCGCGCTGGCGATGCTCACCACCACCTTCACCGAGGGCCCCCGGCGCGTCCGCGCGCTCGGGGTGTGGAGCGCGGTGAACGCCGCAGGCGGCGCCCTGGGCGTGCTGGCGGGCGGACTGCTGACCGAATACGCGGGCTGGCGCTGGGTCATGCTGATCAACCTGCCCATCGTGGCGGCGGCTCTCGCGCTGGTTCCCGCAGGCGTGCCCGCCGGAGCACAGCCCGCCCGGCGCGAGAGGCTGGACGTGCTGGGTGCCGTCCTGGCGACCGGCGGAGTCGGACTGCTGGTGTTCGGCGTCGTCCGCACCGACACCCTCGGCTGGGGCTCCCCGGCCACGCTGGCGACCCTCACCGCCGCGGCCGCGCTGCTGGCCGCCTTCACCTTCGCCGAATCACGGGCCTCCGCACCACTGCTCCGCCTCGACCTGCTACGCAACCGCTGGGTCGCCGGCGCGAACGTGCTGGTGTTCCTGGCCGCAGCCGGACAGTTCACAGCGTTCGACTTCGTATCCCTGTACATGCAGCAGGTCCTGGGTATGGGTGCCGCAGCAACCGGCGCCGCGTTCCTGCCCTTCTCCGCAGGCCTGGTCGCGGGCACCGTCGCCGCGACCCGCATCACCTCCACCCGCACACCTCGCGCGTCGCTGGTGCCCGGCGCCCTGCTGGCCGCCGCGGGCCTGGCCTGGTTCGCGCTCATCAGCCCCGACGGCAGTTTCCTCGCCGACGTACTCGGCCCGTCCCTCGTCACCAGCATCGGTACCGGACTGGTGCTGGCCCCGGTCGCCGCCGCCGCGACCACCGGCGTCGCTCCGCGTGAGGCCGGCATGGCCTCCGGCCTCTTCAACAGCTCCCGCCAACTCGGCGGCTGCATCGGCCTGGCCGCCCTGGCCACCATCGCCGCACACCACATCGGCACGGCCACCGACCCTGCCGCTCTCAACGACGGCTACGCCCTGGGCCTGGCCATCGCCGCCGCACTCTTCGTCCTCGCGGCGGTCGTGGCCATCGGCGTGCTACCCCGCCGCCGGGCCGAAACACCCGACCCGCGACCCGCCGCCCCCGCAGCCAACCGACTGGAAGGAATACCGTCATGACGACGATCCCTATCGACCTGTTTGCCTCGGCACTGCACTTCCACCCCGACGGCGACGTCCGAGCCGTCGAACGGCAGATGACGAGCAGCGACTCCGGCGCCTGGCAGATCGCCACGTTCCACGTGGAGACCGACGCCGACGTTCACGCCGACCACTGGGAGATGCACCCGCAGGCCGAGGAAGCGGTGTGCTGCCTGACCGGCGGGGTACGCGTCTACTTTCGCCCCACAGAGGCCGACGGCGCCGAGGAGATGGTGCGACTTTCGGCGGGCACCGCGGTGATCGTCGCCCGTGGCCGCTGGCACCGCCTGGAACTGGACGCCCCCAGCGACCTGATGTCGATCACCCTTCGCCACGGCACCCGCCTCGAAAAGCGCACCGACACCCACTGACCGAACGTGGCCCGGCAGACCCGCTGCCGGGCCACCACAAGCCTCGCCAGTCAGCTACTTTGCCCCTGGAGTCGTGCTGGGAGCCCGGAACCCAATGAGCTGTTTCCATCTTGAAGTTGCAGGCCACCGGGCCCCTGCCTGTTCGTCATCGCCCATCCCCGCCGGCCTGGGCCAACTCGCCGATGCCGCACCCACCACTGCGGACGAGACCGCCGGGCTGCTGGTCCGTCTGGCCTCGGTCCCCGATCCGCGCCGGGCCAGGGGCCGACGGCATCCCATCGCCTTCGTCCTGGCCCTGGCCGCCTGCGCGGTCCTGGCCGGGGCCCGCTCGCTGGCCGCGATCGCCGAGTGGGCGGCCGATGCCCCCGCCGAGGTCCTATCCCGGCTCGGCGCCCCATGCCGCGAGCCCGACCGCGGACCGACCGCCCCAGCCGAGGCCACCGTCCGCCGCGTCCTGCAGCGCATCGACGGCAATGCCCTGGACACGGCCGTCGGCGCCTGGCTGGCCGATCGTGGCCGAGACGACCACCCCGTCCGCGACGCCGATCAGCCCCGCCCCTCGCTCGCGGTGGACGGCAAGACCGTGCGGGGCGCCTACCGGCCCGACGGCACACAGGTTCACCTGCTCGCGGCGATGACCGGCACCAGCCAGGTCATCGCCCAACGCGAAGTCGACGGCAAGACCAACGAGATCACCATCTTCCAGCCCCTGCTCGCTCCACTCGACCTGCGCAAGACCATCGTCACCTTCGACGCTCTGCACTCGCAAACCGGCCACGCCCACTTCCTGGCCGAGGACAAAGGCGCCCACTACATCGCGCTGATCAAGGCCAACCACCCCACCCTGCACCACTACTTGAAGGAGCTGCCCTGGCGGGACGTGCCGCTGCAGGGCAGGACACGGGCCACCGCACACGGCCGCGACGAGATCCGACGCATCAAGACCTGCACCGTCACCGCGGGCCTCGACTTCCCGCATGCGGTTCAGGCCGTCCAGATCGTGCGCCGCCGCCGGATCATCACCACCGGCAAGGTCACCCTCGAACGCGTCTACGGCGTCACCAGCCTCACGCCCGCGCAGGCCGGTCCGGTGGAGATCGCGCAGCGCGTGCGTGATCATTGGGGCATCGAGAACAAGATCCATCATGTGCGTGACACTGCGTACGCCGAGGACGCCTCCCGCGTCCGCACCGGCACCGCGCCCCGTGCCATGGCCACCCTGCGCAACCTCGCCATCGGTGCGCTGCGACTGACCGGCCACGACAACATCGCCGCAGGCCTCCGCCACCACGCCCGGGACGCCAGCCGCCCGCTCGCCACCCTGGGCATCACGTGATCAAACCGGACACATCTCCAGAACGACGCCGCCCTGAGGTTACGCCACCGCCCGCCGCCACTTTGGTGCCAATCCGCCTGCCTGCCTTCGGACGAGCCCGTGTCGCACATTCGGTCCAAACGTGCGTGCCCGCAAGCGGTCAGCGGCGGACCCGACGGAGGCTGGGGCGCCAGGCGGGGGATCGCCAACTGAGACGGAGAAGCCGTGACCGAGCCGGACTACTACCAGTTCCACTCCTCCCATGGGCACCACGCCCCGCTCCATGTCGTCTGGATGCCGGTCGGAGCAGGCGGCCTGAGCTCCTTCGAGTACGCCGACTCGACGAGGTCGCACACGTTCCGGGGTAAGGACGTGAGCGTGGTCGAAAGCCCGCTCGGCCGTGTGGTGAGCGTGACGATCGAGACAACGATCGACCGCGGATCGACATCGTTCTCCGTGCTGGTGCCGTCGGTCAACCTGAATGGGCACAGCGCGACGGTGAGCACGGTCGGCATCACCACCGTGCACCGGATCGGGATCGGGCCCATGACCGGGCAACTCGACGTGTACTCCGAGACCCCGCTCATCGGCACAGCCGAGAGCCGCATCATCCCCCTCGAAGACCGGGCCGGCGCCGGCGCCGCTCCCGCGTGACCGTGCCTACCAGAACACCGCCGCCCCGCCGCCTTTGGATGGCGGCGGGGCCGGGCGTTCGAGAACGGAGGCTGGGAACTGCGCGAGGCTCTCCGGGCCGAGCACCGAGTCTGCCGGATGGAGCCTCGGTAGGTCTTATTAGGGAAGGACATGCCGGGGTGGTACCTGTACACGACGCTGATGCGGTCGCCGAGTCGGCGGCCGGGTCGGCGCGGGCGGTGTAGTCGTCGACCTCGGGGTCGGTGCCGCCGGGCACCAGGGTGCCGAGCCGCGGGAACACTGCCAGACGAGCTTATCGACCGCGTCCAGCTCGCCGGGGCGCAGCGCGGCGAGGGCCTGCTCGACGGCGTCGGAGAGGAAGACGTGCAGCGGGGCCGGTGGCTGTTCGGGCTGGTCGGTCACCGGTCGCCGCCGGCGGCGCGGAGCCGGGCGAACGCGTCGGTGGCCGGGGTCCACTGCTGGCCGCCGATCGGCGCGGCGAGGGAGGCCATGGCCTCGGGGCTGGTGCGGAGGACCAGGCGGTGGCGGTAGGTGGCGATCACCTCGGAGACGGCGGTGGGGTCCCCGATCGGGGAGGTGTCGAGGGCGGCGGCCAGGACCTGCTCGAACAGGTTGCGGTCGCCGGGCAGGCCAGAGCGGGACAGGGCGGTGCGCAGCTCGTGCAGGGTGGCCGGCCCGGGGGCGGCAGTGTCCTGGTGGTCGGGCTGGGTGGTCACCTGATCCTCCGCGGTGGTGGAGGCTTCCGTGGCGGCGGGCCGCAGGATTGACGGTGGCGGTCTGCGGGTGGGTGGTGGAGCGGTCCTGGTCACGCGGCACCTCAACGTGCGGGCCTACCGGTCTCAACCGCAGGTTCGGCACGCCGCCCGGTCTGGGTCACGTGAATTCGAACGGCCCGTCGGGCAGCTGGGCGGTGTTGGTGCACCCCAGGGCCTTGCCGGCGGCCTGGCGGGCGAGTGCCACCGACAGTTCTGCCATCATCTGCCGCCCCGGAGCCGGGACGGCGTTTTTGTCAGGAGCCCTGAGGCTGAGGGCTGCCGTGTAGTACGTGGAGGTAGTCGGCGGGCGTGGGCTTGCCGTTCGGGTTGACCGTGCCGTCGGTGTTGTACGCGGTGGGCTGGTCGTGGAAGAACGTGGTGGCCGCGTCCGGGCTGTGGGCAAGGGCCTCCAGGATCCCGGTGAGCGGCTGGTAGCCCGCTGCCCCGTCCTGGCCGATGATGTCGAACTCGGTCGCCCGATCAGACATGTCCCGCTCCACCCCCTACGACTGGTTCCACACCAGCTCTCCCCTGACCAGTAACCGATCGATCGCACCCATCAGATCGCTGGCCACACGCATTGGCGAACACATCGAAACCGCCACCGGCCGGCGACATGGGCTACGGGCAACGGTGGCAGGTCGACGTCCGCGCTCCAGTGGGCGGCACGGATCTCGTCGGCGGTCAGCGGCCGGGAAGGCCGCACCGGCACGACCAGGTCGACGAAGTCACGGGCCGCGGCCTCGTGAGGGCTCAGGTCGGGCGGGTCGGCGGCCACGAACTCCCGGACAGGACACGCTCGCGGAGTACTGCTGCGCCAGGGCCGTGGCCGGGCTGGTGCCCAAGACACCGCACCAACTGGTCAGGCCGGTGATAGAGGTCTGCGGCTTCTACGACATGGTCCCGTGGCGCCTGACCTCGCGAGACCTGGACCGCTACTTCGCCGGCCGGAGCGCCCGCGCACGCTGCGCCGAGTGGGTTGTGTGTGGGGCGCGCCGACGAGAGAACGAGCGAGCAACGGAAACGCAAATAGATTCGCAGGCGTCTTATTTTGTGTACGGGAGGCCGGCTTTGGTGATGGAGTTCCACGAACGTCGTCGCGCCACGGCCTGGATTGGGGCGCCCGCCGAATCTGCCATGCAGACCGACCATCTGCAGGCGCGGGACGCCGAGCTCGACGACGGATGCGGCGTCGGCCCCACGACGCTGGAGGCCGGGCATCTCTACCGCAGGGTCAGTGGCATCGACCATCAGGCTCGTCCTATGACTCCTGAAGAGCTGGCCACTCTGAGCGATCCGATGGCGGCGCTGTTCTTCCGCCGGGGCCTCTTCCCCATGACCGTCCATGACCTGCTCGCTGACCTGCCGCAGCCGCCCGGCGGCCTGCCGAACGCGGTGTACCTCATCGGCGAGGCCGGGCAAATCCCGCCGAAAGCCTCGCCCGCTCCGTACCGCGACTTCCGGTTCGCCATCACCCGCACCGCACTGCAGAACAGGGACGTGGATCTGCTGATCAGCACCGGCGCGGGCGACGACCCCACCAGCACGTTCCTGCAGGTCGCTGCCTGGGACCCGGCCGCCGGGGTATTCAACTACTACTCGCGGATCAGCCCGAGCTGGGTATGGTCCGGGAACTCGTGGTCGGCACTAGCCCAGGACTCACGCGGCAGAGGCTGCTTCGACAGCCACATCAACGGCAGCGTCGTGATGAAGGAACTGAACATGCCGTGGAGCAACTGGCAATCCCAAGCCGCGACGATCCAGCTCGCTGCCGATGACCCGCTTCGCACCGACGCACTGTTCGCTCAGATCGTAGGCGCGGAGAACCTGGAGATTACGGTCCGCGCGCTGGTCAGCCGCTGGACGGCGGCGCGCCTCGCGGCAGTCACCAAGACCGGCACGGTGGAACAGCCGGACCATCTCATGCGGCAGCTGTTCACGACCACGTCGGTCAACCTGGCGAGCAGCGCGGTCCAGAGCGCAAGCATCACCGCGGCGACCAACGACTTCCCGCTGCCCATGGGCTTCTGGCTGAACCGCGACGCCCTGCTCAACGACCTGGAACTGCCGGTCACAGCGTCTGTGCCGCAGGTTCCCGCAGCCGAGTACGTGGCGAGCCTGACCGAGTTCGGCTTCCGTCTCCAGGAGCAGGCCAGCGGCTTCTCCCAGCCCGGTGACACGTTCTTCGCGTTCATGGTGCCGGAGGCCGCCTTCGAGGACAACGACGTCATTCGTCAGATGGTGCAGAGCAAGCTCATCACAGCGAAGTTCGCCGCCTGCGCCCTCATGGTCGACTTCACCAACCCGGTATTCAGCGCCGATCGGACCCGACTGATGTCCTACGTGCCGACGGGCGCCACCGCGGCCGACGGGCTTGCCACGCAGGTCGCCCAGGCGATCACGGCGGCCGCCGCCAAGCTCCCGGCCACCAGTGCCGAGGCACGGTTCGCCGCCGACTGGGCCCTGGCCGATACCGACTGGCCGAAGATCTTCGGCGAGCGCATCGACGCCTATCTGGGCCGGGTGGCCACCCGCATCGGCACGCCGGCGGGCTTCCGGGACTACGTGCGGCTGGCTGAGTCCCGCCGCCGGGACTTCAAGGCGATGCGACTCAACGAGTTCGAGCTCACACTCCCGGCCACCAACATCCCCCTCGACGCACCCCGTCTGAAGATGCTTCAGGACGCCACCGTCGTTCCCGCTACCTGATTCCGGCCCACGCATCACAGCACATCCGGCAGACCGGACCAGCGCAAAGGATCGCCCATGAGCAAGCTGACCTCCTACAACCCTCCCGCGAATCTCACCGACCTCGACGCCACTGGGATGAAAGCCTGGGACGCCTTCATCAGCGACCAGGTGGACCAGGCCGTGAAGGGCCCGGACCCCAGCCAGGTCCTTCACGACCGCCCGCGCGGCCAGTTCTACAACCTCACCAAAAACGACACCGCCGCAGACGCCACCGAGGCCACCGTCACCTGGACGGCCTTTCCCCGCATCATCAAAGTCAACTCGATCTCGGACCTCCAGCGGTGGCAGCGCGCGGACGCCAGCCGCGACGTCCAGGACGAGTACTGCGAGTGGAGCGTCACCCGCGACACCAACGGAAAGATCACCAAAGTCACTTTCACCTGCGAGGGTCCCGAGTACTGGTCGCTCCTGGCGCAAACCAGTCCGGACACTGTCCTGAAGCTGTACCAGACATTCGTCAGCCCCGACGTCCAACGCAGCGACCTGTTCGGGCTGGACGGCAGCTACCAGCCCCGCAACCGGTGGAACGACTCGACCTCACATGGCGCGATGCACCTCATCCAGCGCAACAACACACTCGGCGCGGAGATCGAACTCGCGGCCGCGGCCACCATCGTCAGGGTGATCAACGGTGAGGAGCTCGTCACCGAACAGCAACTGATCCAGTGCAGCAAGTACGGCCAGCCGGAGCGCAACAGCGACCCGCACATCGGCGGCGCCGTGAACGAACTCGCCCGCCAGAAGGCCGACATCTCGCTGACCGACCCGGTCGGCCTGTACTTCAACGACCTCGCCACCGACGGCTGGGCCACCCCCGACGGCTCGGATCCCAAGAGCTACTGGACATACGTGCGCGGCGATGCCCGCCACCCGGTGCGCGCCGTCTACGAAGTCCCGCAGAGCCGGGGCTTCACCGTCGGCGACATCACCGTCGGCGGCAAACCCATTCAGTTCGGCGCCCAGATCGCCGACTTCATCACCATCAAGCTCACCGCCGTCGCCTGTCGCCTCGGCCAGAGCACCACACCGCCGCAGACCGCGTGCGTCGAGTTCCCGCAGGCCGCCGCCCCCGCACATCTTGCGGCCGCCGCTGCGCCAGCTGGATATCTCGCCACGACGCCCACCTCCGCAACCCGCCGCTGATCACGGCGTGCTTGGGATGGGACAGGGGTTGGTGGCGTCTGCGGACACCACCAACCCCTGTCCCATGGCCTGGTCTGGTCTCGCGGCCATCGGGGCCACGACGGCCGATCAGCAGCCGGGGCCGCGCCCGGAGGACGACAACGACGATCGGCATCAACCCGCGGCCCGGGCGGCAGGCGTGTCGTGGTGTCCGGGGTCGAAGGCGCCGGTGAGCGGCCGGGCGGCGCAGTGGTGGTCGGTGTTTGCCTGTGCGGCTGCCCCGGAGTTCTGTGGTGGTCAGCCGGTGGCGGCCTGGTAGAGGCCGCGGCTGACACGCTCGGCGCGCCCGGCCTTGGTGAGGCGTTCGAGTGACGTGCGGACGACGTTGATGGCGGAGGCGCTGTCGTCGCGACCCAGTGCCTGGGCGATGTCACCGGCGCGCACCGGGCTGGCGGCCGTGGCCAGGTAGTCGACGATGGCGTTCGTCAGGCCGCCCGTGCGCGGGGCCGCGGCGGCGAGGGTGGACTTCGCCGGGCTGGTCTTGCGTGCCTTGGCCGGTTTTTCGGTCGGGGCTGCAGCGGCCTGCTTGGCTCCCCTCTTGCGTGCGGGTGCGGAGGCGCTCTTACGGGCCCGGCCTTTCGCGGTCGTGCGGGTTTGCGACGTCTCCTCCACGGGAGTGGCGGCCTCCAGGGCGCCACCGGCCGTAGCCATGGCCGGCGCCTCCTGGAGGAGTGGCGCCGCCGCGAGCGACCGCAGACTGTCCAACGCGGCGCGCACTGCCTCCAGTCGGCTGGTGACAGCCGCCAACTCGGTTTCCAGGCGCGCCTGTTGTTCCTGAAGCACGGGGAGTTCGCGCTCCAGGAGGGCGATCGTGGATCCGACACCGTCGTGGGTGGTGAAGGTGGTGACTGTCATGGGGGCCTCGCCTTGTTGCTGTGCTGACCGCACGGTGCGTGCGGCGTGATTCCTGCCCTCGACCTACCCGGTGCATGGGCTGCCAACACGAGGCCAACAGCCCACCTGGCTGCTGTTCGTGAACGCGCTACGCTGCCCGCCAGGTCGGTCGAGGGCCGAGCAGCGGCCCTCGACCGACCCGGTTGGCGTGGAAGAGCCGTGCGAGCGCGGAGGGGAGACGGTGGCCGTGTTCGGTGTCCTCGACGGCTTCGGTGGCGCCGGGGGTGTAGGCGGCGACGCGGACGAAACGTGCGTTGGCGCAGGAGATGTAGACCTCGCCGGCCCGGACGGCGGCGGCGGTCACTGCGGGTCGACCTCGACGTAGGCGACGAGAACGATCGTGCCGAGGACCGTGGAGACGTAGGCGATGCGCACGCCGTCCTTGGCGTACTCACGCACTGGGCTGTCGGGGCGCATCTGGACGCCAGCGGACTTCGGGTTCATCGCGATGGTGGTCAGGTGCGGGTCGAGGCGGGCGAGGGCGGTGTCGTCCATCTCAGCGAGTTGCCGCTCGGCGACTTCGTGGAAGGTGATGAGAGCACGGCGCGGCGGGCGGTCAGGCAACGCGCTGCTCTCCGGTGACCGGGGTGTCCTCGGCGAGGCCGCGTTCGGCCTTGATGTCGTCCCAGGTGCGGCAGCCGTTCAGGTCGACGCCGCGTTCGGCCAGGTCGAGCAGGACGTAGGCCAGGGTCGGGTCCTCCAGCGCCGCGTCGCGGGCGGTGGCGCGCAGCTCTTCGGCCTCGTCGGGGTCGAACACCATCCGCATCGCGTCCTCCTGGTACTGGTCTGCGGCTTCTCAGACTAGGGGGTCGGGGCCGCTTGCGGTGGAGGTGTCGGCGGTTGGGCGTTGGCCGATCGCGTTCCGCGGCCAACGGCTCAGGAGAGCATCCAGGCTGCGAAGACGAACAGCGCCCCGAGACCTGCGGTGGCGAAGGAGTACTGGATGGACGAAGCGGTGCTTGCGCCAGACGATCTGGCTGGTGTTGACGAGCTGGCGGCTGAGCACAGGTCGGTCAGGCTTACGGAGCGACCATGACGGACAGGAGGGGTTCTGCGACCAGACGTTGACTGAGGAGGCGGGCCGCGGCGCCGGTGTCGGTGGTCGGGCCGGCGGCGGGGGTCAGGTGGCGGGGCCGTCGAGGTAGGTGTAGGTGCTCCCGGTGCTGCCGCCGGGGGTGCTGACCGTGATGGTGATTCCTCCGGCGGCGTGGGGCGGGGCGGTGGCGGTGATCGTCTGGTCGGAGATGACGGCGAAGGCCGCGGGGGTGTTGTCGAAGGTGACTTCCTGGGTGGTGGCGAGGTTGGCGCCGGTGATGGTGACGTCGGTGCCTCCGCCGGTGGGTCCGGAGGCGGGGTTGACGGCAGTCAGGGAGGGCGCGTCAAGGTAGGTGAAGGTCAGGCCGTTGGCATTGCCGACAGGGGTGACGACGGTGACGGGCACCGGGCCGGAGGACGGAGCGCCGGGGATGTCGACGGTGACGGCGGTGTCGGTGACGGACTGGATGGGGGCCACTCGGGAGCCGAAGCGCACCGAGGTGGTTGCGGCCAGGTTGGCACCGGTGATGACCGTGGTGCCTCCGCCGGTGACGGGGCCCGTGGTGGTGGTGATCCCGGTCAGCAGCGGGGCGGGGAGGTAGTAGAAGGTGCCGAAGGTACCGGTGCCGCCGGGGGTGGTGACGGTCACGGGGACCGCGCCCTGTCCGGCCGGGGCGCGGACGGTGACCGAGGTCGCGGTGTCGGCCAGGATGGTGGCGGGGCTGTTGCCGAAGCGCACGGCGGTCGCGCCGGCCAGGTCGTGACCCCGGATGGTCACGATAGTCCCACCGGCGGTGGTGCCCTGGCTGGGCACGAGTGTCAGGGCGATCACGGTGACGGCGTTGTCGGCGTTGTCCGTCACGTAGAGACGGTTTCCGGCGGGGGTGACCGCGACGCAGACCGGGCCGTTGCCCACAGGGATGCTGCCGGTGACGGTGTTGGTGGCCGTGTCGATCACGCTGACGGCGTTGTCGGTGAAGTCGGCTGTGTAGGCGGCGGTCCCGTCCGGACTCACGGCCACGAAACGAGGAAGGGTGCCCACACCGATGGTGGCGATGACGGTGTTGGTGGCGGTGTCGACCACGCTGACGCTGTCGCCGCCCGCGTTGCAGACGTAGGCGCGGGTGCCGTCCGGGCTGAAAGCGATGATCACCGGCACGTCACCGGCGGTGAAGCTGCCGGTGACGGTGTTGGTGGCGGTGTCGACCACGCTGACGGTGCTGTCGCCGACGGTGCAGACGTAGGCGCGGGTGCCGTCGGGAGAAATGGCGACGCCGATCGGGGCGGGGCCCGTGTTCACGGTGGCGATGACGGTGTTCGTGGCCGTGTCGACCACGCTGAGGGTGTTGGCGTTCTGGCTGGTCACGTAGGCACGGGCGCCATTCGGAGTGACCGCCACCCCGACGGCTCCGGCGCCGACCGCGATGGTCGCGCTGACGGTGTTGGTCGCCGTGTCGATCACACCGAGCGCGCCGGCATCGGACAGGGTCAGGTAGGCGCGCGTGCCGTCCGGCGAAAAAGCCAGGAGGCTCGGGCCACCGGCAGCGGCGATGGTCGCGGTGACGGTGTTCGTCGCGGTGTCGATCACGCTGACGCTGTTCGACGCCCGGTTCGCGACGTAGGCACGTGCCCCGTCGGGCGTCAGCGTCACACCGAGCGGGGAGTTGCCGACGGGGATGGTTGCGTCACCTGGGGGCAGCACGGTGAAGAGTTGCCGGGGCCCGTCGGCAGACAGCAGCGGATCGAGTCGGGTAGAGACGCTCATGGCGCAGCCTTTCTGAGCATGTATCGGGGGGCGCGGCCCCTCCCCCTCTCTGGGCACAGACGCAGCCCCGGGGGGGCTGGGACCTCGGTTGATGCCGCTGGGTCTTCGCCTGCGGTGGTGCGGCTCACGGCTGCAGGTGGCTGATGTTCCCCGGATAGCCCGCGGCCAACAATCACGCAGCGCATCGACCGCCTCCAGCACGTCTTCTTCCGGCGAAGGATGGGCGGCCCACCGGTTCCATCACTCAAAGTGATGCACAATGTCAAACGGGCAACAAGAGCCAGTCGTGCGGATCACCCGAACAGCCCAGCGCACAACGTCAGCTTCCGCACAAACCCGGTCCGACAGTCGCTGCACCCGCTCATCACCGAACGACTCACCGCAGAAGGCCGCATACACCTCCTGGCCGGGTACTGCGAGTCGGCGCCCGGCGGCCGGACCGGCCGCACCATCAGCCAAACAGAAGGCACAGGGACCGAGATCACCTCATGGCCCCGTTTGCACGTACTGAACCCCGTGTACGGCGGGAGCGCGCAGGGCCTTCAACGACACGGCGTCCAGGGCGGGTTCTGCCTTGGCTGGCGCAGGCGCCGGGATGACGGCGTCGGGGTGGGGGTGCTCGCCGGTGTCCTCTTTCGCGTGTCGCGTGGCGGCGGTCGGCACCGCAACGGGGTCAGGGTCTGGGGCCGAGGCGGGAGCAGGCCTTGTCCAGCAGCGCGCGATCGGCACCGGTGTCGGGGTGGTGGTCCAGGGCCGCGTAGGCGTGAAGGAGCGCGGCGCGTGAGCCGCTCGTACCCGGCTCATCCCCGAGCGGGCGGGCGTTCGCCGCCTCCCTCGCCGCCACCGTGCTGCTCGTCCTCGCCACGTTCCCGCTCGCCGAACTCCTCGCCGCCCCGTGGCCGGCCAGCCACCTGCGCCTGCTGGTCGTAGCAGCAGCTGTGGCCGTCTCGCCGGGTACCTGGCGCTGCCTGCGCGGAGTGCACGCCCACCGCACCGTCGGGGAGAGCACCGACAACGGCGAGCGACTGCTCTCGGGAGCCTGACCGACCGCCAACTGGCCCTACGAACAAGGCCGGGCCGACGCACACTGTGCGCCGACCCGGCCTTCGTAGTAGCGGGGACAGGATTTGAACCTGCGACCTCTGGGTTATGAGCCCAGCGAGCTACCGAGCTGCTCCACCCCGCGTCGGTGAGATCACCCTAGGCGACAACCGCGCCAACACGAAATCGGTTTTCCCGGCGAGCCAGGCCCCGCACCCCGGCCCGCCCACCCGCGGCTGATCTTCGAGCCTTGCTGACGTGTCGTGAGTCGCTTGGTTTGACATCCTCCCCGCCCTAAAGGACGGGGATTCCTCCCGCGCCTGCGGCACGGACACCCGTGCGTGGCAGGTCGCCGAGGTGGGTTCCCCGTTCAACGGGCCGCGCCTGGCGCGGGATCGCCGCACCAGGTCTCACCGGCCCTCCAGGGGCGTTTAGCCTGTCCGCCTGCCCGGCGGCCAGGATGTTTCGAGCAGCGTTGAGGTCACGGTCATGGAGCACACCACACGCGCCACAGGCCCACTCGCGGACCGCGAGGGGCTTGGGGCCATCGCGGTGCCCGCACTCGGAGCAGAGCTGCGAGGACGGGAACGCACGATGCACGATGCCGATGGTGCGCCCGTACCGGGCAGCCTTCTCCTCCAGGAGACGC
>NZ_JBVHHW010000037.1:0-63713 GCF_055560875.1 Kitasatospora sp. NPDC023118
CGGGTCAGCGTCCTGTGGGCCCTCCTGCGCGACAACCGGGTCTTCACCCCCGATCCGGCCGCGCAGACGGCTTGACTCAATCATTGAGACTCCCCATCAGGCGAGTTTGCCCAGAATCACGTAGGTCTGCTGCACCCTGACCGGCAGCATCAGCACGCTGTCGCCTGCCGCCGGGGTATACGAGGTGAGGTGCTGGTACGGGCCGGTCAGAGCGGTCGATCCGTTGATGTACGCTTTCGGGTCCCCGCTGCCGGTGTAGCCGGAGTCGATGACCCCGGGCAGGGCCGCGAGGGGGAACCCGGAGTCGATGCCAGAGGTGTGTACTTCGAGGCGGGAGAGTCGGCGCAGGATGTCCTGAAGCGTCGCCGCGAACCGCCCCTCCAGTGGGCTGGGGTATCGGGGCACGGGTGGTTCCCCCTTCGCGGGTGCTATCCGACGGTGACGCCGGAGGTCTGGAGCTGGATGCTCTCGGACTCCTTCGGGCCGGGTGGCCGGCACGACCAGCCGACGACGCGTACCTGCTGGATGAGGCCCGGAGAGCCGTCGGGCTTGGGCGGATGCAGGTCCGAGGTGGCGATCAGGGTGGTGCTGTCGCCGAGGACGATGTCCCTGAGCCGCGGATGGCCGGCGCCGCCGACGGTCACGATCGGCGCGGTCATGGCCTGCGTCTTCAGCTGCACCTCGCCGTCGGCGAAGGCGTCGATCTGGGCCTGGGAGACTACCCACGACCCTTGCCAGGAGACGGTGGACTCCATCAGCGGGTACCCGGCGGCCAGGTCCTTGGTGTCCGCGCCGTGCGGATACACGGACTGCCACTGCAGGGCGGCGCCGTTCGGCGGCGCCGTCGCCCAGACCACGTTCGAGGACTGTGATCCCGTGCGCTGGTAGCCGTAGTCCAGCGCGTTGCCCGGGTAGGTGAGGTTGTATCCGGACGTCGAGACGGGGCGGCCCATCCGCAGGTACGCGAGTCGAAGGAAAATGGCTAGGTTGCCGGAGGAGTCCAGGCCCGGGACGAACGCGTACTCCAAGTTCCCCGACGCACACATGTCCTGCCAGGCGCTGCTGATTTGCGTGAGGTCGGAGTACTGGTAGGACGCGGTCCACGGCACCCCGGCCGAGGCCGCGGCGCCCATGGGCATGACCAGGCGGGACATGCCGCCGTTCGCCGCGACGGCGGCCAGGTACGCCGGGGACCGCGTGGCGGCCGGCGACACGGAGGAGATGAAACCGGACTGCTTGGACAGGCCGTAGGAGACGAGGTCGATGAAGGCCTGGAAGAGGTCCACCTGAGCGTAGATGAGGGTGTCGGTGATCAGACGGTGGGACCACAGGGTGTCGACCGTCTGGGCGGAGATCGGGAGGGTTCCGTGGCGTCCCTGGTCGGGCCAGTCCCACACGATGCCCACCCACACCGGATAGCCGTCCTGCAGCACCCACAGGACGGCGCGGCGGCATTCGAGTGCGGTGACGAACGGGGCGTTGGCTGAGTACAGCTCGTTGAGGGTGAGGGTTCCGTTCAGGGTTCCCGAGCCGTTGAGCTGCATCCCGAACGACTGCACCGTCATGGGCAGGCTGTCGGCGAGGACCCTGCCGGAGATCAGGTCGGTTGCGACGTAGGTGTAGCTGCTCACAGCGCCTCTGGGCCGACGCGCAGGAGGGTCTTGTTGTTGGAGGTGGAGTAGATCGTTGTCGCGTAGCCGCCGCTGTTGGATGCGGTGACCTTGACCGTGTGGGTGCCCGCGGACGGGGTGTCACCGACTCCGGGGCTGGTGAAGTACGACCAGGAGCCGCCGCTCCAGGTTGTGCCGTCGGCGGGCAGCGGGGGCGTCCAGAACCCGTCGACCGCCACCGAGTCGATGTACATGACGAACGCGACTTCGAAGGCGAGTGACGCCGACCCTCGGTTGCACTGCAGGCCGGCCCATTTGAAGTAGATCTCGACGTCGGTGAAGCCGTCGGTGGTGACCGTGGTCGACAGGACCGTCTGCTCGGAGCCGTTCCAACTGAAGCCGGACGTCCGCGTCTGGATCATCGGGGTCCACGGCAGGACATGCAGTCTGGTGTCACTGCTGCCGGGGGCATTGTTGTGATACCAGGCTCCGGTGGTGGGGTCGAAAGCGACCTGTCCCCGGTAGCCGGACACGCTGCCCTTCGGCGCGACGAGGACGCCGCCGGTGGTCGTCGTGTACGTCCGGGTGTCGGAGATCATGGCGTTGGTGACGGAGGTCGCCGCCGCCGGAACCGTCAGCCTGGCCAGCGTGATCGAGTTCGCCGGGGCGGTGGGCGTCGCCGGTGAGGGGGCCGCCACGCCGGTGATGATCTGTATCGCGCCGAACGATGCCGACGTGCCGACGTCGGAAACGAACGCGACCACGATGTCGATGCGGGCGTTGCTCGGGTCCGCGGTCTGTACGGTCAGTGTTGCCTGGGAGGGCAGGGTGCTGGCATAGCCTCCTGCCGTCGGGGTGGCGGTGTTGGGAACCACGTAGGAGCCGGGCTGGACCAGGACGGCCATGCCGGTGCCCGCGGTGACACCGAGGCCGGAGCCGCCGACGACACCACCCAGCACTCTGATGGTGGTGCCGGCGGCGATGCCCTGGTCGTAGAAGTAGGCCGTGACTCCGGAGTTGCGCAGGTCATTGCCGCCGTTGGCGTCGTACGTCGCCCCGGCGAGCCACATCGGCAAGGAGGTGATCACCTGCGTGGCCATGAGGTCTCCTTACACATAGCTGTCGCGCCAGTAATAGGTGGCGGTGGCCCCCGACCCGGCTGTGCCGCCGAACGCGATCTGACTGGTGCCGGGCCCGAGCTGCCACCACGACGACCCGACGTCGGCGGGCCAGAACGTGCCCCCGGTGGAGGGGAAACCGGGCGAGGTGGACGGCGTGGTGGGGTTGACGTATGCCTGGCGGTTGAGAAAGTCGGCGACGAGCACGTCACCGGTGCTGAGGGTCAGGCCGGACCAGGACACGGTCTGGTTGGTGGCCATGTTGGTGAGGGTTGGGCCGGTTATCGGGCCGGCTACGACCGCAACCGGGGGTGACTGAAAGGACCCGCCGTTCAGCGCCACCGCGGCACCCGGCGCGGCGGCCGGCGCCAGGCCGAACGGCACCGTGAAGGGTTCCACCACGGTGCCGCCGCCCCCGGCGGGCGTCAGGCCGATCGTTAGGGACCTCTGTGCCATGGCGTACCGCCGGGGGTCCGGGGCGACCAGTCCGATCGTGAAAGTCACGTCAGCCAGCGTCGGGTACGCTTCCGTGATCTTCCCGGAGCGGCGTACCCACGCGAACTTCGGTACCGGCTCGTCGTAGCGCAGCATCGCCAGGTCACTGACCGGCACCACCTGCTGGAGAAGAGCGCGCGCCTGGTCCCGCAGGGCCTGCGTCGGGGCCGAAGCGGTGACGGTCAGGGTCAGGGTGCGGGCCGCGAAGAACTGTGGGGAGGCCCACGCGCCATGGTCGCCGGCCCTGGCGATGACACCCGCGCCCTGGACGTCGGGGCCGTCCCAGCCCTCCAGCTTCTGCCAGATCCAGGCGATGCCGTTGACGTCTATCTGCCCGAACTCGATGTCCAGACCGCCGTAGATCAGGCCGCCGGTCCAAAAGCCCACGTCGCCGGCCGGCACCGGTGGCTGGAGGCCGCCCATGACGGTGAAGTCCTCGACGCCGAGCCAGGTCGAGACACCGTAGCCGCAGGTCCAGTTGGCCACGTACACGCCCTGGGCCGTGGTGGCGGGTACGTTCCAGACACAGGAGTACTGGCCTGGACCCGTCCGCCAGACCTGGCCGGACGTCACCGTGGAGGCGCCTTGGTAGGTGTACGGCCCGGCGGTGTCCGGCACGAAGCCGACCTGCTGCCCGTAGGTGATGTCGAGTTGGACCGACGTCGGGTCTGCGAGCTTGCCTGTGGTCTCGTCGTAGAAGTTCAGGCTCAGCGTGTACGGCTGCCCTGCGATGGCCTGCGCCACCCTTCATCACCTCCGGCGGTATCGGTCACGGTCCGGCAAAGCTCACGACGGGGTGATCTAGGCGTTGCCACACTGGCCGCACCAAACCGCCACAACCCCTGGGAGGGGTTCCGTGCGTCGCGCTTTCCAGGCATTGGCCGTCGTCCTGTTGACCGCCGCGTGCGCCAGCACCACCACCGCGCACCCGGCAGCCTCACCGCCGGCCGAGGCATCAAGTCCGACCCCGTCGGCGACCACGACTCCGCCAGCGACCACGACTTCAACGCCGAGCTCGACGCCGACTTTGACGCCGAGCCCCACTGCGGTGGCAACCGGACAGCTGGAAGTGGCGATCCCCGCCGCCCGACTTCCCTACAAGCCGGCGCAGGGGGCACCCGAACTCGACGACGTCAAGGTCATGAAGACCGCCGCCGACCCGTGCGGGATCCCAGCCGACGACTCCGGCAACGAGGCCCAACTCCTCGATGCCCACGCCGACGTGAACGTGGTCATCGTGACCTTCGAGTTCACCAACCCCTGCCAGGCGCCGGTCAGCTACTCCTTCCACGTAACCCAGGCAATCGGCAGCGAGACCGGGCAGCCCGGAGGCCCCGGGGTCGATGCGACGACAGCACCCATCCAGCCCGGGAAGTCGATCTCGTTCAACGTCAACGTCAATCCCAGCGCGAAGCTGACCACTGCCCAGCTGCAGCAGCTGTGGGTGGGCGTCACCCGGATCGCCAAGACGTGACGGCAACCCGGGAGCGAGCCCACCCTGACCTCGGCGTCAGGCGCCGCTGAGGGCGAGCGCGAGACGCCGCTGCATCTCCGCCTGCTGCTCCACCGTCGGCAGCTGAGTGCCGTGATAGTGCTGCTCGACCGTGACCTGCCGGCCGGTGGAAGCTCCTCCGGGTCCCTGGGCGGCGAGGTGCCTCGCCAGGGCGACGAACGCCTGCGACTGCTCCGGCGTGAGTACCGCCTCGGGCTTGCCCAAGCCGTTGACCGGCATGGTGCCGGGCATCAGCCACCCGCCCTGGTCGTAGCCCTTGTGTGGCAGGCTGGGGTTGGCTTGCTGGACGCGGCTGATGCTGCCGTAGCGGCCCACGATGTAGCGGATCGCTGCGGCGACGTTCGCGACCGGGTCGTAGATGTCGGTGCTGGTGCCGGGCACGTGGTTCGACAGGAACGTCGACATGATCGTCTGAGCGAGGCCGCGGGACGGGTCCCCGTTCTGGGCGTTGATGTCGGTGTTGTTGATGGCTCTGGGATTCCAGCCGCTCTCGTGGGTGATGAGCGTGTTGAGTCCGGCCCGCCACTCATCCTGCGTGCCCGGCGGGGGCACGCCTGCAGCCTGCAGTGCCGCGTCGATAATGGTCAGGTGGTCGCCGGTGGGGATCGGGCCGCCACCGCCGCCACTGCCTCCTCCCGATGCGGGGTGCGAGCCGAGGATCGCCTGCACCATGGTGTGGATCAGCGACGTCGGAATACCGAGCATCAACTTGGCATAGTTGCCGCTGGCGCCCTGGGTTCCGACGAGCTTGGCCAAGGCGTTGGTCAGGGCGTCGCCGTTACCCGTGGCGAGCGCCGCGGTGATCTTCCCAATGTCGACGGCCTTGTCGATCAGGTCGCCGACGTCGCCGACGAATCCCTTGATGCTGCCGACGATTCCGCCGCCTGAGAAGTGGTTGCCGACGGACTGTCGGCCACCGCCGTAGGTCGCGTTCAAAGCGCGTACCGCGTCCGGACCGATCGCCCGCACAGCCTCCGGCACCAGCACACCCTCGCCGGGCGAGAGCATCGCCGGCACGGTGTCCTGACCGGGGGCGTAGCCCGGGACGATGCCGCCGGTGGCGAAACCCGTGATGATCGGCAGGTCCAGGCTGTGCATGCCGATCGCGCCGGTGACGGCGTTCCAGAGCTTGGCGATGCCGCCGTCGTAGACGGTGTTGACCATGAAACTCACGGGCGCCTTGAAGACGTCCCCGAGAGTGCCCCAGAGCTTCTTGAAGCCGTTGACGAACGCGTCGGCGCCGTCGTGGATGCCGTTCCACAGTGGCTCGAAGACGCCGTGCCACAGCCACGACGCCTTCTGCTCGACCCAGTCGACCGCCTCGCGCCAGTGCGACACGAAGTTGAGGACCGCCGCGACCACCTCGACGATCGCGCCGATCACGGGGCCGGTCAGCTTGGCGGCGAAGTCGACGAGGACTCCGGCGATCCTGAGCACCAGGCTGACGAGCGGCAGCAGCGACTCGATCAGCCTAGCGGTGACTGGCAGCAGTGGCAGGATCGCCTGCAGGGTCTGGAGCAGACCGACCTGCAGGTCTTTCGCCAGGAACTGCGCGAGCTGCAACACGACCGGCAGCAGCGCCTGGAGCAGCGGTGTCAGATCCTGACCGATCTGACCGATGATCTGCCCGATGACCGGCAGCAGCGGGGAGAACGCCTGAACGACGCCAGTGATCGCCTGGGCGATCGGCAGCAGCAGCGGCCCAAGGGCAGCGAAGATCGGGCTCAGCCCCTGACCAAGCGCGCCAGTCAGCGTCGTCACCGCAGGCAGGAGGGCCGCGAGCGCGGGCGCAAGCGCCTGCGCGGCCTGGCCGACGACCGTGCCCAGCAGCGAGCCGATCGGCGCCAAGGCCTGTCCGAGGGTGGACAGTCCGGACGACAGCGACCCAACGAACGGGGACACGGCCCGTACTACTGCCGTGAGGCCACTGGCGATACCGGAAATCGCGCCGCCAAGGCCGTCAGTCGCGCCCTTCTGCGCGCCGAGCTTCGCCAGCGCCCCGACGAGACCGCCGATCGCAGGGATCACGGTCTGCGCCAACTTGAGACCGTTGTTGATCAGCCCCTGGAGGACGTCCTGCCCGGCCGCCGACTGCAGCGCCTTGCCGATGGAGCCAAACACCTGCCCAATGACCGTGCCCATAGCCGACACGCCCGCGGTGAGCGAGGGCATCGACTGGGACAGGCCAGTGACGAACTGCGCGAGCCCCGGGGCGACGGCGTTCTGCGCGGCCTCCTTCATGCGGGTGAACGCGCCGCTCATCCCGAGGATCTGCTCCACCACGGCGCGCATCGCCGGGGTCATCCGCGACAGGTCCTTGGCGAGCTGGTTGGCGGCCTCGTTCTCCGTGGCCTTCATCGCGGCCCACTGGAGCTGCTGCTCCTGGACCACGTTGCTGACGTTGCGCTCTGCCAGGGCGACGCTTCGGGCATCCATCTGCCGCTGGTAGGCGGCTTCCTGCTCGGCCGCCGTCAGCTGCATCTGCGCTTCCCTGATCTGGGAAGCATTGTTGAGCTGCGTGTTCGTCAAGCTCTGCTGCGCGATGGCGTACTGGGCCTGGGCGTCAGTCTGCCCGTACTGGGCCGCGACTACGGCCTGCTTCGCCTTGATGATCTCCTGAGAGCCGTCGATGCCTTCCTGGTTGGCCAAGTTGGCCTTGTACTGGGAGGCGGTCAGCTGGTCCTGGGCGTCCACGAGCCGCTGCTGGGCCTGGGCGACAGCCAGCGCGGCCTGCTGCCGGTCCAGCTGCGTCGAGTACGCGTTCTGATCGGTCAGCTTCTGCTGGTACAGAGCCTGCTGAATGCCGAGCTGGGCTTCCTGCACGCTCAGCTTGCTGTCGGCGAGCTGGTCGTCCAGCTCCCGCAGGTTCTCCCGCGCCCGCTCCCACGCCTGGTTGAGGTTGTACTGCGCCTCGGACAGCGCGTAGTTGGCCTGCTGGACGCCCTGCTCGGCCTGCACCACCGACTGGAGAGCCTGCACCTGCTGGGCGGCGGTGCTGCGCTCCACCGACGCCAGGTTCATCTGGGCCGACTCGATCGACCGGGCTGAGGTGATCGCATCCTGTGCCTGCTGCATGCGGGCGGTGGTGACCTGCTCCTGCGCGCCCTGCCGCTGCACAGAGTTCGAGAACTGGATCGCCGCGGTCTGCTGGGGCAGCATGCCGATGTTCAGGGCTGCCTGGTGGGCGTCTCCCAGAGCCTTGGCGACAGGGCCGAGCGAGAGCGCGCCTGCGCCCGCAAGCAGGCCGCCGCCCGTCGCGGCGCCGCCGATACTGGGCAGGAGGCTGGTGATGCCCCCGACGATCCCCAGCGGCATCTTGTACTCGGACAGGCCTCCGAGGCCGCCTTCACCGCCGGAGCCGCCGACGCGCGGCTTGGCGGACTCCCCGTTCAGCTTCCTGAGTCGGGCCTCAGCCCGGTCGACCTTCGCGTTGAACTCGCCGTCGTCCAGGTTGACCCTGGCCTTGGCCTCCTTGGAGTCGAGCTCGGCCAACTTCGCCAACAGACGGTCCAAGTCCGCCATGGCGCGCGTCAGACCCGCGCCCGCCTGGACACGGATCTGCGCGTCCCGGGTCTGCAGCTCGTCCAGGCGCGCCCGCAGGATCTCCAGCCGGCTCTGCGCTTTCGCAATGTCGGCGGTGACTTTCGGGGTCGCCTCTTTGCTGCTCAGCTCCTCCAGCTTCGCCGTCACCGCGTCGATCTGGGCCTGAGCGGACGCCATCTGCGGGGTGACCGCAGGCCGGGCGATGACCGAGTTCAGCCGGTCGATCTTCGCCTCGATCGCCTCGACCTTGGCCTGCGCGTCGGAGATGTCCGCGCGCACCCGCGGCGACGGGTCGGTAGAAGACAGCGACTCCAGGCGCTCCCGGATCTCCCCGATCTTCGCGCTGGCCTCGCCGTCCTCCAGCCGCACGCTCGGACGGGCCGTGCGGGCGCCGAGCTCATCGACCGTGGCCCGCGCCCGTTCGGCGCCGGCGTCGAGCTCGCCGGTGTCGAGCTGGACCCGGACCCGGGCATGAGCCCCAGCGGTGGCCTCCTCCAGCTTGGCCTGCAGCTCCTCGCGGAACCCGTCGACGTCCGGGGACACCGTCACAAAGGCGCTGGCAATGCGAAAGCCCTCGGGCACGACTCACCCCCCGGGCGATCCGTAGCTGAAGAGACTGGCGAATGCCGGGTCGGCCGCGAGCGCGGTGCGGGTGCCGGGGTTGATCTCCTCGTAGCGGCCCGGCGCCATCCGCGGCGCGCCCGCGGCCCCGACGTCATCCTGCCGGGCGGCAGTGACCCAGGCCCGCATCACGCCCTCATACGCGGGCATCCGCCACGCGAGCCGCAGAAAGGTCGGGCCGTCGAGGACGGTGACGTCGGGAACGCGGTGGAAGACGTTGAAGTCACTGGCCAGGTCATCGAGATGATCCAGCACCCAGCCGACCTGGACCACCCGGTCCACTACGCTTTTGGGAGCTCCAGAGCGCCCATGGTCTGCCGGGTGGCGATGTCAGTGATGTGCTGGAACTGCTCCGGGGTGAGCTGGTCATACTCGCGCAGCGCCCGGTAGCCCTCCTCGCCGAGGAGACTGCCGAGGAGAAAGTCCGCGGCGACGGCGTCCCCCTGGTCCTTGGCGAGGTGCATGTACTGCAGGGCGATGTTCATGCGCGGCCGGGCCGGGATCGTGTACTCGACGTCGTCGATGTAGAACAGCGGCACCCGCTGTTCGTCCACCTGCGGTGTCGTCGTGAGACGCAGCACCTCGATGGCGGGCTCGGCGGGGGCCGACGGCGCGGAGGGCGGGAGCGACCCTCTGGACGGCTTCTTGCTCGCGGTCACCTTAGCGGCCACAGGGTCCTCTCCTCGCAACGGGGAACGTCAGGGACTTGCTCACGCCGTCTGGTCGACGATGTGCACGGGCGGGATGCTGCTGCTCACGTAGTACGCGGAGAACGTGCAGTCATACGCCTGTTGGGTCTTCTTGTCGTAGGCGAGCTGCGCCTTCACCTGCGACAGCACCTTGCGGACGATGACCCGGCGCAGCGCAGGCTGGCCGCTGGAGAGCATCGGCGCCCAGCCGTCGATGATCAGGGCCGCGTAGCTGGGCTGGGTGGACGCCGAGGTGACGGGTATGTCCAGCGTCGAGTAGCCGGAGTTCGTCGCCAGGGTGCCGATGTTGTTCAGCGCCGTCTGCAGGTTGGCGAGCGTCATCTCGGCCAACTTGGCCGTGACCTGCATCTTCATGGCGGTCAGGCGGGCGCCGACGTCCATGGTGATCTGGTCGACCGTCAGCGCGGTGTAGGTGTTGTCGACCTCCCAGGTGACGCCGCCGTCGGTGCCGCCGACATCGGTCCAGGGGGCGCCGGGCGGCGTGGTGGGGCCGTTGGGGGTGACGGCGGAGTCGAGGGGCTCGGTGCTGCCGAAGGCGGCGACGTACAGGCGGGCCGGTCCGAGAACCAGGTTGGCGGCATTCACTGCCAAAGGGATCATCCCCTACGTGATGGGTGCGGGCATGAGAAAGGCCCGCACGAAGCGGGCCGGAAACCGGGCGGTGGAACGTGGATCAGAAGACGCCGGCGTTCTGAACCAGAGCGACACCGGTGACGCTCGCCGGGGTGCCGAAGTCGACGTAGATCAGGCCGCCGGGCTGGTTCTCGTCCGTGGGGAACGGTCCGACGATGCTGGTCGCGTTCGTGGCGAGGGAAGCCGTGATCGGGGAGACCGACTGGCCTTCGATGGTGGTCCCGATGTTGACGATGACGGTGCTGCTGCCCGCGGTGGTGTTGCTGGACTGCGGGGCGAGGCCAGTGTTCGTGGGCGGGGCGGTCAGCGTCAGGTTGGTGCCGATCGCGGTCGGGGACCCGGCGGTCTGCTGGCGGGTGTAGCTGGCACCGCCGGCCTGGGTGATATAGGCGTACCAGCCGGTGGCGTTGCCCGCGGCGGCCGGGGAGGTGACCGTGATGGTGGAGGTCGAACCGGTGGTCGTGACGCTGGCGGAGGCGGAGGCGACGGTCTCGCCGGCCGCGTTGGTGTAGGAGACCTCGACCTGGTAGGTGCCGGCGGCGACGGTGCCGCCGGTAGTGGCGGTGGACACGCTGGGCGCGGCAGGCGCGGTCAGCTGGCCGAGCTGGACGTGCAGCACCTCGCGGCCGGTGTTGGTGAAGGACACCCCGGTGTTGGCGCCGAGCGTCGTGGCGCCCAGCAGCGAGGTGAGGTTGAGCGGCGATGCGGAGCCGGTCTTCGGCTGGGTGGTCGCGGTCAGGCTGAGGCGGGTCATGCGACGACGTCCTTCGGCTTGGGCGCCTGCTTGGCGGGTGCGGGATCGACGTTGGGCTGCGGGATGGGCTCCTCGACCAGGAGGCCCTGCGCACGGAGCACCTGCACCTCGTCGTCAGGGACCTCGACGGGCGCGGGGAAGAAGGTTGTGCGGACCAGAGGCATGACGTCCTCGCTCAGTAGAAACGGTCGTTGACAGTCACCCAGGACAGCGCCAGGTCCGCCTGGTACCGGGCGTAGTCGCCTTGGTCGTCGTAGAGACGGCGAAAGGCGGTGGCCAGGTATGCGCTCTGCACGGCCGCCGTTGGGTAGGCGACCCCATTGGCCGTGATCTGCAGGGGCCGGGCGATGGTTCGCCGGTCCCAGGTTGCCCGGCGGATGGCGCCGGCCAGGGCCGCGGCCTGGTTCCATGGTGGCTTGTTGCTGCCGGGGATGGTGGCCCAGCAGTCGATCTGCATCACCGGCCGGTTGACGGGCAGCTGCGGGTCGGGTCCGCCGCCGACGACGGCGACGGTGACGAACCCTGTGGCGACCCAAGAGGCCACGGACCCATCCGCGTTGACATCAGGCGGCAGGGCCGTGCCGACCATGGCCGGGGTGAATCCGGGAATGGTGGCGATCCACTGCGCGCAGATGAGTTCGTCGGTGCCGTCCAGCGGAAGAGCGGGGGAGGTCACCTTGGGCCCCCGTTATTCGCCGCGCTGCTGGAGCAATGCCGGGCGCAGGAACGGCTGCGGCCGGGTGCCGGGGTGGTGGACTTCCCGGACCGGATGGGCGGCACCTTCCCAGAACAGGGCCTGCTTCCCGTCGGGCCGGATGACGTGCGGCCCGGTGCCGAGCTCGACGTAGGCGGCGTAAGTTCGGCCGTTGGCGCCCCCGGTCGCCGAGACGACCAGGTCCGGGCCCTCCAGATGGTGCTCGATGCTGGCGGCGAGCGCCCCGGTGTCCTCGGGGCAGTAGCGGGCGGCGTCGGCGGCGATGGCGGGGCCGAGCTTCTCGCTGAACAGCCGTGCCACGGCGGCGGCGACCTCGTCCTCCCAAGCACCGTCGGTCTCTACGTGGGTCACAGGCACTTCCTCAGTCGGAGCCGGTGGTGACGCCGGAACGCATGCGCAACGTCAAGGTTTTCGGCGGCGGGTAGTAACCGATGCCGGGCTGCTCCTGAATGTTCTCGATCATGAAGTAGCGGCCGGTGGTCTCATCGCGGATAGTGTCCGTGGTCCGCACGTCGGCCCAGTTCGGCAGGACGCAGGTGATGGAGCGGATGATCTGCTGGCGCTGGGTCGCCGCATCGAACACGACCTGCTCGGTCTCCGCCAGGGCAGCAGGGACGCTGGTGTAGGTGGGCACGCCCACGTCGGTCGCATCGCCGTACGCGTTGACGGTGGTGCCGCGCATGATGGTGATGGTGCGGTTCCAGAAGCGCAGGACTCCGGTCGCTCCAGTCGCTCCGCCACCGCCGAAGCTGGGCCGCCGGCGGGCCATCAGGCGATCCGCCGGTAGTCGTCGAGCAGCATCTCGACCTCTGTGGCCAGCGCCCCGGTCCCGCCAGCCAGTTGCCCGGACAGGGACTGCGTAGCGATGGCGTCGATCCCCTCCAGCGCCTCGACCGTCGCGGCCAGCACTGCGGCGTGGATGACGTTCGCGGGAAGAGCCGACACGACCGCGCCCACCGGATGGGCTTGGGCGAGGGGCTGCGCAAGCTGGACCATGCCGGGCCCCGTCTGCACCGTGGTCGTCGTGTTCGGCAGGATCGTCGGCGTGGTAGCGGCGGCGCTGCTCACAGCGATTGACTCCGTGGCGGCCCCGTCGTAGCAGAACCCGGCCAAACCGTGGGCGCCGCCCCAGCCGGTCACGTCATCCACGCTGATCGTCAGTGCTCCGGCTGCCGCCGGAGCCGTGAGGCTGGCGTGCGGCCACCCTGACGAGTACGACGACTGCACCTGCCAACCGCCGCGGCCCTGGCGCCAGTCGATCCAGCCCTGGGCCACATCGATGACACTGCCGCCGGACGGCCCCGTCGCGGGAGTCGGCCCGGCGAAGGCCACCGGCGTGCGGAGGCGGAACTGGCCTGTGGGAACCGGCGACCAGGCTGCGGGGAACGTGCGCGCTGGCGACACGAGTACCGCCCACACGTCGGACAGGTGCCGATGCCTGGCGATCAGCGTGCCCAGGTGGGTGTGCCGGTCCACGGCGACCCGCTGCCCGCCTGGACCGGTGTTCGTCTCCGTGACGACCACTGATCGCAGTGGCTGGCGGCAGTAGGAGTCCACGACGGAGGTGGCGCTCCAGCACACCTGCTGGAGCTGGGCAACCTGCGACGGCGTGTCCGCGGTCAGCGTCGGGATGACCTTCCAGCTGATCCCGGCCGGCTGCGCCAGCAGCATCCCAGGCGTGATGTAGGGCGTGGCCATTGCAGGGTCACCCCCAGGGTCGGATCGACGCGGCGAAATGGAGGGGCGGTCGCTCTACTCAGCCGAGGGCGATTCGGCCCGGGTGGTAGCGGTCTTGCGGCCACGGGTGGCCTTCGCCGGAGCGGCATCCTCATCGCCACTGGCGCCTTCCTGCCTTGCGACGCTCACGGCCTGCGCGGCCTGCACCAGCTGCTGCACCGCATCGAGCAGCGTTGCCGGGTCTTTGCGGCGCTCCATCTCCTCCACGACGAGGCGCTGCTGACGTTCCACGTCGGTCTCCCATGCCGGGAAGCTCCGCAGTTCCTCGGCCAGTTCCTCGGGCAGGTCGAAGCCGCCGTGGACCGGGTCGGCCTCGATGCGGCCGTGGCGGGGGTCGTCGAGCGCGGTTGCGCCCGTACGCGAGTAGAGGCGCATGCCTGCTCTCCTTGAGGGTGAGGGAACGGGTCCGAGGGCCGGCCCCGAGTAGGTCAGCGGCCGAACAGGCTGAAACTGACGCCGGTGAACGTTGGGCTGCCAGTCCCGGTGATGGTCCACCGGATCCGACCGCTGTAGGTCAGGTTGTAGCCGGTCGAGATGTTGCCTGCGACCGTGCCGGCGAAGTTGAGAACAGCACCGGAGATCGCGGTCGCATTCGAGGTGAGGACCTAGTTCCCGAACGCGTCGCGAACGTCGACGGCCAGGCCGGGGGAGGTGCCGGTCGGAGCATTGGTGACGTTGACGACCAGGAGGCCGTTCGACACTGACGACACGTCGATCAGGCCGCCGGTAGCCCCGTTGACCTGATTGGTGATGTTCGCGGTGACGGTATCCGAGTTGCTGCTCAGCGTGAGCCCGTCGGCGCGGAACAGCTCCTGCGTGGCGGTGAAGTTGGGGTATGGGACACCCGCGCGTGCCGGGGGCATCGGACCTCCTGGTCGTCAAGGGTGGGGCCGGGAGCAGTCGGATCCCGGCCCCTGTGGTCGCTGCTATGCGGCTGGCGGCCACGCGCCACGGCGGGTGTCAGGCCACGTTCTGCAGAGTCGCCATCGCCACGGGCGCTCGGTTGATGAAACTGCCGACAGATCGAATCTCGAACTCGCGCCTCGGGCCGCCACCCTGGGTGTTGGCGATGCGGGAGATGCCGTAGTCGAACTGGGCGGTGTCGCGCAGGGCCCGGTACTCCAGCACGGAGCTGATGTTGGCCTGCGGGAACGGGACGCGGTCGGTGCGGGCGATGATGGTGCCCGGCGGGAGGGAGGTGTGGACCTCGATCGGCACGGTGACGCCGCCCGCGGGGGCGTTGACGATCTCGCCGACCCGGCCGCCGGCGGTGACGGAGACGCGGCCGGAGGCGTCGGTGTTGAGGTAGGTCGTCGCCGACGACGAGCCGAGGATGAGGTTGGCGATTTCCTGCGCTTGGCTCGCGTTGACCATGATCGCGGTCGGGGAGCACTTGACCTGCTGCCACAGCGGCAGGAACAGCAGGTTCTCGATCTCGGTGATCGACCCGCCGGTGAGGGTGAGTGACGCCCCGTTCAGCGAGTTGTTGATCGACGGGTTCGGCGTGCCCGTTCCGGGCTGGGACCACTGGCCGGCGCCGTTGTAGTCGCCTGCGAGGGAGGCGAGGAAGCCGTCGTACTCGGCGGGCGCGGCGGAGCCGTTGTCGGCGGCGGCGTTGTACGTCGGCGAGGCGTTGGCGGTGCCCTGCCAGGAGGTGGACAGGTCGGGGGCCGCGGTGAGCGCGGGCAGCGCCTGGTTGGACGCGATCACCTTGGTCATGGTGACCGTGTTGACCGTGGTGGTCGTGTAGTAGTACCAGGTGGTGCCGTTGCTGGACTGGAACCAGTCGTAGGCGACCGCGCCGCGCACCGATCCGACGGTCGCGGAAACGGTGTTGGTGCTGCCGGCGCCGGTGGCGATGCTCGCAGAGTTGCCCTGGCTGTTGCCGTTGCCGTAGTAGTAGCCGGTTCCGGTACGGGCGGCGACGCCGATGTACACGGTGGTGGTCGCCGCGATGGTGCCGCCGGTGGTCGACGTGGTGAGAGTGGGCGCGGCGGGCCGGGCGAGCGGGAACGACTGGCCGCCCATGAGCTGCCGGTCGTCGCCGATGAGGACCTGGTTGAGGACCTGGAAGGTGGCGATGGCGAACGGGTCGCCGTAGCCGTGCGCCAGATCGTAGGCGTCCTGCGTGACGAGACCGGCGAAGCCGGTCGGCTTGTAGCGGGCCTGGAAATCCTGCTCCTGGAAGGCGACTTCGTTGGCCGCGTAGTCGAAGCCCATGGCCGGGCTCGGCTGGCTGTTGGTGAGGTTCATGATGGCGCGCCACACGGCGTACGGGTTGCCGTTAGGGCTCATCACGCGGGCAACGATGTCGCGGAACGGGGTGACGACCGGGATGAGGGAGACGAGCTCGGACAGGTCGTAGGACCAGATGCCGGTGTTGTTGAGGATGCCGCTGGTCTGCGCCTTGCTGATGGCGGCCAGCGTGTCCTCGGTGACGTTGGCGAGCGGTGCGCTCAAGGGGTGCCTCCTGGGCATGCGAAAGCCCCCGGGGCGCTTGGCGCTCGTCCGGGGGCTGCGGGGTCTGTGGGTGCGGGCGGGGCTACCGCTGGTGGATCGCCTGGAGCGCGGCGATGGCGGCGGTCTGCATGTCGGTGGCGGCCTGGTTCTGCTCGATGGCGGTACCTCGGTAGAGGACGCCCTTGAGCTCGCGGGCCTTGGCGACGTCGACGGCCGCGGGGGCGCCGTGGTCCTGGCCGCGCAGGTGCTCGGCAGGTGGGATCGCTCCGTTGGTGAACACCCTCGGCGCGGCGGGCTGCTCCTCCAGCACCCCGACGCGGCCCTTGAGCGTCTCGACGAGGCCCGCCAGCTCCAGGACGGCATCGCCGGTCTTGGCGATCCGCTCTTCCTGGGCGGCGCTGTGCTTCGTCACGACGTCTTCGACCGCAGCCAGGAGGCTGCTCTTGAACATTTCCGAGAGGGTGGTGCCGTCCTCGACGGTCTTGGTGACTGTCTCGTCGTCGGACGGTGCGTTGGCGGGGGTGCCGGCCTCGGCCGCGGGCTGCGGTTCGAGGTCGGGCGTGTTGTCGTCGGCGGCCGGGGCGACGGTGTCGTCGTTGCCGTCGTCGGTGTCGATGTCGTCGGGTTCGGCCTCGGCGTTGGCGACCGGGGTGACGTCGGCGGGGTCGACGATGCCGATGAGACGGCCCTTTTGGTCGTAGACGACGACCACGGCAGGCTTCTCGCCGTCGGCCTTGGCCAGCTGCTCCTCGACGGTCGCGACGGGAGCCGATTCGGCGGCCTTCTCGACCTGGGCGGTGCCCATCGCGGGCTCCTGGCCGGCCGCCGCAGTGCGGTCCTCGGACGGGGTGGGCGTGGGCATGTTGAGCTCCTCGTGGGCGGTCTTCACGACCGGGGCTTCGGGCAGCGACGCGAGGACCTTCTGCAGGTGCTCGGCAGCGGTGCGGATCGCGGCCTCGTTTGCGGCGGAGAGGACACGGCCAGCCTTCGCGATCTGGCCAAGGGCTTCGACGGTGTCGAGCGCGGTCGGGTCGAAGTCGTCGAGGGCCTTGCCGACTTGGGCCATGGCCTCGCCGCAGAGCTCGGCCTCCGCCTGCTCGCCGACGGCGAAGGACGCGAGGGTGTCGATGACGTAGTCCAGGGCGCACTGCGCGTCCTGCAGGTCCCACGCATCTTCGGCGTCGTCCGGGTCGGTGCTCGCCGCTTCGAGGAGCTCACGCTCGGCCATCACCGACAGCGCGTTCTTCAACCGGACCGCGATCGAAGTCCACTTCTGGGCGGTGGCGGCGTCGATCGCCTCCCACGCCGGAGAGCCAGGGGTGTTGGGGTCGCCGGGCGCGTCGTCATCGGGGGCGGCGAGGACCATCGTGGGATCGAGGCCGTCTTCGCTGTCGTCGAGGTCGGCGCCGATCCCAGCGTCCTTGGCGACATCGCCGCGGTGGCGTGCGCGCTGAGCGGCTTCGTGCATGAGCTTGGCGATGGCCCCGGGGCTGCCGGTCATGGTCACGGTCTCCTCCTGGGGCGTGGGCTCGGGTGCGGACTTGCCGATCAGCTCCCGCACGAAGCCGGGGTCCATCAGACCCCTGTCGGCGTGCTTGGCGATGATGAAGCGGGTGCCGTTGGCGGCCTTGTCCACCAGGTCCACTCGCGGGATATGGGCATCCACGAGCTGGGTGAACTCGTCGTCAGGTCTGGTCATCAGCTACTCCGGTTGGGGATGCGGCGCGCTGACCCCTGCGGCGACCAGCCGGTGACGCGCCCGGATTTGTAGAGCTGCCAGGCGGGCTCGTCGAGGATCGCCCCGACGAGCCAGTCCCCGGCCTTGACGACCAGGCCATCGCCGAGGTCCCAGTCGGGCCCCCGGTAGATGTACGACTCCACGACCGTGGCCGCACCGGTCGTGCCGTCGGCGTGGAACAGTCCGACCTCGGCGCCCGCGGGGAGGTAGCCCCATGCGGCCTTCTCCAGCTCTGCCGGGGTGAAGTAGTCGCGGCCGCCGTCGGCGCCGCGCTGGATGCGGGGGTCCGGGCCTGCCTGGTAGGCGACACCCAGGACATAGCGCTGCTCGGGCACAAGCACCTCCTAAGCGGGGAGGACGGCGCATCGGCACCGGGGGTGGGCGGGCGGTCCGGAGTCCCCGCTGGGGTAGGGGTGGCCGATCGGGACAGAGCCGGCGGCGGCGTTGGTGTCGCACACCGGGCAGACGTGGTCGTCGGGTTCGGTCTGCCACCGGCCGAGCGCGACGCCGGTGCGCCGGTAGCCGTCGGCCGCGCCGGCGGTGACGGCACGGGTGGCTTCGGTGATGGCGCTCGCGTAGGCGCGGTCGGGGTCGGTCATCGCCGCATGCATCGCAGCGCCGGTGGTGCGCGGCGCATGTCCGGCCGCGACGCCCGTGGCGAGGGCCTTGGCCGCATCCTTGATACGGGACGCGACCAGTGCTGCTGCAGCGGTTGCGGCCCCGGCGGTCAGCACCGCGAGGGCCGGCACGGTGCCGTGGTCGTCAATGCGGGTCTGGGCCGCAGCCCGATCGCCGGGCTGCCAGCCGTCGAGGACGGCGGACTCGCCTCCGGTGACTGCTGCTGCGGACGCCGTGCCGACGAGGTAGGCGTCGGTGTAGAGGCCGGTGAGCGCCTCTGCGAGCGCAGGCCCGGCGGTGACGTCCTGTCCGCTGAGCCAGGTGACGGCGGCTGCGGTCAGGGCCTGCTCGTCTGTTCCCTGACCGCCAATGCTCGCGCCGAATGTGCGGGCGAGCCGTGCTGCGGCCGTCGCGGTGAGTGCGGTGCCGAGCGCGGCGGCGATCAGCGGCGCCCAGTGACGGGCGGTGCGCTCATCCTGCTCCCAGCCCGGCCAGCCGTCAGGGCTTTTGGGTCCACATCACCGGCCTTCGCCACGTCCGCCGGGTCGTCCAGGCCGAGTGCGGCTAGAACGTCGGGAAGGCCGGCCAGCAGCTCCGGCCGCACTGCGGGGTTCCCGGCGAGCAGCGCCGGGTCCCACCACGCGATCGCCTCGACGTGATCGCCGTCGGGGTCGTCCGGGTTGTCGACCTGGTCGCGGCCGCCGGCGATCGGAACCATGTCCTCGGAGTCGACGGCCCACACAATGCCCTGGTAGATCCCGTCCGGGCTGGTCCACGAGCCGGTGCACGCTCCCGGAGGAGGGATGCAGCCGGTCTCCTCGGCCCATTCACGCCAGGCACCCTGCAACGGCGTCTCGGCACCTTCGAGGTGGCCGCCAGGGAACTCCCACATGCCGGCCGCAGGGTCATCCGGGTCGAGAGCGCGCTGGATCATCAGGACGCGGCCGGTGTCGGCCGCCTGCACGGCGAGCCCGGCGACGGCGACCTCGCCAGCGGCCTTGCGGACGGCGAGGCGACCGCTCTGGTTGAGCCGCCGCGCGCGGGACGGTGCGGCGTGCTGGAAGGTGAAGTCCCGCCAGCGACCGTCACGTCGCCGGGCACGGGCGAACCGGTGGAAGGCCGCCAGCTCCTGCTTGGCCAGCCCCTCGCGGTCCTCGTCTTCGTCCTCGTCGTCGACGCCCACGAGGTCGTAGCCGGTGATGCCGGTGGCCGAGGTGATGCCGCCGGTCGGCGTTGCCGGCACGGCCGCGGCGTCTTTGGCCACGTCCGAGGCGTGGACGAGCTCGTTGTACTGCGCCTGGTACGCGTCCTCGGCGGCGGCCGACGCTGCCTGGTCGGTGCTGCCGGGAGCCGGCACAGTTCCGGGCGGGGGCACGAACGGCTGGTCCAGGACGGGCTGGTCCTTGGCCGGGCCGTACGTCTCGGGGTCGACCTTGCCGGCGATGCCGTCGATGGCGAGCAGCGGGATCGGGCCGACGCGGGGGGTGCTGAAGAACCGGGGGGTGGGCCGGGTCGGGTCGGCGGGCAGGCCCAGTAGCACCTCGCGGCCTTCGTCGGCGGAGGCCATGCCGGTCTCGATGTAGACCTGCCACGCCTGCGCGAGCTGCAGGCGGTCCTCCTTTTCCTGCCCGGTGTCGAAGCTGAAAGCAATCGGCAGACCGAGGTCGTCCTGCAGGAAGCCGCTGAGGACCGACTGGATGTAGGCGATCAGCGGGAGGTCGCCGACGCGGTGTTGGACGTCTCCTTGTGACTCGGAGGAGGACAGGTTGGCGGTCTCGGTGAACCCGAGGTCCGTGGGGACGACGTGGTAGGCGGCGCAGGTCTTGCGCATCAGGAACAGGGAGAAGGTGTCGGAGAAGTCCTTCTCGTTGCTCCAGGTGATGCCGGAGCCGCCGGGCATCCACTTGATCTGGTGCCGGGCGGCCTGGTCGCCGAGCATCATGGCGTCCCACACGGACTGCCATTCTTCGATCTGGTCGGGGGTCCAGGTCTCCGGTGCGGACGCGAACGCCTCCGGCACGTTGCCCTCGGTGAACCGCGCCAAGAAGTGGGACTGGAACCGCAGGTCGGTGTTGGCATTGAGGAGGACCGTCTCCAGCGGGGCGGTGCCGTACGGGCTGTTGGCGCGCGGCCGGAACGGCTGGTAGATGAGGTCGTTCCTGGTGAGCCAGTTCCAGGGGAGGCCCTGCACGTACTGGACGTAGCCCTCGGCGGGCGGCTCGGGGATGTTGCCCCAGTAGTCGAGCAGCGGGGCGATGGTGGTGCCGTCCACGACCCGAAGGCCGATGGCGTCACCGCGGCGGTTCCGCAGCCGATACAGGGTGCCCGCGTCGTACGCCAGGACGTCGTACAGCCATGTGGCCAACCAGTTCGCGAACGGTGTCTGCCGGTCGGGCTTGGCGAGGACGGCCATTCCCTTGGCGATGGCCGCTTCGGCGTCGCCGTGGAAGCCGCGGGCCGGGGTGAGGGCCCAGTCCAGGGCCCGGATGGAGTCGATCCGGTGCCAGATGCAGGCCTGCGCGACGTCGTAGGCTTCGATCAGCCCGCGCAGGGTGTGGAAGGAGACGCGTTCGTGGAGGCGGGGCCGGGCGGCGATGTTGACGCCGGTTTGGAAGTCCCGGCTGCGGGGCTGCCGCGAGTAGCCGTCGAACGGCATTTGCGGGGTGCCGGGCGAGAACGGTGTCTGGGAGGTCATCTGGGCGGCCTGCTCGGCCGCTTCGATCTGTGCGGGCACCCGATTGCCGGCCGCGAAGGCCTTGGCGATGCGATTCCGGATGCCCACGCCGCCTCCCGTCAGGGGTTATTGGCGCTGTTGGCGGATCGCGGCGTCGCGTGCTCGTTTGCGTGCTGCGGTGGGGTCGTCTGGCTTCGGTGCCGGGTCCGGGGCGTCTTTCGTCTCGGCGTTGGACGGCTGGGCCTGCGCGGCCTTGCGGCGCCCGTAGGCGAGCCACGCGTGCGCATCCAGGCCGTTGCCGTCGAAGAACGCCAGGAGCAGGGCGTCCGCGTTGTCGGGTGAGCGGCCGATCCGCTTCTTCGTGTCGGCTTTCGGCTCCACGACGATTCGGCCGGCGGCGTCGATCGAGTACTTCGGCGCGGTGAGCTGGGAGATGAGCCGTTCCCGGTCATCGGGGTCGAGTTCGGACAGGTCCCAGCCGCGGTCTTCGGACAGTTGCCGTCCGATCTGCCACCAGATCTGGGACCGCAGCCGGGCGAACTTGGCGGGCTCAGTGCTCGCCTCGGAGACATTGACGCCGATGATCTCCGCGTCGTGTTCACCTTGGGCCCGGCGTTCCCGCAGGGTCCCGACGATGCCCCAGCCGATGCCGATCGAGTCGACCTTCACCTTCACGGCTTTCGAATCGCGGATCGCCGCGACGATCGCGTGCACGACCTTGGTGGGGTCCTTTTCGCGGCTGCGCCACTCGCGGCCGACGCGAACACCGCGGCGTTCCCGGATGACGGTTTCATCGCCGCCGGCGCCGAGGTCGACGCCGAGTTCGACCGGCGCGAGGTCCGTGTACCTGAGCGGCTGCTCCGGGGGGAGCGCGCAGGCGCGGATCGCAGAGAGCCGTACGACGCCGTCCTCCGCATCGGACGGGAACTCTCCAAGGACTTTGGAGATGTAGGTGGGGGACTGCTCGCCGAACTCGGCCCGCATGTCCGCTTCGTAGGCACTGGAGACGAGCATCGGCCGCAGCTCGTCCGGCACAGACTCGCTGGTGAAGTTCGGGGTGTCGAACGCCGAGATCCGAATGACGTTCCACCGGTCCGTGTTCGCGCAGACCCGCGCGAACTGGGAGCCGGGATCGTCGGGGTTGCCGATCGCGAGGATCCGGCAGTGCTCGCCGGTAGCGATGGCGTTCGCCGCAGTCCAGAACTGCTTGTTGATGCCGCAGGCCTCGTCGAGGATGACCAGGACGTACTTGGCGTGAATGCCCTGGAACGCGTGCGGGTTGTAGTCGCTCGGTTTGCGCCCGAAGGCGATGAGCCGCTTGCCGAGCTTCCAGTCCGTCTCGTTGATCCGCCCGGGCAGCGGGGTGCCGCGTGCGGCGGCGGTGGAGAACGCCGCGTTGATCTCAGACCACAGAATGGCCTTGACCTGGTCGCCGGTCGGGGCGGTGGTGACCACACGGGCCTCGCCGGCCGGATGGGTGTCGAGCCACCATGCGGTCAGGCGCGAGGCGACGAAGGACTTGCCGACGCCGTGGCAACTCTGGACGGCTGTCAGCCGGTTGTCCCTCACGGAGGAGGCGATCTGGACCTGCTTCGACCAGAGATGCTCGCCGAGCTTCTCCCGCGCCCACAGGGCCGGGTCTGCGGCGTACTGGTCGACCCGCGCATGCTGCGCACCGTGCTCTTCGAGCCTCCGTGCGGCGAGAGCAAGGGGGTCTGCCCGCACCGGCCACCTCCTCGCCGCCTACACGGAGCGCAGGTGCCGCGCCGCGACCTTCTTGGCCTCCGCAGCCTGGACGCCGGTGATGCCGAGGTGGGAAAGAAGGGCGTCGATCGCCCCGAGGACTCGATCGGCTTGGGCCTCAGAGATCGCAGCCAGCCTCGCTTCGATGTCGAGCCGGGCGATGGAGGACAGCACGGTGTTCGCCCGGTCCATAGCCCGTTCGTAGAGCTGAACTTCGGCGCGGAGCTGTTCGGCGCCGGCATGGCCCTCGTAGCGGATCTCGTTGCCGATGCGGTTGACCAGGGTGGCGGTGGCGGTCTGCCATGCGACGACCTGGCCGGCGAGCTGCATGAGGGCCGTGAGCGGGTCGTCGACGGGTTGGACGTCGAGTTCGGCGAGCACGGCTCGGACCTCCCTCTCGGCGATCTCCTGGGCGGCCTTGACCTTTTGACCGGGGGTGTTGCCGCCGTGGAGGCGGCATCTTCCGGTCCCGGGATGGTCGGTGCCCCAGCCGGCGCGCAGGCCGCAGAAGTCGGCGGATTCCTCCTGCCTGGTCTTGGCTCCGCAGACGGGCTTGTTGCCGGCGGCCACGGTCAGGCCTGCGGGGCGGGCTTCTCGACGGCGGCGGATGCGGCCTTGGCATCGGCGACGGCTTCGGCGCCCATGGCCTTGACCTCCTGGGCGACGTCCTCGCTGATGGAGGCGGCGTCGGCCTTGACCTCGGCGACGAGCGGCCCGGCGGTCACGGCGATGTGGCGGGCGTCGGTGGTGACTTCGGTGGCGAGGGCGGTCTCGTCGCCGCGCAGGCGCGCCCAGAGGCTGTGGGCCTCGTCGGCGAGGTGGTGACCCTCGTTCTGGAGCTTGGTGGCGAGGGCGTGGAAGTCGTCGGCGATGGACATGCGGAATCTCCTTGTGGTGAGGGCGGGGCGGGTCAGTAGCCGCTTGGGATGAACTCGGCGGCCACGGGGGCGGTGATGTAGTCGGTGCGACGCGCCCGACAGGTAGGGCCGTCGTGCCACCAGCTCCGTTCGCCGAGCCAGGCGGGGCGTCTACAGCGTGAGCAGGTGCCGGGGATCGGGTCCCACTCGTCCGGGACGGTGAACGGCGCGTCCAGGGCACGCTGCGGGTCGGCCGTCACGAACCAGCCTCCGTCAGGGTGCGTGCGATCGCGATCCACGAGTCCGCGAGCCGCTCCAGACGTTCCATGACTGGCAGGTTGGTCTCCAACTCGGCGCTGCGTAGCAACCTGGCGGCATTGCCGAGTGCCGTCTCGAACGTGACGGGCTGGGCAGTCGGGGCGGGAAGTTCGTCAGCGGCCACGCACACCTCCGGCGGTTGATGGGGCTCGCGGCCTGGCGGGATGGTGGGGCCAGGCCGCGAGCCGGGGCCCGCCGCCCTCAGGGCGGGCCGTCCCCGCCGGCCTGCGGCACTATGCGCGGCACACGGCGGGGAGTTCAGGGGGTCAGGCGGCCTGAGGCCGGGCGGTGCGCATCTCGGCTTCGACCTGCAGTACCTCGGCGGCCCGGTAACGGGGCCTGGTGGCACGGGGGTTCACCGGCCTGAGCTTGCCGCGGTGCGCCCAGATCCGGATCCGCCCTGGAGGGACCCGGGCGGCTTCGGCGGCCTGCTGGGTGGTCCAGGTGAGGCTGCGGAGGTCGGCGTCGAGGTGGATCACGTGGCCTCCTCCGGGAACGACGAAGGCCCCGCGCCGCGTGAAGCGGCCGGGGCCTGGTCGAAGACATGGGGGTACGGGGAAAAGTGTTACATGCATTCCGGATTCGTCAAGCTGCGCGCTGGTTGGGCGTGTCCGCGGCGACCTCGCCAGCCCAGTCCTCGTACTCGGACGGGGTCATCAGCAGCCCGCAGTTCCGGCATTCGACATAGTCGGCGCCGTCAGCGAAAGCCAGGGACCGCCAGGCGCAGCGCTTGCACGGGGCCGCCTTCTGCTCCATGCGGTTGTCGCGGGCGGTGAACCGCTTCGCCGTGCGGTTGAAGGCACGGATCTGGGAGGCGGGATTGCCGCTGCCCTGCTCATGGGTCTCGCCGGCCGCGGGGTGGTGTTCGAGGATCCAGTCGAGATGGACTGTGAGGAAGTCCACGGTGGCCATGATGGTGGCGCCCTCCCGAACGGCGGCCGGGCGCGGGGCGAGGCCGCGCAGTTCGCGAACGTCGTCCTCGATCTCGGTCAAGCCACCGAGGATGTGGTCGACGAGGAGCCGCGACGCCTGGCCGGGCCAGGGCGCGACACCGGCGGGCCGGCTGGTGATGACGTCCGCCGGCCGGGCGGTGCCGTGGACCGCCTCCATCTGTATGGCGGTGAGGAGTTCGGGAAGCTCGATGAGGTCGGCCCGGGTGCGGTCCTGGCAGGTCTGGCAGTGGACGCTCTGACCCCAGGTGGGGGTGTAGTCGTGGGGGAGGCCGGTGTGTTCGGCGTCGCGCCAGGCGCGGTTACACGGTCCGGGGCACGGGGTGGGGGTCGTGTGCATGCTGGTCCTCCCGGGGCGGCGGGGTGATCAACCAAGTGTGGCACCGATCATGACGAAGCCCCACCTACAGCAGGTGCAGGTGGGGCGCCGGTCTACTGCTCGTCGGCCGGCGGCAGGTAGAACCGCTCGACCTTCCCGGCCTTCTCGGACAGGACTCCGTGTTCCCCCCAGGTCTCCAGCGCCCGCCGAATCGTGTCTCGGGAGCCGAACTGCCCGTGATCAACGAGGTCTTGCTTCGTGGCGAAGCCCTGGTCCTCGCAGAGCTGGCAGAACACCTTGTACAGGTTGGGCCATTCGTTCAAGGCGACCGGTTGCCCGTCCGGGTAGTAGGTGAGCGGCCGGGTCGGGACGCTCGGCTGTGGAGCCGGAGGTGCTGGCTCTTCGAGGCGTCTGGCGGGCGTGACTGGAATCGGGGGTGCGGCTGCGGCGATCTTTCGGTGCATGTACGCCGTCATCGCTTCGCCGGGCTCGAACCATTCCGTTGCGCCTACTCGGCACTCGTAGAAGTGTCGGTGGAGTGCACGCTCCAGGTCTCGGCCGCCAGCCAGGACGCAAGCGACGTCTTGAGGCCGAAGGGACAGCGCAGCCACCCGGGATCGAAGCGACGAGGTAAGGCCGATCTTTACTCGCGAGCCGTTGGTGATGAAGTACGTCACCGGGGCATGGCGGCCGTCCATCAGCGTTTCGGGTAGCAGCGACTCGGCCTGCTCGATTAGCTCGGCGGCTTGCGTCTGCGCGCTAGCTTCCTCGGCTGCCGAGAGCAGCAGGTGTCGGGTCGTGTCCTTCATGAGTCTCGGCAGCAACGCGGCCGCGACGACGAGTGAGTGACGCCGACAAAGAAATATTGCCCCGAGATCCTCGCCGATGTCCATGCAGGGTCCTTGCTCGTCGCGGCCTGCGCATCGCATCAGGTTCATGTTCTCCTCGGTCAGGCAGCGTTGGCGTGGCCAGCTATTGCGAACAGCTTCGAGCGGTCTTCGGTGATGCCGACCTCCACTACCCAACCGCGGGCCTTCCACGCCTGGATCGGGTCTGAGATCGACTTGCGGGTGTTCAGTCCCGTCAGCCAGTGGGCCATGATGGGCGTCTCCCTGCTCAGTGATGGGTGGTGGAGGGCCCGGGGCGGCCGGCTTGCTGGCAGGCGTGGCGGCCGCCCCGGGGCGAGGTCAGGCGGCCGGCAAGAGGCCGTACCGCCGGGTGATCTCGCGGCGCGTTTCGTAGATCTGGTCGACGAGACGGCGTCGCTCATCCGCCTCGAAGGCGCACTCGATGAAACGCTGCTGCAGCTCCGTGAGCCTGGCCTCGGCGGCAGCGAGCTGCTGGTCGATGGTCATCACGCGTTCTCCTCGCGCTGGCGGCGCATCTCGGCCTTGATGTCGTCCTCGGTGGCGCCGAGGGCGAGCGCGTCGTCCATGGCGCGGAGCGCGATGTGGGGGTCGGTGAGGCAGGCGGGTCCGCCGTGGGCAATGACCTCGCGGGCCGCATTGGCGATGGCTTCGGTCTTGGTCATGGTTTCTCCGGTGTTGGTAGGTCGTCGGGTAGGGAGGCCCGGTAGGGGGCTGGTAGGGATGCGGTAGGAGGGGCTCTGACCTGCGGTTCCTACCGCCTACTGGCTGGCTCGGGGGTGGGCCGCGGGTGGCTGTGGGGAGCCCGTTCACGCGGCGCTGTGGACGATGGCCGGGACGGGCGCGGGGTCGGCCTCGGGGAGGTCGGTCAGGAGGACGGCTTTCCGGTTGCGGTCCTTGCCGTCGACGGTGAGCTTCTTGCCCTCGACTACGCGGACCCCGAGGGCGGCCAGTTCGTCGCCGAGGTCCGTGACGGTCCAGCCGTCGAACTCGCCCCGCTTCTGGCCCTCGTCGAGGATGGCTTGGAGGTGGGCGGCGGTGCCCTGTTTGGTGAGGCTGGCGGTGTGCCGGATGAGGGCCCACAGCACGTTCTGGGCGGGGGCTTCCTGGATCCATTCGCCGTCGTCCGGGATGGACTCCTCGGCGCCGGCCTTCCGGTCGGTGGTGGCTGTGCCGGGCGTGTTCGCGTTGTCCTGGCCGATGATCAGGGCAGCCAGCACCCAGAGGGTTGCTGCCCCTGCAAGCAGGGCGGCGTGGTGTCCGTGGAGCATTGGCCACACGACGACGGCGGCGACCACGGCGCATCCGGTGGCGACCAGGACGGGGTGGGTGGGCCGCTCACCCTTGAGCGCTTCGAGCGCTGCCGCCCGCTCTTCCGGGTTCTTGATCTCGCGGGCTTTGGCGCGGCGCTCCTTCCATGCCGCTAGGGCTTCGGTGTGGCCTGCCTTGGCGTCGGCGTGCCGGGCCTTGAGCGGGGCCAGCATACGCCGGTTGCCCCGGGCGAACGCGGCCAGCGAGACCCCTTCGAGGTAGCGCTTCATCAGGCACCGAACAGGGACTTGAGCACGGAGCCGATCACGGCGAGGGGCAGCGCCCACAGCCCACCGGCCGCGGCGTACACGCTCGGCAGGGTGGGCCCGAGGATGCTGTCCAGGATCGGCCGGGGCTTGGTGCCGAAGAGGATCAGGGTCAGGATCAGAGCGACCGCGCCCACGCCGACGGAGCCGAACGCGGCGGACTGGGAGGTGAAGGCGTGGGTGATGGCGTCGCCGACCTTGCCGGGCGCACTGAACGCCTGGCCGGCCCCGGCGGCAAAGATCCCGAAAAGGATCATCCACCACGCGGTGTGGCTGTCCTCGTGCTTCTCGGCGAGCTTGCCCTTGCCCCGGTGGCCGATGATCACCCACACCGCGATGGCCAGGCACACGCCGCCGGACCCGAATGCGCCGAACAGCTCGGACATGATGGTGAACTCCCTTGGTGTCAGTGGTGGATGAGGTGGAACACGTGGCCGCTGGCGGCGAGCAGCCGGTCCAGGTGGAGGAGTGAGGCGAGCACAGAGGAGATGGGCACGCGGGCGATCAGCACGCCGCTGATCCGGCGCCAGTTGCGCCAGCCGCGCAGGTCGGTGATGTGGATAGCGTTGTTCCAACCGCCGCGCAGGCGAAGGTCGAGCCAGTACGCGGCGGGCAGCGCGAATAGTCCGGCGACCAGGGGCGGGAGGCTGCTGACCCACTGGACCAGGCCCACGCCGTAGCCGACGCTGGCAGACAGGGCGGTGAGGGTGCACCAGTGGCGGAAGCGGCGGGCGCGCTCGCCGGGGTCGGCCTTCCACAGCCGCGATGCGGCGCGCTGGGCCTTGCGGCGCTGGGCTCGGGCCTCGGCTCGGTGGCGCGCCTTCCGCTGGTCCTCGGTCTCCCCCGCAGCTTTGTACTGTTCCTCGCGTTCGGCGTGTACGCGGGCTTCGCGCTCCTCGGGCGTCTCGCTGATCAGCGTGCCGATGGTGTGGCCCATCCGGTCGGCGAATGCCTGCCAGTCGAATGGAGCGGACGCGTCCTGCGCTGCGTCCTCGGTCTGGACCTTGGTGTCGTCCTTGCGGAGGTCGACGGGCTCGGGCTCGGGAGCGGGCTGGCTCCACGGGCCGCCCTTGCTCCACCACTTGGCGCCGGGAGGGGAGCCGATGGTCGGCGGCTGGGTCGGGGGCGGGGGGACGGTCACCGGTGCCACCCCCGGGCCAGGATGCTGACGCCCCACACGGCCAGCGTGAAGTCGGCCAGCCAGAGCAGGTAGACGATCACTGGTCTCTCCGTTCAGGGAGAAGGGGCCCGGACGGAGCCGAGCCCGGACAGCGGGTCAGGAAGAGCGCCACCAGACGCGCGGGGCGGGGGCCTGGCCGTAGGCGGCGCGGTCGCGGGCCTGCTCGCGGCGGGTGAACGCCTGCTCGCCGTCGCGGGACGCCTTGCGGACTGCCTCGGCGCGGCGTTGCTGGCCGGTCGGGGTGGTGTTGGCGGTCTGGTCGCCGGTGAGCTTGGACCAGAGGCCCATGGCTATCTCCTGGTGTGGAGGGTTGGTTGGTGGCGTTGTGGGCGTGGGCCGGCGTGGCGGGGCCCGTACGCGCGGGGGTGTCCTTCAGGCGTAGCCGCCGTTGCCGTGGCGGCGCTCGTACTCGGCGCGCTGCTGCTCGGTCTGGGCGGTGGCCTCGGCGGCCTTCTTCTTGGCCTTGGAGAGGCGGTGCCGGATGTAGGCGGTGTCGGTGGGGCGGCCGTGCTGGGCGAGGGCGGTGGCGATGGCGTCGGCGGGGGTGTCGAGGCCGCCGAGGTGCCGGGCCATCTCCATGATCGCGGCGGCCTTGTTCAGGCCTTCGAGCTGCGGAGCATTCGGTACCGCATTCGGGCGCATCTGGGCGCCGATGGCGGGCGCGGGCGCTGCCGGGGGCTTGGGGACGCGGTTGAGGGTGATGGTGGGGACGGCGGCTTCGCTGAGGATGAGTGCGACGTCGAGGGTGGAGACGGTGATGCCGTAGGTGGCGAGCATCTCGGCGAGCTCGGCGTGGTTCATGTCGGGGTGGGAGGCGGCGGCGATCTCGACGGCGTCGGCGGGGTCCATCTTGCTGAACTTGTCGCGCAGTAGTGCGCGGTGGTCCTTGCGTTCGACGGCGGATGCGGGCGGATGCGGCACGGATGCGCCGCTGGTCACGTGGGCGACCGCTTGCTTCTTGAGGGCCCGGTAGGCCTTGCCGCCGGCGAGGGCCCAGCCGAGGAAGCCGTAGGCCGGCATGCGCATGGGGGTCTCGCCTCGGGTGCCACGGCAGGCGGCTCGTTCGGCCGCCCAGGAGAGGGCGGAGACGAGGAGGAAGGCGACAGCCGGGGATGCGTACAGGACCTCGGCGGGCCGACCGCCTCCGGTGAAGCGGGCGTGGACGAGGTTGAGGTAGACGGACAGGCCGGCCATGCCGAGGGTGGCGAGGATGGGGGCGGCGGCGGAGCGGTCGTCGCGGACGGCGTCGGTGGCGAGTTTGAGGCAGACGTAGGCGACGCCGTCGTAGACGAGGCCGGCGGCGATGGCGAGGAGGGTGGGGACGTCGTAGTGGCGGGCGACGACGTAGAGGGACCAGGCGGCCATGAGGGCGGCGGCGGTGCGGACGAGGTTCATGGCTGCGGTCCAGCCGATGGGGTCGGCGGTGTCGTCGGGCGGGGTGGCGGTGGTCATGGCTGGGTGCTCCGGGGATTCGGGCGTGGCGGGGTGGCCGGGCCCGTGCTGAGGGCGGGCCCGGCCGGTTCGGGGAGGGGTTACGCGGCGTAGGCGAGCCGCCGGGTGGTGGCCTTGTCGTGCTGCTGCTGGACGTCGTCGAGGCAGTCGAGGCAATACGGGCGGCCGGCGTGTTCGCGGATGTCGCGGTGGGGGACCTCGTCGGGGCAGGTGGTGCAGGGGACGAGGTCGGTGCAGGGGGTCACGCGTCTTCCCCGAAGGCGCGCCACGCCGCGGGCCTCGAAGCCGGGTCGGCCCAGTCGAGGCCGATGCTGGGCGCGCCGATGAATGTGGTGGGTTCGGAGGGCTCGGGCTCGCGGAGATTCGCGGTCTCGGCCTTGAGTTCGGCGGAGAGCTGGGCGAGGTCGACAGGCTCGTTCACCGGGTGCCTCCGCTGGGCTGCGGCGCGCGGGTGGTGGCGGCGGGCTGCCTGTAGTGGCTGGAGCCCGGGTACGAGCTGGTGCTGGTGTCGCGGGCCGGCAGCGGCGGGGTGGTGTCGTTGGGCGGGGTGGTGACACTACGATCGGGCATGGTCCTGTCCTCGTGCTTAGCGGTGGAGGGTGGGACTGGCCCCGGCCATGTGGCGTCGCAAGCGCCGGCCGGGGCCTTTGTGTTGCAAGCACTGATGAGTGCCGCATTGCTCCCACTGTAGGGGTCCCCTACAGTTAAGGCAAGCGGCCGCTACGAGAAGGGGCCGAAATGGGCGACGAGGAGGTGCGGCAGGTGACCAACGCCCTCGATGCGGTCGAGAGAATCGAAGACCTGGAAGAGCGAGTCCGGGCTAAAAGCCAGATCATGGCCGACCAGGTGAAGCGCAACCGGGCATGGGCACAAGAGCGCAAGGAGCTGATCGAGCGTCTGCACGGCGAGGGCCACTCCTATCGGGCCATCGCCGACCGGCTGGGCATCAGGCTGAGCACCGTGCAGGACGTGTTCCGTGGCTATACCGGATCGGGCACGGCTCGGCCAAAGAAGACGACTGCAGAGCCTCCGCAGCCGGCCTGACGCATCGCCACTTATCACGGCCCCGCCCAACTGGGTGGGGCCGTTGTTATGCCGTTGACCTGCGGCGCATTCGCCGCGTATCAGTGCCGCATCCATGCGGCGGATGTAGGCGGAGTGGATGACCGCGCAGGTCCTGAGCGTTGTGGTGGACTTCCCGCCCCAGGAGGCACGTTCATGCGCTCTGCCCGCTTCCAGTGGCTCCTCCTCGATGCCGCCGCCAGTCTGCCTGGCGCCGCGGCGAAGACCTTCGGCGACGCTGGCAGCTGCCGGCCTCCGTACGGTGTCGTCGTCGAGGCCAGCGGCCGGACGACCCGCTGGCAGATCGTCGTGGTGAGCACGCTCGGCGAGCAGTGGGGCGATCGCTCCGACCCGGAGCCGTCCCTGGGGGAGAAGCCGGTCGGGCTTGCGATGCCGGCAGAGGTGAACGACCTGGCCGCGGTCGAGCGCGGACTTGTCGCCGCTCCTACTGGCCGCGGACCCGGGCGAGACCGCCGCGGTCGACGTCTACTCGGCGCGGCCGACCCCGCTGGTTGTCGGCCGCGGCACCACCGTCGACCTGCACGACAAATCCAGGGCGTTCGTCAACCACGTGCGCTGAGAACGCAGCTGCGCCCCACCCGGAGATCCGGAGTGGGGCGCAGCTGTGCGTTCGGGGTCAGCCCATGTGCGTGATGCTCACCAGGGTGATGACGCTGGTCTCCTCGTTGATCAGCAGCACGGCGATCGAACGAGACAAGACCAGCATCCGGGTAACACCGTCGTCGATCCCGTACGGCTGAGTCCCCGCCTTGGGGTCTGGCAGGATGTCGTCCAGGGCCAGCGTCAGCTCGTCGGCGGCCGCCTGGGGCAGACTGGCACGCACTGCACGAACGGTGCGGTCCTGATGGAGGCGGTAGATCATGGTTCGTGATCCTGTCCTACGCTGACGGGGCCCATAGGGGCTCCTCCGGGCCGTTGGGCAGCCCGGTCACGGGGTTGTCGCGGTCAGCCTAGTGAACACCCAGCGTCGATGTGCGGGAAACAGTGAGTCACGCGGCGCTGCGCGCCCGGAGCTTCTCTGCGTCGGCCCTGACCTGCTCCGTTACGTCCTCCCACTCTCCGGGGGTGGGCTCGCCGGAAGCCGCGGCAGCGGCAATTTCGCGCGCACGTTCGACGCCCGCAATCGTGGACTCGGCGATCCCCTGCCACTTCGCGAACACTGGAAGCAGCTGCGCAGCCGGCGCCTTGTTGATCTCCCCGAGGAACCGCTGGGTCAGGTCAGGGGACCCCAGCGCGTCACTGATGCGCTCGATGGTCCACAGCTGGTCGCTCATTACAACTACTCCCGGGGAGTCGGGGTCCTTGGCAGGGTGGCTCGTTCGACTGTGCCAGCGCGGCAGAACGCTGGCGCCAAGCCACCGTAGCGCTTCAGCCGTTCACTTCGTGGCAGGTGCGCGAATCTCGCGACCTCGGCTCACCCCCACGCGTGGACGAGGGAAAACCTGTACGTCACCAAGTCTGAGGTGCCAGCCAGGGCGCAGCGGCGAGCGGTTGACCATCGTCACCCGACTGCCAGGATTGCGCCAGCCTGCGGGTCCGGTGTCCCTCGGTCGCCGCAGCGCCTGGTTGCGCTGGCGCGCCCTCCATACTGCCAAGCACCTACGAAATCTCGTACGTTGGTAGATGGTCGGCAGGCCCGGGACGTCGATCACCTGCTTCGACCCGTCTGCTAGGCCTGCTCGCCTGCTTCGCGCGCCTCCAGCAAGCGCGGCCCCGGCTCTGCGCCCTCACGTCCCGGTGCGGCGGGGCCGAGCCACCCCTCCCGGCGGGCTCGCACTACCCAGCGCGACACGGTCGGTTCTGGCTTGTCGAACCGCTCGGCCAGCCGCTTGATCGCCCCGCGCGGCTTGCCTGACCCAGTCTCCTTGAGGTAGCCCTCGGCGACGTCGCGCAGCAGGGTATCGGTCAGTGGTGCGCGTCCCGGTCGGGCAGTTTCCGGTCGCGACCCGCGGGTGAACTGTGCGGACTCGTAGCCGAGTGAGGGTCTGAGCTCTGGGATCTCCGACGCTTCGAGCCAGGCTTGGACCGCGGATGTGATCGCGCCGAGGGGGATGCTGCGCAGCATCTTGGATGTGATGGTGGCGCCTGGGTTGTCGGGCTGGATTTCAAGATGGGAGACGGCGAGGCCGTTAGGGCCGCGAGTGACTGTTGCGGCCCAGCTCCATCCGTCGCGCTGGTGTTCCTGGACGAGTGCGACGTGGCCGGCTTCAAGCTGCGCGGGGTCGGTGACGCGGACGACCTGGAAGTCTCCGATCGCCTGGTCGCTATTTCCGGTGGGGTGCGCAGCGGTGGGGTTCACCTGGGCAATCTGACACCGGTGCAAGTTTGACGTCAACTGGCGCTGACCTGCGCGGATGACCTCAGGGCATTAATGATGCGGTCGGCGCACGCCATTGACTGTAGTGATGCTGTACGCCTACCATTGCGAATATGGAAACGACAGCCGACCGGCTGCGTGCACGCATGCGCGTCCATGCCGCCCTGCCGCCGCCCGCGCGGCGCGCCGAACTGCGTCGCCGCCACGGACTCTCCCAGCGCGAGCTCGCCGAAGCGGTGGGCGTCACCGAAGCCGCCATCGGCCACTGGGAGCGAGGGATCCGCCAGCCAAAGGGCGACCGCCTTCGCCGCTACATCGAAGCTCTTCAAGTGCTCGAACAGGCTGTGGCCTAACCGAAAACGGCAAAGGGCCCGGTGCGTCAACACCGAGCCCCAAACCTCATCCGCACCCGCACAGGCCTAGGAAACCTGGGTGCAGAAAGGAACGGCACCATCATGGCAGCTCTTCTTGAGAAGTGCACCGGTACCCCGGCCGCGCTCGCCGGCATCCTCCCCGACGACGCGCCGAACCCCGTGCGCTTCCTCCCCATCCACGAGGGCATCTTCGGTGCCTACTCTCCGGCGCAGATCACTCGCGCTGGCGCCTGGGCGATCATGACCGCCCTGTTCGGTCCGCTGTTCGACGTCACCCCGGAGGCGGCCCGATGAGCGCCCTTGTCGCCCGGCCGACCGAGACCGCCGGGATCAACCTCGCGCTGTACCGCCCCACTCCTGCCCGTTCCCGAGCCCAGTTTCTGCGCCTGATCGCCTGGGCGAGGCGTGTCGGTGACGAGCACGGCCGGCGTCTGTTCGAGGCGCGGCTTCGGCGTCCGGTGGGCGGCAACACGGTGGGGGAGTGGGCGTGATGGAGCTCCAGTCTCTTCACAAGGACCAGCCGGGGGCTGTGGCCCGTACCGTCGCGCTTGCTGAGAACGCCCGCACGCTCGGCTTCGTGAACGTCGAGACCCGCTACGAGCCGCAGACCGGCTACCACACCGTGACCGCTCAGCCGCCCTCCGGGCAGGGCCGGGAGGGGGAGCAGTGAAGGATCGTCTCCTCCGTCTCCTCGGCAAGCAGCCCCCGGTAGAGACGCCGCCGGTGCGTTATCTGCCGCTGCTGGAGACCTCGGCGCCGGCTTCGGTCCCTGTGCCGAGGCGGGACAGTGAGCCGCGGCCGCTTGAGTCCTACGAGTTGCGGGTGAGCGCTGCCCGCAGTGGGACTGTGGCTTGCCTGCTGCTTCCGGGACTTTCCGGTGGCGCGACTTGGGCCCTCATCAGCTGATCTACTGCCGCACCTACCGGTGTCCTGCCGGTCACGGCTGGAGCTTCGAGACCGATGGCGGCTGACCTGTAAAGGATCGACCGGATCCTCGGCCTGAACGCCTCTTGGGCCGCCCTGAGTTGGGCGGCCCCACCATCTTCTTTCACCTTCACGTGCAGCTGGAGAAGCCGTGTACCTGCGTACCCCCGTGCCCGCGTTGGCGGTGTCGTGATGGGGATCAAGCTGATCGTGGAGTTCATGGACCACACTCCGGCGGGCCTGACGCCATCAGAGTGGAAGGCCATGATCGTGGTCCTGGAGGATGCGAACGACGGGACCAGGCTCACCTGGTCGGCGATGACGGACCCGCGGATTGTTCGCCGGGTCGGGTTGTCGCCTGAAGGCTGGAAGAACCTGCGGGCTGCTCTGGTGCGTAAGGGTGCGCTGGAGGTGGCGGTTGCGGGACGTCGGGGGATGGCCGCGAAGTACCGGGTTCCGCGCTTCGCACCGTTGGGGCATGGGATTGATGCCGAAACGGACTTGGGGCATGAATCCGATGCCCCAATGGGCCCGTTGGGGCATGAATCCGATGCCGAAACTGCGGCGTTGGGGCATGGAGCCCATGCCGAAAGCGACCCGATAGGGCATGAGTCAGATGCCGCAAAGGGCCAATGGGGCATGGGATTGACCCCCCCTACCCCTCATTACCCCTCAACTACCTCCCCCTCCAGAGCGCCAGCGCCCCGCGAACCCTCCCCGCCCGCCCTCCCTAACCACCCGGAGGAGGAGGATCCGAACCAGAACCTCAACCGCGCCAGACTCCTCCTCGGCCGCCTGCCAGCCCCCTGGGCCCTCGGCCCGCTCGACGCCCGCGGCCTCGCCCCCCGACTCGCCGCCGCTGCGCAGCGCCTCGGCTGGAAGCTCGACGACCAGCTCGTCGCAGAGCTGTGCACCAACCCGGTCGGAGTGACCAACCCTGCCGAAGTCCTTGGCAAGCGCCGCATCCCGAACCTCCGCCCCTACGCCGAGGTTCACGGCCGCCGCGGCAACCTCCCCCCGGCCTGCCAGGAGTGCCTGGACGAGAACCCGCACGCCGCCCACAACCCGCGCTGGCGCACCCGCAACGGCCAGCCGTGCCCCGACTGCCACCCGGCCGCCCGCCCCGCCGCGGCCTGACTTCCTGGAGCCCCTTGTGGCCATGCACCTCGTTCGTCCCGGCCAGCCTGACGAGCTCGACGAGCCTGGATCCGACGTCATCCCGGACGGCGGCCCCGACAACCTGTGGGCCGAGCAGGGCGTCCTCGCCGGGATGCTCTTCGACCGGGATACGGTCGGCGACGTCTGCTCGACACTCAAGCCGCGTGACTACATGCGGCCCGCGCACGAGACGATCCACCTCGCGATCGTGCGCCTGTTCAGCCGCGGCGAGCCCACCGATGTGATCGCCGTCGGCGCGGAACTCACCCGCACCGGCGACCTGCAGCGTGTTGGAGGCGCCCCGTACCTGCACACGCTGGCGCAGGCCGCGACCATGTCCGCGGACCCGGTGTACTGCGCGGGCATCGTCCACGAGCAGGCCGTGCTGCGCCGCCTGGTGGAGGCCGGCATGCGAATCGCGGGGATGGGACGCGCCGCCGAAGGCGACGTCCGGCAGATCGTCGACGCCGCGCAGAAGGTGCTCTTCGCCGTCGCCGACGAGCACGCCGAGGAGGACATGCTCTCGGTCGCCGACACGATGGAGGCGCACCTCGACGAGATCGAGGGCCGGCTTGCGAACAAGGGCAAGCTGGTTGGTGTCCCTACCGGGTTCGCGGATCTGGATCAGCTGACCGGGGGTCTGCGGCCGGGCCAGATGATCGTCGTTGCCGCGCGGCCGGCCATGGGTAAGTCCACGCTGGCGCTGGACATTGCCCGTGCCGCGGCGATCCATCACAGCATTCACACGGTGATTTTCAGTCTGGAGATGAACCGGGGTGAGATCCTCGACCGGCTCCTGTCCGCTGAAGCGCGCGTGCTGCTCAACCGGATCCGTTCCGGTGAGCTCAACGACACCGAGTGGGAGCGGATCGCCCGCCGCATGCCGGCCATCACGGAGGCGCCACTGACGATCGACGCCTCCTCGAACCTGACCGGCATGGACATCCGCACCAAGGCCCGCAGGCTGGCGCAGCGGCAGAGCCTCGGCCTGATCGTCGTCGACTACCTGCAGCTGATGCAGTCCGGCGGCGGGAAGGCCGAGAACCGGCAGCTTGAAGTGTCCGAGATCTCCCGGGGCCTGAAGACGCTGGCGAAGGAGCTGAACGTGCCGGTGATCGCCTTGTCGCAGCTGAATCGTGGCCCGGAGGCGCGCACGGACAAGCGGCCGGTGGTGTCGGACCTGCGTGAGTCGGGGTCGATCGAGCAGGACGCGGACATGGTGCTCCTGCTGCACCGGGAGGACGCGTACGACAAGGAGTCTGAACGCGCAGGCGAGGTCGACGTGATCGTCGGGAAGCACCGAAACGGGCCGACGTGCACGATCACGGTCGCAAACCAGCTCCACTACGCGCACTTCGCCGACATGACCCGCGCCGACGGGTAGCGGCGGACGTCGGTAACTGCCGCCGCATCAAGCAACTTTGATCGCATTTCGTCACGTCAGCGGGCTACCCGCACGCCCGCAACACTGGAACAATTCATCCCATACCAGGAGGTTTCACCCATGGATCTCACCACCCCCACCCGCATCCAACGCCTCCGCACCAAAGGCTGGCGCGCCCCCGAGAACGCCGTGTACGTCGGCCGCGGCAGCGCCTGGGGCAACGCGTGGCGCGTCGGCGCCACCACTGGCTGGACTGTCCTTCCCGGAGGGTGGATCGACCGTCGCCCGCACGGGCCCCTCACCGCCGAGCAGGCCGTCGCCAGCTTCCGCAACTCCCACACCCGCGACATCGAGTTCCTCCAGATCATCCGCGAACAGCTGGCCGGCCGGACCCTGATGTGCTGGTGCCGCGTGGGTGCGGTGTGCCATGGGGACTGGCTGCTGGATGTAGCGAACGGCACGACGCCGCTGGAGAACCTCGTAGACCGCAGAGCCAAGCCCGACTTCCTGGAGGCCTGACTGATGGCGGACTACTACGCCACTGCTGACGTGTGGATCGGCAACCTCGACAGCGAGGATGAGGCCGACCACATCACCGAGATCATCGACACCGCCCTCGGCGCCGCCGGCTACCACGCCACCGTGACCGTCACCGCCCGCCCGTACGACACCAGCGGGAACGACCAGTGACCGGCATTGACGACACCTACGGCACGCCGAGCAGCAGCGCCCGCGCGGTCCTTGAGGCCCAGCTCGAACACCGCGCCAACGCCGCCGAGATGCTCGACGCCTACCGCAAGGAAGTGCTGGCTGAAGTAACGCCCGACGCTGGGCATCTGTTGCTCGCCACCGAGTTCCGGATCCCCTGCCCGGAGCCCGCCGACCCCGGCCGGCCAGATGGTGCCCCGGTGCTGCGCCCCGAGCCGCTGAACGTTCAGAAGATCGCCGGCTACTGGGCGAGCAAGTTCCCGGACGGCTGGATGATCCTCAACCCGAACCTGGAACCAGGCGGGCAGGTGTGGACCGGCGAGCGCTGGGAGTACCGCGGGCAGGTCTTCCCTGGGGTCATGTACCGGTGGACTCGCGACGAGGCCATCACTCTCGCTGGGGAGCTGGCTGTTGAGGAGACCTGGCGTTTCGAACTGCGGCTTGCCCGCATGCGGGCCGGACGAGAGGACTGACCCGATGGCCAAGTCGGAGCGCACCCCGCGCGAGCGGATCGAGCGCGCGTTCCACGTCAGCTTCATGCTCCCGGAGCAGGCCGCCGAGCTCCTCGACGACTACGCCGCCCAGGTCCGTGACGCCGCGCTCGCCGAGGGAGTCGAGCTGATCCGGGCGCTCCCGCCAGCCACCGACACAGGGCTGGATCAGCACTGGTACCGGTTCGGTCAGAACCGCGCTGCGGACGCCCTGCTCGCCGCCCGCGCCCGGAAGGAGGCCTGACCGATGGCTGAGCCTGACCCGGACTACTGGTACTGCACCTGGTGCGGCAACCCCGTCGATGGCCCCAACGGGGTCTGTTGCCCCGAAGGCAGCAACGAACCCGCCTGGCAGGAGGAGACCCCGTGATCATCCACGTCGACCCCGACGCCTGGTACCCGGCACAGCGCGACGCTGGCCACACCAGCGCCGGCAAGCTCGCCCCCGGCCAGATCGTCATCTTCGAACGCGAGCCGTACCGCGTCATCGAGACCCGCACTGTCGACACCGTGAACTGGCCCGCCAAGTACCTCGACAGCTGGACCGAACACGGCTGCCCCGACCCGGAAACCTGGTACCAGCGGCCCGTCGTCCTGGTCCTACGCGACGAACGCGACGACACAGCCAAGACGCTGCACCTGCAGTGCTCGGCGTCCGTCAGCTGGCGAACGTTGCCCGAACACTACGCCGTGTGCCGACGCTGCGGTGAGCTTCCGCCCTGCTCCGAGGTCCACAACGAGAAGATCGCCGAGCGCGCGACCGAACGCTTCGAGCAGCAGATGGCGATCACGCCCGGCTCCTGCCACGGATGCCGGGAGCCCATCACCAGCCGGCAGAAGTACCACCGGTTCGACGGGCCGAACCTGATCCGGCCCGACCTTGGCAACGGCTCCGCGATGTTCCACCTTCGCGGATCGTGCCAGGCCGCGCTGAAGGCGTACGACAGGCAGTGGGCCGCGGCCGAGCCCGGCCGGCGCCGGAGCTTCTACTGCGACGGTCACCTGACGCACCACCACGACGACAGCAAGTCGTGCAGCAACCCCGAGTGCCCCGGCGCCGAGGTCGAGCACAAGTACGTCGAGTGGCACCGCCCCGGCGTGCACGCAAAGTGGATGGGCTGCTGGTGCGTGTCCGGTGACCCCACTGCCCGGTACGAGCGGTGGCTCGCCGACATGCGAGCCGAAAAGAACGCCCAGGGTGCCCCTGTGAGCGCCGAACAGCCCGCGTTGCCACTGGGGGAGGGGGAAGCCCTGTGAGGCCCTTCACACCCCCACCAGAGGGCTTGCGTGGCGTCTGCGAGGAGACCATGTCGAGTCGCACACGTGTACTCGATGGAGTGAAGTTGCTTGGGCCGTGGGCCGGTCCGAGGAACGCAGCAAGTTAATTCCCTGCAGCATCCTGCTATCGTCCGGCCTGTTCCCCCCACCGCCACCCGGCGTCAGCAGATGGGAAGTTCTTCTATGACCAGCGACGCCGTCGACCGTCTCCCCCAACGAGCCTTCCGGCTGATCGTCACGGGCGGAGGCACCGGTGGACACACCTACCCTGCACTGACCGCGGTGCGCACCGCACGAACCAGGCTCGCCGCTGCCGGCCGTGGTCTGGACGTGCTGTGGGTCGGTACTCGGAACAGTCTGGAGTCGCGGGTCGCGGCGAGTGAGGGGATCGAGTTCGCGGCGGTTGCCACGGGAAAGATCCGACGCCACCGAAACCCGATTAAGATGGTCTCTCCGGCGAACGTGCGGGACATGGCGCGCGTGCCGCTCGGCGTCGCCCAGGCCCGCGCAGTGGTCTCCCGGTTCCACCCCGACGTGGTGCTGGCCACGGGCGGATACGTCGCCGTGCCGGTCGGCATTGCCGCTTCACTGTGTCGCCGCCCGCTCGTCGTCCACGAGCAGACGGTGCGCCTGGGCCTGGCCAACCGCACGCTCGCGGGCCGGGCGGCTCGCATCGCGGTGTCGTCCGAGTCCACGCTGGCGCTGCTGCCGGAGACCTCCCGGCGGATCGCAGTCGTCACCGGCAACCCGGTGCGGCCCGAGGTACTGACCGGTGACGCGGACAAGGCGGTCCAGGCGCTCGGGCTGCACGGCTTCCGCCGCGACCTTCCAACTGTGTACGTCACCGGCGGCGCGCAGGGCTCGGAGCAGATCAACGGCCTCGTGGCGGAGGTTCTGCCGTGGTTGCTGACCGGCGCCAACGTGATCCACCAGTGCGGCCCGGCGAACGTCGAGGCGCTGCAGGCTCGCGCTGCGGGCCTTCCCACGGAGCTCGCCGCCCGCTACCTGCTGACCGGGTTCGTCGGGCCCGAGCTGCCCGATGTCTTGGCACTGGCCGATGTGGTGGTCTCCCGCAGCGGGGCGGGGACGATCGCGGAGCTTACCGCGCTGGGCAAAGCCGCGGTCCTGGTCCCCCTTGCCTCGTCGGCCGGCAACGAGCAGGCCCACAACGCCCGGCACCTGGAAGAAGCCGGGGCTGCCGTGGCGCTGCTGGGCGAGGTCACTGCCCAGCAGCTCCAGCAGGCCGTGGAGCCGCTGCTGGGCGACCCCGGCAGGCGTGCCGCGATGGCGCAGCGCTCCCGGGCGCAGGGCCGCCCGGACGCGGCCGAGCGACTGGTGGACGTGCTGCTGTCCACGGCCGCTGGCCACGGCTAGGGCAGGATGTTCACCGGGCACCCCCGGCCGTCCTGACGGCCTGCGCCAGAGCGGCGGTGACCAGGCGGACTTCCTCGGTCGTCATGTGCTGGTGGAACGGCAGCGACAGGATCTCCCCGCCGACCTGCTCGGTGACCGGCAGAGGCCGGTGCCACGGCTTGAAGGCGGCCTGGAGGTGGTTGGGCGGGTAGTGGACGCCCACCGCGATGTTCTGCGCGCGCATCAGCTGGAACACCTCCTCGCGGTTGGCCACCCGGACCACGCATAGGTGCGGGACGCTGCGGGCCACGTTGACGTCCACCAGGCTCACGCCGGACATGCCGTCCAGCGCCGCCTGGTAGGCGCTCCACAGCTCCTGGCGTGTCTTCTCGGTGACGGGGAAGTTGGGGAGCTGGGCCAGTCCGATGGCGGCGTTGATGGCTGACATCTGGTAGCGCAGGCCGAAGCTGTCCACGCGGTAGTTGGTGATGGTGGCGCGTTCGGCCTGGGACTGGACGACGCCGAGCATCCGCAGGGCCCGCAGGGTGTCGGCCTCGGCCGGGCTGCGCGGGATGACCATGCCGCCCTGGCCGCACGTGAGGTTCTTGATCGGGCCGAAGGAGAAGCAGGTGAGCGCTCCGGTCGCGCCGACGCGGGCGTGGTTCAGGTAGGAGCCGAAGGCGTGCGCGGCGTCCTCCACGACCGCGATGCCGTGCTCGTGGAGGGTGTCGTAGGCCGCGCCCAGGTCCACGGCCCGGCCGCCGTACAGCACGGGCAGTACCGCTCGGGTGCGGTCGGTGACGGCGGCCAGCACGGTGTCCGGCTCGACGCACAGGGTGTCCGGGTGGACCTCCACGAAGCGGGGCATCGCGCCGACGGCGAGGACGGCCTGGATGGTGGCGCAGAACGTGAGGGACGGCACGATCACCTCGTCCCCAGGGCCGACCCCTGTGGCCAGCAGTGCGCAGTGCAGGGCGGCGGTGCCGGAGGTGACGGCCACGGCATCCGGCACGCCGAGGAACCGGGCGACTTCCTCCTCGAACTGCTCGGTGACGGCGGTGTGCCCGTACTGGCCGTCAGCCAGCACACGCCCCACGGCGTCCAGTTCCGTCCCGTACAGGTAGGGGCTGGCGTTGCGTGCGGCGTCGGGCCGCGACGGGCTGGTCACGATGCCTCCTGGGTCGGTCGGATGATCGGTCGGAGCAGCGAGATGGCCCTGTCCAGGGCCAGGGATACATCTGCGGGGGACGGTCCGGCGGCGGTGATCATGCCGATCTTGTGGCCGGACTGGTCATGCGGGTGCACCGTGTCTCCAGGCTTGGCGTACAGCTCGACGCCAGTGATGCCGGGGACGGTGCAGGCTTCGGCGACTCCTTCCCACGTGGTCAGATCGCCTTCCACGTCGAGGGGGGAGCCGAGCAGTTCCACCGCCGCGTGTGCGTTGCGCGTCGGCGTCAGGTAGGCGTCGAACGGCTCACCGAGTGCGAGTGCGATGAGCGCGCCCACGACGTTGACGCCCAAGGCGGCCGCGTGCAGGCGCGGGATGCTGTCGCCGCTGAGGCGCGGGTTCGCCTCGATGATGCGCGCCTTGCCGTCCTCGTCAAGGACGAGGTCGAAGTTCGCGGGCCCGTTGACGATGCCCAGCGCACCGCACAGCCGCTCGGCGACGCCTTCAAGGTGCTGGTGCTCCGCTGGGGAGAGCTGCGCCGTGCTGATCCGCCTGACGACGCAGCTGCCGGCCACCAGGACTTGATCCTTGATGCAGGTCATGACCGACTTGCCGTCGCGCAGGAACAGGTCGATGGTCAGCTGCCGCCCCTGGACGAACTCTTCGGCGATCACGGTCCCGGAGGCGGAGTAGGCGCGCGCGTGGGCGATGGCGGCGGGCAGCTCGTCAGGGCGGGTGACGCGGGTGACGCCCTTGCTGCCCGATCCGTCCACCGGCTTGACCATGAGCGGGAAGCGCAACCCGGCCGCCTTCGCGGTGACCTCGCCGGGGTCGCCTGATGCGGCCCACCCGTACCCGGCGATGCCGCAGGACGCAACGACCTGGTGAAAGGCGGCCTTGTCGAGACCCGCCAAGGCCGCCTCGGGGTACACGTACGGCATGCCGTAGCGCAGGCCCAGGACGCGCCAGGTGGGCAGCGCGGCGTCGGTCGCGCCGACCACGATCCCTGCGGGCCGCGTATCGCCCAGCGCGTCGGCGATGGCGTCCGCGTCCCGGGTGGAGACCTGCATGGTCGCGTCGGCGAAGGGGAACGCGGGGGCGTCCGACCGCATATCGACAGCGACGGTCGGGACTCCGCGGCGTCTCGCCTCCTGGTAGAGAGGGATGTGCTCCTCCGATGCGCCGAGCACGAGCAGCGCGTTCAACGGCCAGTTCTCAGGCATGCTGCGCCTCCTACACGGGGTGGTTGATGAGCGCGGGGGTGGTCGTGGCGGCGGGGTTGCGCAGCAGCGGTGCCCACCGGTCGGGGTTGCGCCGGTACCAGTCCGCGGTCTTCGCCAGCCCGTCCGCGAGGTCCCGCGCCGGCCGGTAGCCGAGGGCGGCGGTCTTCGACCAGTCCATGGCGTAGCGGAGGTCGTTGGAGGCCCGGTCCGGGATGTAGCGCACGCAGTCCCAGCCGACGTCGAACATCCGCAGCAGGAGGCCGGTCAGCTCCTTGCTGGTCAGGTCGGTGCCGCCGCCGATGTTGTAGACCTCGCCCGGGGTGCCGGTGCGCAGCACCAGTTCGATGCCCTGGCAGTTGTCCTCAACGTGGAGCCAGTTGCGCACGTGCTGGCCGCGCCCGTGAAGGGTCAGCCTGTGGCCCTTCAGCAGACGGGTGATGAACAGCGGGATGATCTTCTCGGGGTGCTGGCGCGGCCCGTAGTTGTTGGAGGAGCGGGTGACGCACACGGGCACGCCGAACGTCTGGAAGTAGGACAGAGCCACGAGGTCGCTGGCGGCCTTCGACGCGGCGTAGGGCACGCTGGGCCGGATCGGGTCCGTCTCGGTGGCCTGGCCGGTCACCAGCGGCCCGTACACCTCGTCGGTGGACACGTGGACGAAGCGGCCGACGCCAGCCTTCCTGGCGGCCTCCAACAGGGTGTAGGTGCCCAGGACGTTGGTGCCCAGGAAGTTCCCGGTGTCGTAGAACGAGCGGTCCACGTGCGACTCGGCAGCGAAGTGCACGATCGCGGTGTGCTCCTGGGCGAGCCGGTCGACCAGCTGGGCGTCGCAGATGTTGCCGTGGACGAACGTCAGCTTGGGCGACAGCATCGCCTCGCCCAGGTTCTCGACGCTCCCGGCGTACGTGAGAGCGTCGAGCACGGTCACCTTGCTCACGTCGTCGGCGCACAGCAGGCGCCTCGCGAAGTGCGAGCCGATGAAGCCCGCACCTCCAGTGATCAGCACTCTTTCCATGGCTGGGACCTGTCCTCTCGACCTCGTGCAGGGAGGACAAGCAAACGCCTTGGCGCCTGGCCGGGGCAGGGCTCACGAACGGGGCTCACAATCGCGAAACCCGGTCCATACCCGATGAGTTGGGGCTACGCTCGGCCTCCCGGGAGAGCGGCCGCGGGGACGAGCGCCGCCCCGGAATCCACAGGTTCCGATCTGGACTTCCAAGGGGTCACCATGGCGCCACGCCGGGAGCCGAATCACCACCTTGCTCGGCTCATCGAGGAGAGCGGGGCGAGCGACGCCGCCCTCGCGCACCGCGTGAACGAACTTGCCGAACGCCGAGGCGTCAACCGCGCGTACACCCATACCTCGATCAGGAACTGGACGGACCGCGCCATGGTCCCGAAGGCGCCCGCACCGGCGCTTTTGGCCATTGCGCTCACCGAACGGCTCGGCCGAACGGTGTCACTCGATGAGATGGGGATGGCCGGCGCGCCCCCGATCACCGTCGAAACCGGCTTGAATTTCCACAGAGACCCCGATCAGGCCGTGCAACTCGCGGTCGAGTATTGGAGCACAGTGGACCGCCGGAGCTTCGTCAAGGCCAGCCCCTTCGCCCTCACCGCCTACACCACCCCGGTCACCCGCTGGCTGGCCGTCCCCACCGACCCACCACTCGCCCGCGTCGCCGGACGCCGCGTCGGCCGCGCAGACCTCGACGAACTCTGGAGCGCCGCCGAAGACGCCCGCCGCTGGGACTCCAAGTTCGGCGGAGGCAACTGGCGGGCCTCCATGGTCACCGACTGCCTCAGCCAGCGCGCCGCCCCGCTGCTGCGCGGCACCTTCACCGACAAGATCGGCACCGAGCTGTTCGCCGCCACCGCTGAACTCGCCCGCGTCGCCGCCTGGGCAGACGTCGACATGGGCCACCACGCCAGCGCCCAGTCCCACTTCGTCCAGGCCCTACGCCTCGCCCGCGCCTCCGGCGACCCCGCCGTAGGTTCCTACGTACTCGCGACCATGAGCCTGCACACCTTCCTGCGCGGCTTCACGAGCGAAGCAGTCGACATGGCCGAAGGGGCGTACGAGCGCGCCAAACACGACGCCCCCGCGAGGGTGCTCGCCTTCGCCAAACTCGCCGAGGCCCGCGCCCACGGCCGTGCCGGCGACGCACCCGCCGCAGCCGCAGCCCTCATCCGCTGCGAGCAGCTGGTCGACGCCGCCGACACCGATCCGCGCGACCCCGACTGGCTCGCCTACCTCACCCGGGCCCGCGTCGCCGCCGACGCCGCAGAGATCTACCGCGACCTCAGCCGCCCCGACGACGTGCTGCGCTGGGACCAGCAGGCCGCCGCCATGCCGGAAGGCGTCTACAGCCGCGCCGTCGGCATCCGCCAGACCGTCATCGCCACCGCCCACCTCCAACAGCGAAACCTCGAACCCAGCCTCGAAGCCGGCGAACGCGCCCTGATGATCCTCAGCAGCGTCCACTCCACCCGCAGCCGCAGCTACCTGCGCACCCTCACCACCGCACTCGACGCCTGGCGCACCGAATCTGAGGTCGCCGACTTTCTCCATCGAGCCGGACGCGTCCTCGCCGCTGGCTGAAGCTCGGGGACCCGCCAACCAGTGGGCGCGGCTGCGCAGCCAGAACGGCCTCCGCTGGCCCATCGGACACCCGAATCGAATCCGCCGTGTCGGACCGGGATGACACACTGATTCCATCCCCAACCTCGGAGGAGCCCGCCATGGACGAGACCCCACTGCCCACCGTCGTGAGCTGGACCCGCCGTCCCGCCAACCCTCACCCTCAGCTCAACGTGCAGCAGCAGGCCGCCGCAGCGTGGGAGGTGGCGGACCGGCTCGGCTACGAGGTCGTCGAGATCGATGGCGTGTCGCTGGAGACGGACGATCTCCCGCCCCGCTGAAGCGCCGGAGACAACAGCGCCCCACCCCGGGTAATCCGGAGTGGGGCGTTGCCGTGGGAGGACTGCCCCGGAGCCTACGCCCGGGCCACTGCCCGGACAAGACGTGCGCCGCATGAATTCGCAGATCAGGGCCGAACATGGCTGCGCCCTGCCGCACTTGGGAAGCAGCAGGGCGCAGCAGCACCGACGGTCAGGCGCGACCGCCGACAGGGCCCGGGCGGGGTTGGGTGCCCGGGTGCCACCCCTCGTGGCCGGGAACGCTACGCCTGCGGAACGGTAGAGTCCAGATGTCGGGCGAGACTATCCGAGCTCGAAGTACCAGGCCGATAGCCTGGATCGTGATCAACTCATAGGGTGTCGACACACAGAGATCAGCCCACACCCTTCGCATTGGGCTGTCGTGGCTCCACGCTAAACTCCGGTTGACTGGGGGAGGCGAAGCCAATGGCAGATACGGCAACAGGGACCGGATTCGAAGTTGACCCGAGCGTCGTGTTCCAGGCGTCACTTCAGTTCCTCGACACGAAGGATTTCGTCTACAACATCGCCGACGGCATCGTCGGAGACCTGGCCTCCACCGCCGGAATGGCCGGAGACGACTCCGTCGCCCACTCCTTCGCGGCCAAGTACGAGCCGGCAGCGAAGACCGTGGTCCAGGCCATCGGCAAAGCCGGGCAGGGCATGGCCACCGTCTCTAGCCGCCTGCTGACCATGGCCTCCAACTACCTCGCCGTCCAGGACAGTGTGGCAGCCGCTTTCACTGGAAAGATCAACACATCGTCAGGGCTCGCCAAGGGTGCGCAGCAGTGCGACCCGAACCAGGCACACAACAGCCTGCCGATGGTCACAGGATCCAAAGAGGTCCACGAAATCCCGATCATCGGGAAGTTCTGGCCGCAAGGTGACCCCAAGAGGCTGCGTAGCGCCGCTCACGTCTGGGAACACTGCGCCTCCTTGATCGACCAAGCGCAACGCAACGCCGGCCTTCATTCCGCCGAGGTGATCGCCAAGTGCTCGGGCGACGCAGTCGAAGGTTTCAAGACCTACGCGGCCACCGTGTTCAACGCCTGTCCGGCTGGCGGCACGACCGCGTCGTCGAAGCTCTCCCTCATGGAGAACATCTCGGCCGCCTGCCGAGAACTACAGGCCATCTGCAACGACTACGCGAAGGCAATCGACGACTGCCAGAACAAGCTCATCGAACTCGGCGTGACAGCCGGCGTGGTGACCACAGCCGGTGTCCTGCTGACGGTCTTCACCTTCGGTGGCTCCGATGCCGCGGCCGCCGCCGCCGACGCCGCCCTGGCCGCCGATGCGGCGGTCGCGGCGGAGGCTCTGGCCACAGCTGAGGCGGAGATGGCGGCCGCTGCAGCAGTCGCGGAGGCGGAAGCCATCGTGTCGTCCCTCGCCTCGCGACTCGTCGTCCTCGCCGGCACGGCCACGGCAGCAACCGCGGTGGCCGGAGTCGATGCAGCGAACGCTGCAACGCCGCCGAACCCACAGAACCCGGCTGGGCAGAGCCCCTTTGCCAACCCTGCCGTCGGCCCAATCCCGCCTCCGCCGGAACCGCGCCCGTACCCGCTCTACGACGGGGCGCAGCAGATGGCAGCCACGGCCTGGATCCAGAGCATGGACCAGCGGCCCCCGAACTACGGGAAGCCGGAGGACCGTGAGTACCAAGTGCGCATGGCAGGCCAGCCGGAACGGCTGGTCTACGGTGCGAACGGCGAGAAGGTATGGGCGGACGGCTTCCGGCCCGCCGATGGCGCGCTGATCGACGCGAAGAACGTACGCAAGAAGGGCTGCAGCCCCCGGTCCCTCCAAGGGCTGCAGGAGGGAAAGTTCAACACCCAATTCGTACTGGGCGACGACGAGTCCGAGCTCTCCCGCTACCAAGCCGCGATCGACAACCCGGCCAACCACGCCCAGTACCTGGAGATCGACACCCCCGACGAAGCGACCGTCGGATACTGGCAGTACCTGCTCGCCAAACACCACGTGAAGAGCAACGTCCGCTACGTCCCCTGACCATGGCAAGGAACCCCGTTGGACACCATCTACGTCGGCGCCGCACCCGGCACTACCTGGCCGCTCACCCCGGAAGAAGCCGAGGGACACCTCCGCGGCCGGTTCCCTGGCATGGAGTCCTGGCTTAAGCACGCCCCGGTGAGCGACAAGGACTACATCGACTTCGACGTCGAAGTCGCAGGCATGGAGCGGCAATGCAGCTACTTCGAGGGTGGCCAGCTGATTCTGCGCGATGGTGACCCGGAGGTGTGGGCTGAAACCATTGCGTGGTTCCTCGGCCTCCTGCCGCCGGATGCGCGGACGGTGGTGACGGTGGCGTCGAATCCGGACAACGTCCGGGTGGTGCCGCCTGGGTCTGGCATGCGGGATGTCGAGGACCTGCTTCAGGCGCTGTTCGACTTGGACTAGGAGCTCTCCAGGCGGCGAGGCGAGCCAAGAAAACGACGTCGCCCCACTCCGGATCAATCGGAGTGGGGCGTTGCCGTGGGAGGACTGCCTCGGAGCGTACGCCTGGCCGGCTGGACAAGGCATTGTGCCACTGAACCTGCAGGTCAGGCCGCACGGCTGCGCCCTGCCGCACTTGGGAAGCGGCAGGGCGCAGCGTGGCCAGGCGGTCGCAAAGGCCGCCCTCGGGGCCCGGAGCCCACAAGCCGGGCGTCCGGGTTGACCCCCTCGTGGCGAGGAACGCTACGCGCCCGGAACGGGGGAGTCCAGATGTCGCGCAGCGAAATCCCTGGCCGCCCGCTCCTCCACCTGCAGCTGACAGTCCCGCCACGCCGCGAACCACCGCCGCCACTCCCGATACTGCGCGTTTCGGTTGAACCACACGCCCTCCTCCGGCAATGGCGGACAGCCCTGGGGCAGTGGCGCGGCCCACTCCCGGTTCGCGGCCGGCCGTTCCGCCCGAATCACTCGGCGTTCCACGCGGATCGCGTCGTTGCCGCCACAGCCCAGCCACTCGATCGTCGTTCGGGAAGGATCCACGTCCTGCCACCACGGTGTCGACCTGCGATGCTCCTTGAAGCGCCGCGCGGGCTCGGTACTGAGCCCGACATACAGCAGCAGACCGTTCTGCTCGTACAGCCGGTACAGGCCGGTGGGGCCGTTCCAGAACACCTCGTTGCGGGCGGCGACCCGCACATCCCAGCAAGGGCGGCATCGAGCGCCCGGCCAGCGGCCGGGCCACTGCTGGCCGCAGTCACGGCACGGACCGGGGCCACCGCTGCCGATATCGGCGGAGTTCATGGACGCACCATCCCACCGGCCACTGACAGTCGACTGGGATGCGATCACCGTCCGACGTCGATGGACTGGGATAGAGACCGATGGGGGGTACACCTGGAGCGCGCCGTGCCCGCTGTGATCGCCAAGAAAATCCTCACATTCTCCCTGGTCAGCGTGCCCGTCGGCATCGTCACGGCCACCTCCGAGCACAAGGTCCCCCTCCACCAGGTCCACGCCCGGGACGGATCACGGGTCCGGTACCGCAAGTACTGCGAGCAGGAAGGCGTCGAAATCCCGGAACACGAAATCGAACGCGGCTACGAGCTCCCCGACGGCCGCACCCTCGTCCTCACCCGCGAAGACCTCGAATCTCTCCCCATGCCCGACACCAACGAGATCCGCGTCCTCGGCTTCCTCCCCGCCGAACGCGTCGACCCCCTGCACTACAACCGCGCCTACTACCTCACCACCACCACACCAGGCGCGGCCCGCCCCTATGCGCTGCTCCGTGAAGCCCTCGCGCAGAGCGGCCAGGTCGCCATCGCCCGCACCGCGATCCGCACCCGCGACAGCCTCGTCGCGATCGGCACCCGCGGCGACGTGCTGACCATGGTCACCCTCCTGTGGCCGGATGAAGTGAAGAACCCGGCCGGCCTCGCCCCCGAGACGGCCGAGCTGCGCCCGGAGGAGATCACGCTCGCCAGGCAGCTCATGGACGCGTACAGCGAGGGCTTCGACCCGGACGCGGAGCAGGACGAGTACACGGTGGCGCTGACCCGGGTGGTGGAGGCGAAGGCGGCGGGTCTGCCGGCCCCGCATGCCCCCGATGCGAGGGTGCTGGAGTCGGCCCAGGCGCTCGACCTGACTGCGCTGCTGCAGGAGGCGCTGGACCGGGCCGTCCGAGAGCATCCGAAGACTGCGGCCGGCCGACCCGCGAAGAAGGCAGCGCCCTCCAAGCGATCCGCCAGCGGGCGAGAGCGTGCGGGCGGCAAAGGGTCAGGCAGAGGCAGCCAGCTGGAGTCGTAGCGGGCCAGCTACGGCGGGCCGTCGACGGCCGGGTCTGTGCCGTTCTTCGGGGCCGCCGGTTGCCATCCCTGTGCGGCCAGGCCCTCGCGCATCCACGCCATCACGAACTCGCGGAACAGATCCACGGGGCGTTGGCCTTCCGGGAGGCCGAGGATTGCGACAAGTCGGCCGCCAGTGGTCGGCCCGGTGTCACAGTGGCGGCACAGGGAAAGGTCAACGCCGTCTCCGAGGGGGACGCGGGCGATGAGCATGACGGGGCGGTCACAGCGGGGACAGGGCGGCATGTCGTCGCAGCGGATCACTTCGACACGGTTCATGCGGACTCCTCCCTGGTGGGGGTGGCCAGGATCTGCCCGCGATCATCCGGAGTCAAGGGTTCCGGCAGAGGGGCCCGACCCCACTGCTCGAACAAATATTCGACTAGCCTGGGATGCATGAGCACGACCCTTCACCCCACCTGGTGCGACCCTGCGCACTGCACCGTCCCCGACGAGCAGCCCAGTCTCGGAGCGCGCGGCGGCGCCCACCGCTCGAAGGCGGTCCCGCTGAACTTGGAGACCGAGGCCCGCGGCGAACAGGGCTGGGTTTACGCCGGCCTCTCCCAGTCTGCGAAGCCCCGCGCCGGCGTCTTCCTCAAGTGGATCATCAACGGGGAGATCGTCGGCCACCTCCCCATCAACGACGCCGAACCCCTCGCCTGGCTCATCGCCGACGCCCTCGCCAACCTCCGCGGCGACGACCAGCCCGTCGAACACGACAAAGCGCCCGTCCGGTAGGCCGGGCGGTCTCAGCCGGGCGATGGGCGGTGTGCATCAATCCTCTTGCCAGGCTCCTGGAGCCCACTCGGGCCGGAAGTCGGGATGCCTGCTGAGTCTGTGTATATCTGTGGCGTCGCGGCCGGATTGGGGTCACCGGCGAGAGCGCGAAGGCCGGTTCGCAGTCCCGTAGCAAGCTCGCGCACCAACAAGGCCAGGGTTGAGATCATCGGAGTACCCACTCGGGCCGGTAGTCGGGATGGCTGGCGTACGGCAGCGCGAGCTTCTGCAGGATGCTCTCAGCGAGCGAACTCATGCCCCAGTTGCCGTGGTTCGGCGCGGCCTCGCACTCGTCGATGATGCGCCGCTTGGCGTTGACCTCGGTCACCACCCGTGCCGGGTCCCACCGTTCGATGTGCGCCCACTCTGCCCGATTGTTGGCGACCAGGACGGTCGGGCTGTCACTCGCCCGGTACTCGGACCCGGGGGGTTCGTGTGACTCGCGCTCGAAGGGAACGATCTGCATCCACCGACGGCTGCGTACCGGCTCGGCGCGCCACACCTCCGGCGCGAACCCACCACAACTGATGATGCGCGCTGCCTGCTCGTCCTCGTCGAGGCGGGCGCGGAGGAACGCGATCAGGGTCATTGCGCGCCCCATTCGACTTCCGATGAAGCTGATTGACGAACCGCGCACAAGCAGCCCATGCACAGGTCCAGCCAGCGTTTGCCGACCTTGCTCTCTGCGATCAGCGCTGCCTGGGCGGGGCTGTCGCAGCGAAGGCAGACGTGACCTCCATATCGGCGGCGTTGTTCGATGGCGGCCCCAGTAGCATCCTGCGGCGCCGACGGCAGAAGGGTGGGTTCTGCTGCGATCAGGCGCAGCAGTCCAGCGGCGTCGGTCGAAGCGGTCATGGTTCAACCTTTCATAGGCCCACTCACGATGCAGTGTCCTGCGGAGCGGTGGGGTCGATCAGATTCGCCGCGATGTGCATGCCTCCGAAGCGTGAGCCCATGAAGCGCGGTTTGCCATCGAGGAGCGGCTGGTCTGCCTCGGTGCGGATCCTCTCAGCGGCGTCGTGCAGCACTTCATCCCGGTAGGCATCAAGCAGGGCCGTGTAGTCGGCTTCGTCAGCGTGGCTCCCCGGGAGCGGGTGTCGCAGCAGGGCTTTCATGAGCCGTACGCGGGCGCCGGTCGGGTTTGACTCGCTGGTGTCGTTCACGGCTGCCATCCTCTCGCGGGACCGCCCGCCCCGGGTAGCCCCGTTGGGCCCGCGCCAGCTCGCGTCGGGAGCGAGGGCGAGATGGGCGAGCACGATGAGCTCGGGGAGCTGGCCGAGCTGGGTGCGGAGGCGGTCGACGATCGGGGCGGGAAGCATTCCGGTCTCCTGGTGCGCTGTGCGGCGGTGGGTCAGGTAGCGGGCTGGTAGTCGGCGATGTCGGGGAGGGCGGGGAGTGCGCGACTGGTGTCGCGGTAGATGGGCCAAGGGCGGCGCCACCAGGGCGGGTAGACGGGGGTGAGGTCGTACTCGCCGTCCTGGTCGTCGAACAGGCAGGCCTCGTCGGCCCAGCTGTCCCACTCGTCGTCGGGGCAGGTCACGGCCGGGCCTCGGTGCCGTCGAGGGCGCGGATCGTTGGACACGGCCACGACTCGGGGTAGTCGGGGTTGTAGCAGTCGCCGCAGCGGTCTTCGAACTGCTGATGGGCCGCCCGGACGGCGGCGATGCGGGCTTCGGCCTGCTCGGCGCGGGCAGTGAGCGCGGCCACGCGTTCCTGGTGGCGCTCGTCGCAACAGATGAGCGGCGCGGTGGCGGTTGCACGGTCCAACTCGGCAGCATGCCTGCTCAGCGCCTCGTCCACGATGGCTCGTGCTCCGTGGCCGCTCCGCATCCCCCACTGGGCAAGGAGGTTCAGCAGCATCGACCGGGCGTCCTGGTCGAGGTGGCCGCAATGGGACGGCGTGATCTCGGCGTCAGCCTGCTCGGCGCGGGCTTCGTGGTCGCGCTTGATCGGGTCGAGGCGGCCGGTACGGGCGCTCGCTAGGACCTGGCGCCACCTGTCGACCTCGGCTGCCGGGATCATCATCGACTGGAGTCCGGCGTATCCGGGGTGGACCGTGTGGACGAACGTGTCCAGGACAGCTTCGAGCGTCTCGGCCAGTACTTCGGTGCGGGCTTCGGCGGCGTCGAGGGCGGCTTCGGCGTCCAGCATCTGGCTACGGCGTCGCTCGCTGGTCTTCTGGGCGGCGATGAGCCTTCGGCGCTGTTCGGTCGCGCGGCGGCGGGCGGAGAGCCAGGCGGCGCGGTACCGCTCGGCGCGGCGGCCCTGCCGGCGCCACCGACCGAGTTCGTCCTCGGCGGCGCGGAGTTGCTGGGCGAGCTGCTGCTGGTAGGCGCTGGTCATGCGGCCCTCCTGGTCTGTGCACGGCGGGTGGCGCTGTGGTCGGCTTCGGCGTCGCGGCATGCCTGGCATGCGGGTTCGCCTACGCGCTGGTGGCGGCGGTAGCCGTTGTGGGTACCGCACTCGACGTGGGTGAGGAGGCGGCGTTGGTGCGCGATGTGGACGAGGTGGGCTCGGCTGCGGGCGCCGGCCTTGGCGTTGAGGCGGGCGACGGCGGCGCTGGCTGCTTGGGCGGTGATGCCGAGGCGGCGGCCGATTTGGGCGTCGGTGTGGCCGGTGGCGATGAGTTCGAGGATCTGCTGCTGGCGGGTGGTGAGCGGGAGGCTCATTGGCGCTCCAGGGTGGTGATGAGCTGGGCGAATTGGTCGTCGAGCTGGGCTTGTTCGTCTTGGTCGTGGTGCCGCCGGTTGTCGATGACGGCGAGGAGCGTGGCCGCGAGGCCGGCGCCGAGGAGGGCGCCGGCCAGGACCAGCCAGGGGCTGACGGTCACGCGGTGGGGATGCCGAGCACCGCGCGGGCGAAGTCGAGGGCGGCTTCGGGCTGCTGGCGGGCGATCCAGGACGCACGGGCGCCGGGGTCGTCGGTCCAGACCTCGCTGGCAGCCTGCTGGGCGGCGCGCACACGGTGCTCGGCGTCGTCGAGCCACGCGGCGAGCGGTCCGCGGAGGGCGATGTCGATGCGGTGATCGCCCTGGCGGATGCGCCAGGCTGCGGCGGCGAGCAAGTCGGCGGGGATGTGGCTGGGCACGGTGTGCTCCTCGGGTCGGGGTGGAGCCTGCCGCCGGGTGACGGCAGGCCGGGGCCGGTCAGCGGTAGTCGGCGAGGATCGCGGCAGCCTCGGCGGCGATGCCGGCGGCATCTACCGGGTCGGCGGCGAGCGGTTCGGGGTTGTCGCAGCGGCCGTTGGCGTAGATGCCGTACACCCAGTGCTCGCCGCGCCAGCCGGGCCGACGCAGGACCCACTCCTCGTCGTCGGCGAGGCCGGGGACGTCGATGATGATGCCGTCGTCGTGGGCGTCGAGGATGTCCCAGCCGTGGGCCACGAGTTCGATCTGGATGGCGCCGCTGAGCGGGGTGGGGATGGCGTCCCAGGTGGCGGGGTCGCCGTAGGCGGTGGTGCTCACGGGGTGTCCTCGGGGGTGTAGTTGTGGGCTGGGCAGTTGTCGTTGTGGCTGTCGGGGTCGCCGGGGAACATCGGGTCGCAGGGCGGCTGGCAGAGCTCGCGGAGGGTGTCCTCCAGGCTCCACGGGTCGTCCACGTTGAAGGGCATGGTGTGCTCCTCGGGGTGGGGCCGCCCGCGGTGGCGGGCGGCGTCGGACGTCAGGGGGTCAGGCGGCGGCCTGGAGGTCTTCGCCGGTGATGGACTCGACCAGGGCGGACATCAGCACCTCGGCGGCGGGCGGGGTGACGGCGTTGCCGTACTGGCGGACCTGCTCACGCTTGTTGCCGAGCACGGTGTAGTCGGCGCCGAACGCCATGGCGGCGCCGATCTCGCGCGGGCTGAGCATCCGGAACAGGCACTCCTCGACGTCGAGGTCGGGGGAGACCAGGGCGTGTCGGTCGACCGTGGTGACCGTGGGGGCGGGCTGGTCGGTCGGGCGGGCGGTGCCGTTGCCGTAGTACGGGACGAGCAGGCCCTCGGTCTCGCGGGTGGTCCGTGCCCGGAACGGCTCGCGCACGGGCCGGGCTTCGTCGTTCCAGGTGCCGCCCGCGGGAACGAGCATCGGCCAGGTGACGAGTGACTGGTGTCCGGCGGTGGTCAGGGTCCGGAGCGGTTCGGCGGCCGGGGTGCAGTGCTCGCCGCCGTTGCCGGTGGAGCCGTTGTTCCGCATGACCATCGCGGCTGCGGGGTGGACGAGGCCGTGGTGGTTGCCGGAGGCGCACACGGTGGCGAGCGGGTCGGAGGCGGGCCGGTGGTCGGAGCCGCCACCGCGGAGTTCGGCGAGGAACGGCTCGAACCAGGCGAGGCTGGTCTCGTTGCGGGTGGTCATGGTCCGCAGCGGGTCGTCGACCGGCGCGGCGTTCTTGCCCTCGCGGCCTTCGACTGGAACGGCGAGAGGCCGGGCGTACTTGGCGAGGCCGGCGCGGATGCGGGCGAGGGTCTTGGCGGCGAGGGGCTTGGTGCGGTCGCCGATGCGCTGGCCGGGCTGGGTCCAGTCGATGGCTGCGGCCGCGGGGAGGGCCCAGGGTTCAACGATGGTCCAGCAGCCGGGGATGGGGCAACGGTAGACGTACTGGGCGCGGTAGCGGCCCCATTCGCGGTCGGGGTTCTTCCAGGACTGGACGGCATGGATGCGGCCGTGCTCGGGGCACAGCGCGTCGGGTCGGGTCCACTTCTCGATCTGCGGGGCGCGGTTGCCCTTGAGCCAGTACATGACGTACATGCGGTCGCGGGACTGGGGGGCGAGCGGGGTACCGAAGCGGGGGCGGGCGTGCATGGAGTTGAGGTAGACGAGCCGCATGTCGTAGCCGAGGGCGCGGATAGCCATGCACCAGGCGTCGAACAACGCCCAGTTGCGGGCGTCGACGACGTTCTCGACGGCGCCGCCAAGGACGGGCCGGCCCCGCAGGCTCATCGCTTCGAGGTAGCGGGGGACGTCCCACATGGTGGCGCGGGAGCGGACGGCGGCTTCCTCGGGAAGGACTTCGCCGAACAGGTCGGGCTGCATGTCGGCGCCGCGCTTCACGCCCTTGGCGACGGAGTGGTTGGTGCACTCCGGGCTGGCCCACAGCAGGTCAGTGCGGGGGTAGCGGCGGAAGTCGATCTGGGAGATGTCGGCGCAGTCGTGGCGGACGTCGGGGAAGTTGTGCTGGTGGGTCTGGACGGCGAGGTCCCAGTGGTTGGCGGCGGTGGCGACCTGGAGGCCGGGGATGTTGTGCATGCCCTGGCTGGAGCCGCCGGCGCCGCAGAAGAAGTCGGTCACGGTGAGCATGAGTTGGTCTCCCTGGGTCAGCTGGTCGTGGTGCGGGCGGTGTTGAGCGCGGTGGCGGTGTCGCAGGGCCAGGGGCGGGTGACGTGGCCGATGCGGCTGCATTCGGTGCAGATCTGCCAGCCGCCGTGGTTGCGTGGCTGGTGCAGGCGGGTGACGGCGTCGATGGTGGCGCGGAGCCGGGCGTTCTCGGCGTCGCGGGCGTCCAGCTCGGGCTGCACGATCGCGAGCGCGACGGCGGCGATGGCGTCCACGTCGCCCCACACCGCGGCCACGGCGTTGTGGTGGTACCCAGCGACCTGAATGGGGTGTTGGGCGTCGCACTCGGCCTCGGTGAGGCCGCAGTCGTCGGGGCAGTCATGTGCGGCGCTGCGGAGGGCGGCCTCGATGCGCTCGGGGAGGCTGGGCGGCGGGGTGTCGGTCACCGGTCGCCCCCGGCGGCACGCTTGCGGGCCTCACGGGCGCGGGCCTGCAACTCGATCAGGTCCTGGCGCCTGATGGCGCGGGCCTCGACCTGCTCGGGCGAGTTCCACCAGGTGGAGTCGGTGCCGTGCTTCGGGCAGTCCGGGTGCCAGTTGCGGTGTTCGGTCACTTCCAGGCCGATGGCAAGTCGGCCGCAGGTGCAGGTGGCCATGCGGGTCTCCGTGGTGAGTGTGTGTGGCTGACTAGCAGGTGGCGTGGCCAGGGAGCTTCAGCGCATCGGCCGTGATGTGCGCGATCTCTGCGATGGTCTGTGCGTAGCCGAAGACGGTGCGGTTCAGCTCGTCTCTGACCTGCCAGCCGTCTGTGATCGGCGCCTCGGGGTGTCCGACGTGGCCGCGGCTCGGGGCCACGGGGGATCCGTATGCGTAGGGCAGTCGAGGCCGGCGCGGTTCGGGAAGGGCGAGTTCGGCTGGAGTGTGGTGCGGGGCGATGCCGATCACGTTCCAGCTGGAGTGACCGTGGGGGCCACATCGGAATGCGGTGTAGGTGCGCCCGTTGATGCTGAGCGCCTCGATGGGATGGGTGAGGTCCATGGCGAGTCTCCGTGGTGGGTGTGGTGGGCGGCCGGTGGGTGCCGGCCGCCCAGGGGGTGGGTCAGGCCTTGGCAGCGTCGAAGAGGGGGATGGCGCTGGGCTCGCTCGCGGCCGGCGTGGCGGCCGGGACCGGGGTGTCCTCGATGGGGGCCGGATCCCACTCAATCTCGGCGTCAGCCCAGTTCATTTCGAGCATGGCGTCGAGCGAGAGCATGCTCCACAAGGTTTGGCCGCAGAGTTCCCTGCTCATCCGGCCGTCGGGGTGGAGGGTGCAGTCCTGCGGCTCGTTGCCGGTCTTGTGGACGCGGAAGCGGCGGGGGCGGTCGGGCGGTTCGATGATGGTCACGCGGCGTCCTTGATCTTGCGGCGGTAGTTGGCGGAGTAGGCGATGCGCTGGTCGCGGTGACGCTCGTAGTAGGTGCGCTGGTAGCCACGCGTCTTCTCGGAGTTGGCGGCCTGCCAGTTCCGGAGTCGGTCGGCGTTCGCGCTGGCGCAGGCCGGGCAGGGCTCGGTGTGGTTGCGGAGATGGATGCGGTAGCCCGCGTAAGTGCCGCACTGGGAGCGTTCGTAGTCGGCGCGGGCCTCGACGCAGTCGGGGCAGGGGTCCTGCTTCATGCGGCGGTGGCGTTGCCAGCCGGCGTTCGTGCCGCAGAGGTTGGGCCGCTCGTCGGCGGCGGCACGGTGGGCCTCGTGTGCGGTGTTGCAGTCTCCGCAGGGAAGGTCGCCTTCGTCGCGGTGTCGGAGCCAGCCTTCGTGGGTGCCGCAGCGGACATCGAGGTGGTTGAGGAAGGCTTTCTGGCGGGCGGTGAGGGGGCGGCCGTAGCGGCGGGGCGAGGGCCAGTTCGGGTGCTGCGGGAAGTCGGTGTCCATGGCCATCGGATGGGGCTCCTAGTCGGCGCAGATGACGCAGCGGTGGTCGGCGTCGTCGTTGTCGTGGCACCGGTCGACGCAGGAGTGGCAGTAGTCGGTCAGGTGGTGGCGGGCGTGGCCGTCGTGGCGGGTGTCGGTGGCGTCGAACTGGCGGCCGCAGCGGGCGCAGGTTCCGCAGCAGATGCCGACGCAGGTGTCGGGGTCGTGGTCGAGGAGCTGGTTCATGGTGGTCTCCGTGGTTGGCGTGGCGGGCCCGTGGATGCCTGTTCGGGCGCTCGGGCGAGTCGTGGTCCGGTGCGGTGCTGCGGGGCCGTCAGGCGGGCGCCTGCGGGCCGCTGGGGGGCCGTCTCGCCGTTGAGGGCGGCGCGGATCTCGTCGAGGAGGTTGCGGGTCTGCGGGCCGAGGCAGTGATCGGCCCACTGCTCGACGTCGGTGCGGGCGGCGGCGACGAAAGCGGCGTCGGGCTGGGTGCCATTGCCGAGGTATCCGAAGTTGATCTCCAGGTAGCCGGTCCGGTCGGCCACCCAGCGGTTCAGGTCCTGCTTGTCGTCCTCGACGTGCCACGGTCCGGGTGTGGCGGCGTCGCAGCGGGCCTGGATGGCGTCGAGGTCGAGGGGCTGGCTCATCGGTGGTCCTCCATGGCAGCGGGCGTGTTGGTGGTGAACGGGCAGTCGAGGCTGCAGGGGACGCCGGCCCAGTCGAGGCTGGCGCACTCGGGGCACTGCGGGTGCGGGATGTCCAGGGCGGCGGGGTACGAGGCGCGAGCGCCGCAGATAGCGGTGATGGAGCTGCAGCAGAGGATGTGCAGCACCTCGGGCTGGGTGCTCATCGGGTGGTCTCCTCGGTGAGGGTCAGCTGGCCGGCGGCCTCGATGGCGGCTCGGCGGGTGGTGGCGGCGGTCTGCCGGTGGTGGTCGCGGTCGTAGTGCAGGTGGCAGCCCTGGCACATGGCGCGGAGGTTGGCCGGGTCGCAGTTCTCCGGCGTGTGGTCGAGGTGAGCGACGGTGAGCACGACGCGCGAACCGGTGCCGTACGCCCGACCGCCGTTGAGGTTCGGGCAGCGACCGTCGTGGGTGCCACGGCCGCACTCGCCGAGGCACTCACAGCGGCCGGCGGCCCGGTTGGTGCGGATGTCGAGGCTGATGGCGGGCCAGTTGGCGGGGTAGCGGCTGCGGTTCTCGGGGCGGATCGGCATCAGTGATCCGCCTCGGCGTGGGTGACGGTCCAGGTGCCGCCGGGCTGGCGGGTGATGGTGTCGCCGAACCGGGCAACGGTGCGGGGCTGGAAGCGGTGGGCGAGGATCGTGAGGCCGTCGGTCTGCGTGCTGACTCCGATGGCCTGGGTGGGGAGCGGTGCCCAGTGCGGCTTGGACGGGCCGACGATCTCCAACAGCTCTCCGAAGTTCTCCGGCGTGAGCGTCCACTCGGTGCGGTCGGTGTCGGTGCACGCGATGCACGGTGTGTGGCCGGCGGTGTCGGTGATCTGGAAGACGCCGCCGCCGTAGTTGAGGCGGGCGCTGTCGAGGGCCTGGCAGGCGGCGTCGGCGTGGTAGCGGCTGCTGCCGCGAATGACGAAGGCGGTGGTCACGGTGGTCTCCTCAGGCGGCGGGGCGGGTGGTTGGCGGGCTTGGCGGCCGGCGCGGACACGGCCGCCAAGCCAGAACAGGGGTCAGCCGCGGCCAGCGCGGCGGGCCAGCATGCGGGCGAGGATCTGAGCGGCACTCGGGGCAGTCCACCGATGCCAGCCAGCCAACTTGGTCCACTGCTGGTAGTGCTCCCGCTCGGGGATCCCGCAGTGGCCACAGGCCGACGGCTCAGCGATCGCACGGGAGTTGGCCATCACGCGACCCGGGCGAGGTCGAGGCGGATCAGGTCCGCGGCGCTGCCGTGCAGCACACACTTCGCGTTACTGGCGACGGCGGTGTGGACGACCTGCTGCGGGCCGAGCTCACGGCACAGGACGGACACGCGGCACAGGACGGACACGCGGCGGCCGATCTCGGGGACGGTGACGCCGAGCTCAGCGGCGAGGGCGGCGACGGTGATGGTCTGGGCAATCACGGTGGATCTCCTTGCGCAGGCGATGAATTGGCGGGTTAGGGGGAGACGGCCGGGATGGTCACGGCCGCCGAGCCAGCTGCGGGGTCAGGCGCTGTGCGGCCAGATGGTGATCGCGGCGTTGCCGAACTCCAGGGCTGCGAAGCCCTCGATGTCGGCCGTCGACCGGGCGATGCCGATCACACGGATCAGACCCGAGTGGTCGTTGTCCGTGATCGTGGAGCCCTCGGAGCGGATAGCGTCGTAGACGATGGTCCGGAGGTCGCCACCGGTGGTGCATTCGTGGCGCTCGACGATCTGGTGGTTGCGAAGGACGTTGACGCGGTACATCACGACTCCTGCGAGGCGAGGGCGAGGTGGCGGGTCACGGATCGGCTTACGGGCGGCGCGCGGGCGGGGTGATGAGGGGCCGGTTAGGCGGCGAGCGCCAGGCGGGCGAACAGCTCGGCGGCGGCCTTGTTGGTCTTCGGCCGGTACACGGCCAGCGCGGCGGTGATCTGGTTGCCAGTTAGGTGGGACTCGGTGCTCGGCGAACTCGGCCTTCTAGGAACCTCGGGCCGGCCGACTCCGACAGCTCGCCCACCAGTTCCCAGCCCAGACGGCGGAGTTCCGTCGTGAGGTCGCGGTCCATGTCGAAGGGCAGCACCTCGAACTGCTCCTTGGCGTTGTCGGCCTCGCGGATCACGGTGATCATGTCCCTGCGCTCGGTGCCCCCGCGCGGGGTGCGGACGAAGCGGTCGATCTCGACGCGGTATCCGGGCTTCGGCATGCCCTTCATGGGGCAGCGGCGCGACCAGTCGGCCAAGCGGATGACGGCCCGCTTGCCGAGCAGGTTGCTCTCGCAGTCCACGACGATCGTCTTGGCGGTCACCTTGATGACAGTGCCGGTGCGCCAGACCTCACCGAGGCCGCCGTATCCGTTGTCGTTGGTCCAGAACCGGATGGTGTCTCCGGGCTGGAAGTCCTTGAAGGCGGCGAACTGGAAGTCCTGCTCGGTCACGGATGGCTCCTGACGGTGGATGTTCGGGGTGGTCGGGGAGTCGGCCTGCGTGGTCTACGCGCACTCCGCGAACGAGGCCTGCGAGACCAGGCCGGCGGTGGCCTTGTAGGTGTTGAGTCCGGCGATGAGCGCGGGGTCGGTGGCCGCGTACACGAAGACGTGGATCCATCGGCCGGTGGTGCGGTGTCGCACCCATGCCTTCGGCGCGTCCTGGCCGTTGTGGGTGGCGCGGTAGGCCTTGGCGACGTGCCGGCCGTACCAGGAGGCCTGGCCGTCGGGGAGCTGGATGCCGAGGCGGTCGAGCATGTCGCTGGTGCGGATCAGGCCGTTCAGCTGGCCGTTGAGGATCACGTACGCCCTGTCGAGGGTGATGCGGGCGGCGGTGCGGATCGCGTTGGTGGTGCGGCGGACGAGCTTGCGGGCCTTGGCGGTCATGACTGCCTCCGGGACTTCGGAGGGCTTCCGGCCTCTCCGTGTAGCTACACGATAGACCAGCATGTAGCTACACGGCAAGTGGGCTGGTGGAAGTTCTGTAGCTACACATTGGGGGACGGTCTCATTGCCCGTGTAGCTACGTCCAGATAGCCTGAGCCCATGACACCCGTAAAGGCCACCCATACCCCGCCGCGACAGATGCGCATCCCCGACGACGAATGGCTGCCGTTCGACGACGCCACCAAGAGCCTGGAAGCCACCCGCGCAGAAGTCGTCCGCGACTTCATCCGCTGGTACCTCCGCCGCCCCGGCGCCAAGCTCCCGGCCCGCCCGGAAGCCGGCCCCTGGACCACGCCCAAGGCTGCCGACGAAAAGCCCGCTGCCCCGAACTGACCCGCCCCACCCCGCCAGTCGCCGGCCCGCTACGCCGAGCGGCCCTTCGTGCTGCCCGCGCCCAGTCACCGCGCCGCCCCAAGAAAGCGCCGCACCGGAATCCCCGCAGCCTCCGCCCGCAGCACACAATCCGCCGTGCCACGACTGCCCGGCAACAGGAACGCGAGCGCCAACCGCGCCCCCGCGTCGACCATCGCCTGATTCCGCCGCGGGCCAGCCGCCGGACAAAACTCCGACCCATCGCGCCGGCGGCGCCGATGACCCGGCCAGCATTCCGGCCCGCAGTTGTCCCAATCGGCCTCGAACGGGTCGCACAAGATGCCGGCCCGATCGGCCCACTCGGCCGCGAACCTGTCCGCCCCGGTCAGGCAACCGCCGTGAACCACCACAATCGGCCGCCACAACCGGAACGCCACCCCGAGCGCCCACTCCAGCCGCGCCCGATCCGACCACGCCCGCGAACCAGTCACCAGAATCCGAGAAGGACCGGTCACGACAGCACCCCCGCATCCACCAGCCGCGCCACATGCAGCGTCCGCGGCATCACATCGCCGCCGTGCACCGGCCGGCACCACACACCCACCGCCGCACCACAAACCCGACACGACGCCCCAAGACCCGGCTGGCGCACCATCAGAAGCTCTGCCGCGTGCTCATCCCGCACCCGCTCCGCATCCCGCATCGACTGGCGCAGCTGCGCCCCGGCGCTAGCCAGACAGCGCTTCAGGTGCTCCACACCGCGGCGCAGTTCGGCCGCCTCGACCGGCGTCAGGCAGCGGCGCTCGGCGGCGTCGAGAAGCTCCCCGAGACGGGCCGCGGACGGTGGGGGAGCGGCTAGAGGGGCCGCCTGCTTGGGAACTGCAGTGGCACTGTGCGCCATGATGGCCTCAAATCAGGGAGAAAAGGTGCCCCTATGGTTTTCGTCAAGCGGCGGTGACGGCCGGGGGTTCATAGAGGGTGCCGTCTCGGAGCATGGCGAAGAGCACGTCGATGCGTC
>NZ_JBVHHW010000038.1:0-60439 GCF_055560875.1 Kitasatospora sp. NPDC023118
TACTGCAGGGGGGACCCTGTGGGAGAGTAGGACGCCGCCGAACAATCATTCAGAAGAACCCCCATCCGGATTCCGGATGGGGGTTCTTCGCGTTTACCGGTCGGTTGTGGAGTCGACCATCGGGTCAGGTGCCGACCAGGCCGGGGCGTCACGCCGGGACGGTTAGCAGCCTCTGGCCGTTGCCGGCGTAGATGTCGAAGTGACTGATCATTCCCGGGGACATGGGTACGGTCCCGGAGATCTTGGCGCCACCCGGGTACTCGCCGGCCTGCCAGGTGGCGGCGGTCGCTGTGGTGCCCGTGATCCCGACGGCTTGCAGGCTGCATGTGATCCCGGCGGGCGCTCCCTTTGCTGAGACCTGCAGGACGCTTCCCCAGGCGGCGGGCGAGACCTCGACCGAGGCGGACACGCCGGTGGTGGGGTCGGTTCCGGAGAAAGTGCGGACCGGGGCCGGTGACGTCGGTGCGGGCTGCGCCACCTGGCTGCTCGTGGACGCGACGGTAGCCAGCCACGTACCGCCCGACGCTGCCGCAGCGATGAGCGTCGCGGCGGCTGTGACCCCGACCAGTTGCCTCCGCACGGCCGTACGACGTCGGGACGCGGCCTGCTGGAGCAGCCGGTCGAGCCGGCTTCGCTCGGTTCGCTGCGGTACGCCCGGCACGGCAGTGGCCGCAGGCTCCGGCTGCGCTCGCTCGCGTGCGGCGGCCCGCTGTACCAACCGGTCGGCCAGTTCCTCGCTGGGCACGGGCGGTGCCTCGCCTGCGCCCTCGGCCTCGGCCTCGCTGACCCTCGCGAGTAGCGCGGGCAGTCCCGCCAGTTCAGCATGCTCGGCCTGGCACTCGGCGCATTCTGCGAGGTGGGCGCGGACCTGCTCCGTCTCTGCCGGGGACAGCCTTCCCAGCACGTATCCACCCAGGGACAACCGGATGTCGTCACGGTCGCCGTTCACGGTCCGCACCTCCTCCACGACGCTGTCACGGCTCGATACCTCGTTCCTGCAGCGCCAGCCGCAGCGCCTTCAAGGCGTAGTACGTGCGCGACTTCACGGTCCCCACCGGAATGCCGAGCACCTCCGCGGCCTCGACCATCGTCCGGCCTCTGTAGTACGTCTCCAGCAGCACGGCCCGGTGTTCCGGGGAGAGGGTCCGGATGGCCTCGGCCACCGCCCAGCTTTGCAGCGTCCGCTCGATTTCGTCTTCTCCGGGCGTCTGCTCCGCGAGCCGTTCCAGCGCCTTCCCATCGACCTCGGTCGGTCTGGCCCGGCGGGCCCGGTGGGCGTCGATGACCAGGTTCCGGGCGACCGTGCACAGCCACGCCCGGGCCGGTCCGCGCTCGGGCTCGAACGCCGCCGGGTGCTGCCAGGCCCGTAGCAGTGTCTCCTGCACGACATCCTCGGCCCATTGCCAGTCTCCTGAGGTCAGTCGCAGGACGAAATGAAGCAGCGGCCCGGCATGCTCCGCGTACAGAGTGCGGAGTAGTTCCTCGTCCGCGCGGGAGATGGTCCCCGTACCAGAGACACGGTCCCCGGAGCGATCCGGCTCACTCGATGGACCGCGTTTCCGAAGACTCCACGGCATAAGTCGATCATCGCATATGCCGCCAATCAGTGAAATCTCGCAAAAGGTGCTTACGTACCGAACCGTACAGCCGCCGGCACCCGTGGAACCTGACGAGCACCGATCCTCGGAATCCCCTCCTTCCCCCGTCCCGCAAGGAGTGAGCCGAGATGACCGAGGCCGGCAGCTGTCTGCGGGCAGCCCGCCACCAGCGAGAAGGAGCCACCGAAATGAGTGGAAAGCAGAAGACGCTCGCCGTCCTGACCGGCACCGTGCTGGCGGCCGGGCTCACCAGCCCGGCCTTCGGTTCCACCGCCATCGACGCTACGCCACCGACCACGAGCACCGCCGCCAACGCGTCCGGGACGTCGGTCGTGGCGTGGAACCGCGAGCTCATCACCATCCTGAGCGATCCGAAAGCCCAACCGTCCACCGTCCAGCCCACGCGCAGCTTCGCGCTCCTCCAGGCCGCCGAGTACGACGCGGTGGTGTCGATCACCCGGGCGGATCCCCCGTACGTGTTCTCGGTGTCGGCACCTCAGGGCGCACGTGCGGACGTCGCAGCGGACCAGGCGGCGCACGATGTGCTGGTCGCCCTGTACCCCACCAAGCGGGCAGACGTGGACCGGCAGCTGAGCAGCCAGTTGTCCGCGATCGCCGACGGCACCGGTAAGCAGGCGGGCATCGGCGTGGGAGCGGCGGTCGCGCGCCACCTGATCAGTCTGCGCTCCGATGACGGGTCCTCGGCCAAGCCGCCACCGTTCACTCCCGGCGGCCTGCCCGGCGACTACCGGCCCACGCCGCCCGACTTCCCCGCGCCGGTGTTCACCGACTGGGGCTCGGTCAAGCCGTTCGTGCTGACGAGCGGAAGCCAGTTCCGCCCGGCAGCGCCGCCGGCCGTGGGCTCCGCCGAGTACGCCGCCGCCTTGAACGAGGTCAAGGGCCTGGGGAGCAAGACCAGTACCACCCGCACTCCCGATCAGACCGCGGCCGCGAGGTTCTGGGCGGCGGCGCCCCTCTGGAACGTCTGGAACCAGGTCGCGCAGGGTCTTGTCACCTCCGAGAACGCGAGCCTGGAGAAAGCGGTGAAGGTCTTCGCCCGGCTCGACCTGTCCCTCGCCGACACCGCGATCGCGATGTACGACGCCAAGTACGCCTACCACGTGTGGCGGCCCGTGACCGCGATCCGGCTCAGTGACTCGCACGACAACGCGGGCATCGTCGGCGATCCCAACTGGACCCCCCTCCTGCCGACCGCCCCGGACCCGTCCTACCCCGGCGCTCACAGCGCTCTCAGCCAGGCGGCGGCAACGACGCTCGCCGGATTCTACGGTGCGCAGCACCGGCTCACGGTGACCTCGAAGGGCGTCACCCGAACCTTCGCCGGCTTCCAGGACGCCGCCACCGAAGCCTGGCTCAGCCGGGTCTGGTCCGGCCAGCACACCTCCATCGACAACCAGGCCGGTCAGCAACTCGGCACGCAGGTAGCCGAGTTCGTGGCGCACGGCCTCTGACCGTCCGCGCGGCGCCAGGGCGCCGAAACCAGGAGCCGGCTGCACCCGATACCTCGGGTGCAGCCGGCCGCCGATACGCGCCCGGGGTTCTTTGTGGCACCCGAATGGGGGGCAAGGTCCCCGAATACGACACCGGGCAGTAGGAGGGCCCTGCACGGGGCCTCGCACGGCGTCTGCCCGCGCCCCGAACAGTGACCCGTTCCTACGGCCGAACGTAGTAGGTACCCGGAGTGACGTAACCAGGCTCACGCTCCGAAGGCGCGGAGGGCGACGGAGCGTCGTCGACCGAACACGTCTGGTCTGGCATCGGCCGCGCAGGCTGATTCCGGGCCCGCACCCGCCGAGCCACCGACCCGGCCTGCCGCCGGGCCCCTGCGCTCGACCATCGCCAGCGGGCGGCCGGCTCCCGATCCCGGACCGCAGGCCGATCCGGTGGCCGGACAGCCCGCCGAACCCATCCCGGCCCGACCCGTTGTCCCGCCGTCCGCGGCCGACGGGGCCCAGGACGGCCCGCCCTGCCCCGGGCCCGTCCCGTCGTCCTGTCCCCGGATGTCACGGCCGCAGACGGAGCGCGGCACCGGTAGCAGATCACGCCCACCCGTACGGGTGACAAACCCCGGGGAGCTGGCGCAAACGGGGTGCTGGGCGCCGCCGAATCCCTTTGGTTCAACAGATCATGATGGTTGATCAGCTACGCTCTCGCCCGCCCCGCCCGCCCCGCCGAAGCAGAGAGTAGCCTGACATGAGCAGTCCCCCTGCCGCCGCCGCGCCCCGCTGGCCGCTGATCCTGCTGCGCATCTCCACCGCCACGCTGGCGCTGCTGTCCCTGCTCCAGGTCATGCTGGCCGGCAGCTTCCTCAACGGCACCTACGAATCCCTCAAGGACCACGAGGGCACCGCGATGACGATCGGCACCGTGGTCGTGCTCCAGCTGGCGGTGGCCGCCCTGGTGTGGCGGCCCGGCCGCGGCCCGCTCTGGCCGCTGTGGACCACCGCCGTGCTCGCCGTCGCCGTGGTCGGCCAGATCGTGGCCGGGTACACCCGGGCGGTCGGGGTGCACGTCACCCTGGGCGTGCTGCTGGTCAGCGGCGTCCTGTTCGGCCTGGTCGGCGCCTGGCGGCTGCCGCTGCCGGCCCGGGCGGGCCTGACCGAGCGCGGCGCGGACGGCAGCGGGCGGCTGCCGCGCCCCGGCGGGCCGGTGGAGGTGAGCCAGTGAACCGCCGCCGGTTCCTGGGCATCGGAGCCTCGGTGTTCGGCGCGGGCGCGCTGGCCGCCGTCGCCGTCCCCTCGGCGGCCCGGCTGCTCACCGAGGGCCGCCCCGGGCGGCTGCTCAGCAGCGAGCTCGACCTGCCGGGGCCCTTCCAGGTGACGCTGCCGGTGCCGGCCGTGCTCCAGCCGGTGCGCACCGACGGCACCAACGACTACTACGAGATCACCCAGAAGGTCGCCAAGCTGGAGATCCTGCCCGGGGTGCGGACCGAGGCCTGGACGTACGGCGGCAGCTACCCCGGGCCGACGGTGGTCACCCGGTCCGGGCGGACGGTGGTGATCAAGCACCGCAACGAGCTGCCGGTGCCGTCCGTGGTCCACCTGCACGGCGGGCACACCCCGGCGGACAGCGACGGCTACCCGGTGGACCTGCTGCTGCCGGTGGGGTCCTCCGGCGCGGCCGCGGCCGTGTCCTCGGGCCCCATGTCCCCCGGCGCCATGGACGGAATGCGGGGGATGCGGCACGCGATGGGCCGCAACGTGGTCGGCGAGCGCACCCACACCTATCCGGGCAAGCAGCGCGCCGCCACCCTCTGGTACCACGACCACCGGATGGGCTTCACCGGCCCCGGCGTCTGGCGCGGCCTGTCCGGCTTCCACCTGGTCCACGACGACGAGGAGGACGCGTTGCCGCTGCCGCGCGGCGAGCGCGACCTCCCGCTGATGCTCGCCGACCGCTCCTTCGCCGCCGACGGCTCCTTCCGATACCCGTCCACCGATGCCGCGCTCTCCGTGCCCGGTGTCACCGACGACTACATGAACGGCGTGCTCGGCGACGTCATCCTGGTCAACGGCGCCCCCTGGCCGCGCCTGGACGTCGACCGCGCGCACTACCGGCTGCGGCTGCTCAACGCCTCCAACGCCCGGCTCTACCGGCTCGAACTCGACCCCCAGCCCTCCGGCGGCGACGCGCTGGTCCAGATCGGCTCCGACGGCGGCCTGCTCGCCGCCCCGCTCGCCCACGACGCGATCGAGATCGCCCCCGCCGAACGCTTCGACGTGGTGGTCGACTTCTCCCGCTACCAGCCCGGCACCCAGGTACGGCTGCTCAACCGCTTCGGCAGCGGGCGGACGGCCGAGGTGATGCGCTTCGACGTCTCATCCCGGGCGGTGAGCGACGACGCCACGGTGCCCGACAAGCTGTCCACCATCGAGGAGTTGGACGCCTCGTCGGCCGTCACCACCCGCGACTTCAAGTTCCGCCGCAGCCGCGACGACGGCTGGACCATCAACGGCGACCCGTACGAGTCCGGGCGTAACCTCGCCACCCCCGCGCTCGGCAGCGTCGAACGGTGGCGCTTCTCCTCCGACGTGCACCACCCGGTGCACCTCCACCTCGACCACTTCCAGGTGGTCGGGCGCAACGGCGAGGACCCCGGCCCGTGGGACAGGGGCTGGAAGGACACCGTCGACCTGCGCCCGGCCGAGGCGGTGGAGGTGCTGGTGCGCTTCACCGACTACGCGGGGACGTACATGATGCACTGCCACAACCTGGAGCACGAGGACATGGCGATGATGGCCGACTTCACCGTGGGATGACCGGGCGGCCTCACCCGCTCGGCCGAGTGCCGGAGGGCGCGTGCTGCGCCCTCCGGCACTCTTGTCCTAGCGTCGCGGTCAGGTGTACTCGTTGAAGGTTGCCTGGTGACGGACGGAGCCGCCGCATGACTACCCCCGCCGAACGCCGCCGCACCGGGCGGGCCGCGCGCGAGCGCGTCTCCCGCTCCGACCACGGCCGGTGGATCCCGGCCGCGGACCGGCCCGACCCGCTCCGCGTCCTGGAGGCGCAGGGCGCCGACCGGGTCACCCGGCTGCTGCCGATCCGCTACGGGCGGATGGCCGACAGCCCGTTCAGCTACCTGCGCGGCGCCGCCGCGGTGATGGCCGCCGACCTCGCGGCCGTCCCGAACACCGGCCTGACCGTCCAACTCTGCGGCGACGCCCACCTGTTGAACTTCGGCGTGTACGCCTCGCCGGAGCGCGTGCTGCTCTTCGACGTCAACGACTTCGACGAGACCTACCCCGGGCCCTTCGAGTGGGACGTCAAGCGCCTGGCCGCCAGCGTCGCGGTCGCCGCCCGGGACAACGGCCACGGCGACGAGCGGGCCCGGCGTGCCGCGCTCACCGCCGTCCAGGGCTACGCCACCGCGATGCGCCGGCTGGCCGGGAGGGGCGAACTCGACGTCTGGTACAGCCGGATCGACGCCGCCGAGCTGCTGCCGCTGGTCGGCAGGTCCAAGCGGCGCAGCCGGGCGGAGGCCGAACTCGCCCACGCCCGGCGCCGCACCAGCCTGCAGGCCTTCGGCAAGCTCACCGAGGAGCGGGACGGGCGGCGGCGGATCATCAGCTCGCCACCGCTGATCGAGGAGCTGAAGCGGACCGAACTGCGCGGCATCGGCAAGGTGTTCAGCGACTACCGGGCCGCCCTGGCCGAGGACCGCCGGGTGCTGCTGGACCGCTACCGCTTCGTGGACGCGGCGATGAAGGTGGTCGGCGTCGGCAGTGTCGGCACTCGCTGCTTCATCCTCCTGCTGGAGGGCCGGGACACCCGCGACCCGCTGTTCCTGCAGCTCAAGGAGGCCGGCCGGTCGGTGCTCGAGGACCACCTGCCGCCCACCCGGGTGGACGCCGAGGTCGCCGCCCACCACGGCGGGCGCCGGGTGGTCACCGGGCAGCACCTGATGCAGGCCGCCAGCGACATCTTCCTCGGCTGGACCACCGACCCGGCCGGGCGCCACTTCTACGGCCGCCAACTGCGCGACATGAAGGGCTCGGTGGAGGTCGACTCGATGACCCCCTCCGGCCTGCGCGGCTACGCCGACCTGTGCGGGCGCGCCCTCGCCCGCGCCCACGCCCGCACGGGTGACCGCCTCGCCATCGTCGGCTACCTGGGCGGCGCCGACACCTTCGCCGAGGCGGTCGCCGACTTCGCGCTGAAGTACGCGGAGCGGACGACGGCCGACCACGCGGAACTGGTCGAGGCCATCCGCGCCGGGCGGGTCACCGCGACGCGGGGCGTGTGAGGGTGGGTCACCGCGACGCGGGGCGCGCGAGAGCTGGGGCCGGCGCGAACGGCGCGAACGGCGCGGTCGGCACGGAGGGCGCCACGAGGTCCGCGAGCCTTTCCAACTGCTCCTACTGGCCCGTGAGTTCCAGCGCGCCGAGCCGGCTGCTGCGCCCGGCCGGTTGCGGGCGAGCGCGGCCGTCAGCGGGGCGCCGACCACCATGCCGAGCGCGAAGGCGGAGGTGAGGGTGCCGGCCGTCCCGAGGGGGACGTCGAGATCGGCGGCGAGGTCCGGCAGCAGGCCGGCCAGCATGAACTCCGAGGTGCCCATGGCGAACACGGCCAGGGCGAGCAGGTAGAGCGGGAGGGCATCGAGATGATCCGCCGCTGGCGGGGGTCCGACCTCGCCCCCTGGGCCGTGATGACGGCAGCACCGGGCCTGACCTGCCCGGGCCCGGCGTCGATTGTCACAGGGGTGTGCAAGGGTGACGGCATGCTGGCGATCGCGGTGCAGACGAACGAGACGCGGCACCTGAGGGTGACCGCGGACGAACTGGCGGGGCTGGTCCGGCGCGTCGGCGCGGGGGCCGACTCCTTCCTCGTCGTGCAGCGGATACCCGACCTGCCGGACGTGTACATCCAGGTGTGGCACGCCGACGGCGACGACTACGTCCTCGAACACCGCGACGGCTCCGCCGCCCGGCACTTCGAGGTGCGGCTCGACGGGCCCGGGCCGGTGATCGCGGCGATGACCGGGTGGGCGCGCCGCGAGCCGGGCTGGGGCGGCGGTCTGGACTGGCAGCCGCTCGACCTGGGGCCTGCGCCGGAGCCCGTGCCCCCGCTGGCGCTGGAGGCCGAGGAGCACCGGGAGTTGGAGGAGCGGTTGCGGCTGACCCTGGCCTGCGGCTACACCGACCGCGCCCGGCTCGCCGAGGAGGCGGAGGAGTACCTGGTGTCGGCCGAGCGCCGCCCGGTCTCCCGCCCGCAGGCCGAGCAACTGGCCGACCGGCTCTGGCTGGCGGGTCGGCGAGCAGAGCGGCTGGGTCGGCGAGACGGACCCGGAGCGCCTCGCCCGTGCGTTCGCCGCCCTGGAGGAGAGCGGCATCACCGCGCGGGAGCACTTCACCTGCTGCCGTTCCTGCGGCGAGGCCGAGATCGGCGCGGCCGGGGAGCCGGAGGCCCGCGGCTTCGTCTACTTCCACCTCCAGTGCACCGAGTCCGCTGCTGGCGGGCATGGCCTCGCGCTGCTCTACGGCGGCTTCGACGGTTCGGCGGCGACCACCACGGCGGTCGGTGAGGAGGTGGTCGCCGCCCTCACGGCCGTCGGCCTGCCGACGGTGTGGAGCGGGGACCCGTCCGACGCGGTCGAGATACGCCCGCTGCTGTGGCGTCGCCGCCTGGTGGGGTGAAGCCGGGGCCGCCGGGGTACTGGCGTCGGCGGCGTGATCGGGGGAGGGGTGGGTCTCGTGGTGAAGCCGGGGCAGGTGCCGCGGAGCAACGCCCGGGAGTTGTGGCGGGGGTTGCCGAGGAAGGTCCGGCGGCAGGTGATCGCGGCGGCCAGGCGGGGGCGCACCTGTGAGCCCCCGGGCGACCGCCGCCCGGGGAGGCCGGGTCGCTCACGGCACGAGCAGCCGCAGTGCCTCCCGTACGACGGTGACCTCGACCGGCAGGGCTGCGATGAACTCCCCGTCGGCGTAGGCGGTGATGCCGGGGGACTCGATCCGCAGGGACTGCGTGCGCAGCGTGGTGACCTCCGGGTGGCTGATGTGGGTGCCCTTGAAGAGGGTGGGGAAGAAGCGGGCGATCCGCAGTCGGGGCATGGCGTCGACCAGGGTGACGTCGAGCTGGCCGTCGTCCGGGAGAGCGGAGGGGCAGATCAGCATGCCGCCGCCGTAGCTGCGGGTGTTGCCGACGGCGGCCAGCGTCAGGTCGCGTTCGATGACGGTGCCGTCGGCGAGGGTGATCCGGAACGGCAGCGGGCGCAGGTTGGCGAATTCGGCGAGGATGGCGAGGTTGTAGCGCATCCGGCCACGCGGCCAGCGCAGCCGGTTGGCGCGGTCGCTGACCAGCGAGTCGAAGCCGGTGGCGAGGACGGAGCCGTACCAGCGGACGGCGCCGTCCGGGCCGGTGATCCGGCCGAGGTCGACGCCGCGCACCCGTCCGGCGGCGATGACGTCGGCGGCGGCCTCGGGGGCGGCGATCGGCAGGCCGTACTCGCGGGCGTGGTCGTTGCCGGTGCCGGCCGGTATCACGCCGAGCGGGACGGGGGTGCCGGCCAGGGCCTGGAGGGCGAGGTTGAGCATGCCGTCGCCGCCGACCACGACCACCGCGTCCACGCCGTCCGCCGCGGCCTCGCGGGCCAGGCGGACGGCGTCCTCGGCGGAGCGCCCGGCCTGCGGTTCGACCTCGACGCCGAGGGCGCGCAGGCGGGCGACGGCCCGGCGGGCGGCGGGTTCGGCGTGGCCGACGCCCGCCGCCGGGTTGGTGAGAACGGCGACCCTGCGGACGGTTCTCAGGCCGGTCATGGGATCAGCTTGCAAGGGTTGAGGATGCCTGCCGGGTCGAGTTCGGCCTTGACGGCGCGCAGGATGCGCACGCCCAGGTCGCCGATCTCCTCGGTCATCCAGGGCCGGTGGTCGGCGCCGACCGCGTGGTGGTGGGTGATGGTGCCGCCCGCGCCGAGGATCGCGTCCCCGGCGGCGCGCTTGGCGACGCCCCAGCGGCTCAGCGGGTCCTCGCCGAGGGCGGCGACGACGGTGAAGTAGAGCGAGGCGCCGGTCGGGTAGACGTGCGAGATGTGGCAGAGCACGAGCGCGCCGGGCAGGGCGCCGGTCAGTGCCTCGGTGACGGCCGTCCGGAGGTGGGGCAGCGCGCTCCAGCCTGCCGCGGTCTCCAGGGTCTCGCACAGCGCGCCCGCGTTGAGCAGGGAGTCGCGCAGGTAGGGGGCGTTGAACCGGCCGTGTTCCCAGGCCCGGGCGGGCTCCTCGCCGAGCGAGGTGCCGCCGGCGGCGAGCAGAACCTCGCGGGTGAGCTGCTGCCGGGCGGCAACCTGGGCGGCGTCGCCCTCGAAGACGGTGACGGCCAGGCAGCCGCTGACCGCCGGGGCGCCGCCGATCTGCTCGGTCATGGCGAGGTTGACCATGGTCTCGGCCTCGTCGGAGAGCCGGATCACGGTCGGGCTGGTGCCCTGCTGCTCGACGGCGCGCAGCGCGGCCGTGCCGGTGGCGAAGTCGGGGAAGCTCCACGCCTCGTACGCCTTGACGGCGGGCAGCGGGTGCACGCGCAGCCGGACGGCGGTGATCACGCCGAGGGTGCCCTCGGAGCCGAGGAAGAGCTGGCGCAGGTCGGGGCCGGCGGCGGAGGCGGGGGCGCGGCCGAGGTCCAGCACGCCGACGGGGGTGATCACGCGCAGGCCGCGGACCATCTCGTCGAAGCGCCCGTACCCGGCGGAGTCCTGGCCGGAGGAGCGGGTGGCCGCGAAGCCGCCGATGGTGGCGTAGCGGAAGCTCTGCGGGTAGTGACCGAGCTCCCAGCCGCGCTCGGCGAGCAGGGCCTCGGCCGCCGGGCCGGTGAGGCCGGCGCCGAGGACGGCCTCGCCGGAGGTCTCGTCCAGGTCGATCAGCCGGTCGAAGCGGCGCAGGTCGAGCGAGACGACGGCCTGGAGGGCGCCGCGCTCGGGGTCGAGGCCGCCGACCACGCTGGTGCCGCCGCCGAACGGGACGACGGCGATGCGGCGTTCGGCGCAGACGGCCAGGACGGCAGCGATCTCCTGCTCGTTGCCGGGCACCACCACGGCGTCGGGGGCGTCCTGCGGTTCGCGGCTGCGGCGGCGCAGCAGGTCGGGGGTGGACTTGCCGCCGGCGCGCGGCAGGCGGTCGGCGTCGGCGGCGCTGACGTGCGTCTCGCCGACGGCGGCGGCCAGCGCCTTGAGGTCCTCGGCGGTGATCCGGGAGGGACGCAGTACGACCTCCTCGGCGCCGGGACCGGGGGCGGCGTCGCCGGTGACCCCGAGGGCGGCGGCGAGCAGTCCCTTGATGTCCGCGGACAGCTCCTTGGCGAGGGTCGGGTCGCCCCAGGCGTCCCACTTCATCGGGGGGAGCGGCAGCGCGGCGTTCGCCGGTCCCGCTTGCGTCTCAGGTGCCATGCGTTACAGTTTCACACATCATGTCAAGTAGTAACGTCGAGCCCGCCGAGGCCCAGCAACCCCGCAGCACCGACGACGCGATCCTGGACGCCGCCGCCGACCTGATCGTCCACCTCGGCGTCCGCCGGACCCAGCTGGCGGAGATCGCGCGCCGCGCCGGGGTCAGCCGCCCGACCGTCTACCGGCGCTGGCGGGACGTGCGGGCGGTGATCGGGGCGCTGCTCACCCGGGAGATCCTGGCCACCCTGGAGGGCGCCGCGCTGGACGTCCACGACCGGGAGACCCTGGTGGAGCGGGTGGTCGAGGTCGCCGTCCGGCTGCGCGACCACCCGGTGCTCGGCGCCCTGCTCCACTCCGACGACTCCGACCTGCTGCTCCAGTACGTGGTCGAGCGGCTTGGCGCCAGCCAGCGCGGCCTGCTGGAGGCGCTGCGCACCGGCATCGAGCGCGGGCAGGCCGGCGGCTCGATCCGGGCCGGTGAGCCGACCGAACTGGCGGCCATGGTCCTGCTGATCGCCCAGTCCACCGTCCAGTCGCACCGCATGGTCGCCTCCCTGCTGCCCGAGGCGGCCTGGCGGCGCGAACTGGCCAGAGCACTGAACGGATACCTCGCGCCTTGACGCCCACCGCCGGTTCGTCCACCGGTCCATCCACCGGCCCCTTCGCCGGAACCAGCCGACTCAACGCCGCCCGCCGGACGTTCGAGCTCCACGCGCTCGCCGACGACCCGCACATCGACCTGCTGGTGATCGGCGCCGGCGTCACCGGGGCCGGGGCGGCCCTGGACGCCGCCTCGCGCGGCCTGCGCACCGTGCTGGTCGAGTCCCGCGACCTCGCCTTCGGCACGAGCCGCTGGAGCTCCAAGCTGGTGCACGGCGGCCTGCGCTACCTCGCCTCCGGCCGGATCAAGGTGGCCCGGGAGAGCGCGGTCGAGCGCGGCGTGCTGATGACCCGCACCGCCCCGCACCTGGTCCGCGCCCTGCCCCAACTCGTGCCGCTGCTCCCGGACCTGCTGAGCCCCGGCCAGGGCGCGCTGATCCGCGCGGGCTTCCACGCCGGGGACGCGCTGCGGCTCAGCGCCGGGACACCGGGCGCCCTGCTGCCCCGGGTCCGCCGGGTCGACGCCGCCCGTACCCGCCAGCTGGTGCCCGGCGTGCGGACCTCGGGACTGCGCGGCGCGCTGGTCGCGCACGACGGCCAACTCGTCGACGACGCGAGGCTGGTGGTCGCCCTGGCGCGCACCGCCGCGCAGTACGGGGCGAGCGTGCTGACCCGGGTGCGGGCCGAGTCCGTCACCGGGACCTCGGCCCGGCTGGTGGACACGCTGACCGGCCAGGAGCTGACCGTCACCGCGGGCGCGGTCATCAACGCCACCGGCGTCTGGGCGGGCGAGGTGGACACCTCGATCAAGCTGCGGCCCAGCCGGGGGACCCACCTGCTGGTCGACGCCGCGACCCTGGGGTACCCGGCCGCCGCGCTCACCGTGCCGGTGCCCGGCTCCATTAGCCGCTTCGTCTTCGCCCTGCCGCAACAGCTCGGCCGGGTCGCGATCGGCCTGACCGACGAGGATGCCCCGGGCCCGATCCCGGACGAGCCGCAGCCCACCGAGGGCGAGCTGACCTTCCTCCTCGACACCGTCAACGCCGCCCTCGCCACCGAGCTGACCAGGGCGGACGTGCGCGGCGCCTACGCCGGGCTGCGCCCGCTGATCGACACCGGGGGCGGGAACACCGCCGACATCTCCCGGGAGCACGCGGTGCTGGAGTCCCCGTCCGGGGTGGTCACCGTGGTCGGCGGCAAGCTCACCACCTACCGGCGGATGGCCGAGGACGCGGTGGACGCCGCCGTCCGGCTGCGCGGCCTGCCCGCCCGTACCTGCTGGACGGCCCGCCTCCCGCTGGTCGGCGCCCCCGGCCACCGCGACAGCCGCCCGGCCCCGGCCGCCCCGGTGCCCGCCTCGCTGCTCGCCCGCCACGGCGGCCTGGCCCACGAGGTGCTGGCGGCGGGGGAGTCGACACCGGTGGTCGACGGACTCGACGTGACCCGTGCCGAGATCGCGTACGCGGTCACCCATGAGGGCGCGCTGGACGTGGCCGATGTGCTCGACCGCCGGACCCGGATCGGGCTGGTGGCGGAGGATGCCGACCGGGCCCGGAAGACGGTCGAGGAAGTCCTCGGGGAGATCGCCGCAAGGTAGGAGATCGCCCCGGGAGCAGCGGACCGCCGCGCAGTAGCGGATCGCCACTGCGCGGCGGATCGCCACGGAGGGTCAGTCGGCCCGGACCACAGGGCGGTCGGCGGTCGGCGAGCGGCGAACGCTTCGAAGTCCGGTGCGCCCTCGGCGTGGTGGGCCACCAGCTCGACCCAGGCCCGGGTCATGGTGGCGTGGAACTTCTGTGGCGCCCCGGCCTTGGTGGCGGTGCGCCGGATGCCCTCGCTGACCAGGTCGAGCGCGGCGGTGGCGTCGTGGCGGCGTACGGCGAGCCAGGTGGGCCGGACGTGCTGGCGGTGGCCGAAGCGCTCGGCGTCGGCCATCACCTCGCGCGGCAGCTCGTCGAAGGCGTCGGGGGTGGTGGGGGAAGTGGGGGAGGTCGTGCGGAGGCCTTCGGGCGGGGAGGGGCGGAAGCGGACGGAGGATCGTAGGTTTCGCGTCATTCGTCCGCAAACCACTCCCGCGAGCGGTTTCAGCGCGCCGTGTGCTCCGGCATCGGCTGCTCGGCGCCCGCGACCGCCAGCACGCAGGCGAGCGGGTGCTCCGCCCGGCCCGTACGGTCGAGCGTCACCACGAGCGGCTGCGGCGGATCCCCGGGCAGCTGGCCGGAGAGCGTCAGCGGGTAGCTGCCGTGGCTGTGGACGCGGTGGAAGGCGCACTCCCTGCCGTCCACCAGCAGCTCGGTCTCGGTGATCCGGCCGGAGCGGACGTTGACGGTGATCGAGTGCCCGGCCCGGTCGACGTGGAAGCTGTACCGCTGGCGCATGGGAACCTCCCGCGAGGGCCTCGCATCAGGATCGGGGCGAACCCGCCAAGGCGAACCCCGGGCAGAGCGGCCAGAGCCAGTCTAGGTCGGCCCTGCGGCCCCGGCGCCCCGGCAGGTACTGTGCCAGGGGCGCTGCGGATCAGCATCGACGACGTGGGGTGAGGCGGCGGTTCCCGTTCGCGTCCCTGAGAAGTTCCCGGGGTGGGGCCCGCCTGCAGGCGGATTCTCGCGATCTCTACAGTGCTGTAGATTCGTCCGCAGGGAGAGATCCGAGGAGGGCATTGTGGGAGTTTCGCTGGCCAAGGGCGGCAACGTCTCGCTGAGCAAGGAGGCGCCCGGTCTGAGCGCCGTGATCGTGGGTCTCGGCTGGGATGTGCGCACCACCACCGGGGCCGACTACGACCTGGACGCCAGTGCGCTGCTGTGCAACGCGCTCGGCAAGGTGGTCTCGGACCAGCACTTCGTCTTCTTCAACAACCTGCGCAGCCCCGAGGGTTCGGTCGAGCACAGCGGCGACAACCTGACCGGTGGCGGCGACGGCGACGACGAGCAGATCAAGGTCGACCTGGCCCGGGTGCCGGCGGACGTCGCCAAGGTCGTCTTCCCGGTGTCGATCTACGACGCCGACGCCCGGCTGCAGAACTTCGGCCAGGTCCGCAACGCCTTCATCCGGATCGTCAACCAGGCCAACGGCCAGGAGATCGCCCGCTACGACCTGAGCGAGGACGCCTCCACCGAGACCGCGATGGTCTTCGGCGAGCTGTACCGCAACGGCGCCGAGTGGAAGTTCCGCGCCATAGGCCAGGGCTACGCCTCCGGCCTGCGCGGTATCGCCACCGACTACGGCGTGAACGTCTGATCCGCGCAGTGATCTGACGGGGGTTCGGCGGCCGTCCGGCCGAGCGCGAGGCCGCCGAAACCCCCGCTGCCGGTGAGCTGTTCCCGCCACCAGGCGGTCATCGCCGGCTCGTCCATGGTCGACCAGTCCGGTGCCTCGGTGACCTGTGCCCGGCCGAGCGTGCGGCCCAGGTCCACCAACGCCAGCCCGGCCGCGCTGGTTTCACGGTCGTACTCGGCCAGCAGTGACGACCAGGACCCGTCGTCGAGCCGTCGCCCGGCCTGCTCGAAGGCGTGCGCGTCCTGCAGCGCCTTCACCGCGCCGCTGGTGTTGTGCGGGCGGACGACGGTCGCCGCGTCCCCGCCGACGAGCAGTCGGCCGGCCGTACGGCGCGGGGTCGCCAGGTCGTAGACGGGCTGCAGCAGGGTTTGTTCGCGCGGAGTCAGCGCGACCACGCCGGCCCAGTACGGCGGCAGGTGCCGCCGTGCGAACCGCCGGAGCCCGTCCAGCTGTCCGTCGGCGAGGGCGCCCGCCGCGACGGCGGTCGGGCCGTCCAGGCGGAGCCAGTCCGGGGTGGGCGTGTAGAAGACCCAGTTCACCTGAGTGCTCCCGGGAGCGAGTCCGGGGATGCGGTAGATCACGACCTGGCCGCCGCGGTAGCAGACGGTGATGCACTCCTCCTCCGGCCAGATCCCGGCCCCGCCGGGCAGTTCGGCCAGCAGCGCGGAGTCGTAGCTGCCGCGCCAGCACACGTACCCGGCGTATTCGGGCACGGCCTGCGGGCAGACGGCCGCGCGGACCACCGACCGGTAACCGTCCGCACCGATCACCAGGTCGTACGGGGTACGGGTGCCGTCCGCCGATTCGACCCACCCGCCGGCGTGGTCGCCGCCGACCGCCGCGACGGTGGCGTCCAGCCGGTACTCCACCGTGTCGGGTGTCCGTTCCCGCAGGGCCTGCCAGAGCACGGCCCAGTGGTGGGAGTGGAACGGGAACGGTTGGGCCCAGAGCAGTCGCCCGCGCCCGTGCGGGCCGTCGCCCCCGCCGGCAGGCTCCCGGGTGACCCAGCTGCGCACGGTGAGGCGGTGGCGGCGGGTGTCCGGGGCGAGGTATCCGGCGTCGACCAGTTCGGCGAAGCGGTCGTTGTGGGTGCAGATTCCCAGGCCGCGGTCCTCCAGCCGGCCGCGGCTGCGCTCCAGCACCACGACCCGTTCCGCGCCCAGCCGGGCGGCGGCCCCGGCGAACGCGCTTCCGGCGATGCTGCCCCCGACCACGGCCACCGAGCCACCCCGCACGATCGCCTCCTCTCACGAGTCCCGCGACGTCGGGACACGACGATACGCCGCCAGGCGGGGACGCGGGGGCGGTACGGCTCCTCCCGCGCTTCCTCCCGCGCTTCCTCCCGTGCTTACTCCTGTGCTTTCCCCCGTGCTTCCTCTTGCGCCCTGCTATGCAACTAGTTGCATAGCACCTCGAACGTCCCCTACTCTGCGGTAACAATCCCCACTGGCCGCCCCTTCAGGAGACGTCGATGAGCTCCACGCCCGGCAGCAGCCGCTACCCGCACCTGCTCAGCCCGCTCGACCTCGGCTTCACCACCCTGCCCAACCGCGTGATCATGGGTTCGATGCACGTCGGCCTGGAGGAGGCCCCCGGCGGCTACGAGCGGATGGCCGCCTTCTACGCCGAGCGCGCCCGAGGCGGCGTCGGCCTGATCGTCACCGGTGGCATCGCCCCCAACGAGGCCGGGCGCCCCTGGGAGGGCGGCGCGATGCTGACCACCGAGGAGGAGGCCAACAAGCACCGGGTGGTCACCGACGCCGTACACGCGGCCGGCGGGCGGATAGCCCTGCAGATCCTGCACTTCGGCCGCTACGCCTACCACCGCGACCTGGTCGCCCCCAGCGCCCTGCAGGCCCCGATCAGCCCCTTCGTACCCAACGAGCTCACTGCCGAGCAGGTCGAGCAGACCGTCGAGGACTTCGCCCGCTGCGCCGAACTCGCCCGGCGGGCCGGCTACGACGGCGTTGAGATCATGGGCTCCGAGGGCTACCTCATCAACGAGTTCATCGTCGCCGCCACCAACCGCCGCGAGGACGAGTGGGGTGGCCCGTACGAGCGCCGGATGCGCTTCCCGGTGGAGATCGTCCGCCGGGTCCGCGAGCGGGTCGGCGAGGACTTCATCATCGTCTACCGGCTCTCCATGCTCGACCTGGTACCCGGCGGCTCCACCCTGGACGAGGTGGTTCAGCTCGCCCAGGCCGTCGAGGCGGCCGGCGCGACCGTCATCAACACCGGCATCGGCTGGCACGAGGCCCGCATCCCCACCATCGCGACCTCCGTGCCGCGCGGCGCCTTCGCCTGGGTCACCAAGCGGGTCATGGGCAAGGTCGGCATCCCGCTGGTCACCACCAACCGCATCAACACCCCCGAGATCGCGGAGCAGTTGCTCGCCGACGGCTGCGCCGACCTGGTCTCGATGGCCCGTCCGCTGCTCGCCGACGCCGAGTTCGTCAACAAGGCGCAGGGCGGCCGCGCCGACTCCATCAACACCTGCATCGGCTGCAACCAGGCCTGCCTGGACCACACCTTCAGCCTCCAGATCACGTCCTGCCTGGTCAACCCGCGCGCCTGCCACGAGACCGAACTCGTGCTCTCGCCCACCGAGCTGCGCAAGCGCATCGGCGTCGTCGGGGCCGGACCGGCCGGGCTCGCGTTCGCCGTCTCCGCCGCCGAACGCGGCCACGACGTCACCCTGTTCGACGCCGCCGACGCGATCGGCGGGCAGCTGAACATCGCCCGGCGCATCCCGGGCAAGGAGGAGTTCGACGAGACGCTGCGCTACTACCGCACCCGGCTGGCCGAGTTGGCCGTCACCCAGCGCCTCGGCGCCGTCGTGACCGCCGAGCAGCTCACCGCCGAGGGCTTCGACGAGATCGTCCTCGCGACCGGCGTCACGCCCCGAACCCCCGTCGACATCCCGGGAATCGACCACCCCAGCGTGCTCGGCTACCTGGACGTGCTGCGCGACGGCGCGGCCGTCGGCGAGCGGGTCGCCATTCTCGGCGCGGGCGGGATCGGCTTCGACGTGGCCGAGTTCCTCACCGACCAGGGCGACCAGGCCAGCCTCAACCCGTCGGTGTTCCAGGCCAAGTGGGGCATCGACCCGGAGTACCACGAGCGCGGCGGACTGCGCGCCCCCGAGCGGCCGAAGCCCCCGCGCAGCGTCCACCTGCTGCAGCGCAAGACCACCAAGGTCGGCGCCGGGCTCGGCAAGACCACCGGCTGGATCCACCGCACCGAGCTCAAGCACCGCGGCGTCACCATGGTCGCCGGCGCCGGCTACGACCTGATCGACGACGCCGGGCTGCACTTCACCGTGGACGGCGAGCGTCAACTCCTGCCCGTGGACACCGTGGTGCTCTGCACCGGCCAGGAGCCGCGCCGCGACCTGTACGAGGCGCTGCGCGAGAACGGCGTGACCGCGCACCTGATCGGCGGCGCGGACGTGGCGGCGGAGCTGGACGCCAAGCGGGCCATCAAGCAGGGCACCGAGCTGGCCGCGAGCATCTGACGTCGGGTGGTCGGGGGGCTACCCGGCGCACGAGGCCCGCGGCGCGCCGCGTCGCGGGCCCTCGGCGTACCTCGGCGTACAACGGAGAACCCCGGCCCTACCCCGTCCTGGGCTGGGGCGACATCCCCCCGCGCGCCCCGCCCGGCCCCCGGTGGGACACTGGATGCCTTGTCCCTGCCCGAACTCCCGACCGGGGGCCAGCCATGTCCTCGCTGGCCGCCGGCGACCTCGCCGAGCGGGCGCAGCTGACCACCGGGGCGGTGACCGGCGCGCTCAACCGGCTGGTTCACCCGGGCGCGGGTCGCCCTGGCCGAGACGCCGGACGAGATCCGCGCCGGGATCTCCTAGCGGCGCGAAGCGCGGAAAGCCCCGGCACTCGGCCGCCGCCGAGTACCAGGGGCTCTCCCGTACGTCCCGCGACCAGGCTACGGATCGGGCTACGGACCGGGCTACGGAAGGAACTTCACCTCCGGGAAGCGCGGCGAAGGCCCGTCCAGCAGGTGTCCGCGCCGGTGCCGCAGGTGCTGGTCGAAGAAGGCGAGCGGGTAGGCCTGCTGGATGAGGATCCCGCGCTCGGGATCGAGGGTGCCGACCTGCTGCTGGATCTGCTGCTCGCTCATCCCGAGCAGCTTGCCCGCCTGCGGGATCAGCGTCATGTTGTCCCCGTACGAGGAGTGGACGGCGCCGTCGGCCTGGACGTTGAGCCGCCAGCCGCGCAGGTGGGTCCAGAAGGTCTCGGCGGCCGAGTCCGGGGTGCGGGGCCAGTCGGCGGTCATCATCAGGAACGGCCGGTCGAGGTCGGTGGTGATGGTCGGGATCATCGGTCCGTCGAGGCTCAGCCCGGCCCGGACACGCGGGTCGACGACCGTCGTCTGGGCGGTGACGCTGCCGCCCTTCGACCAGCCGAACATGCCGATGCGCTGCGGGTCGGGGGCGCCGAGCAGGCCCTCGGGCAGCTCGCGCCGGTCGGCGTCGGGGTTGCGGCCGGCGGCGAGTTCCTCGACGCAGTCGAGCACGAAGCGGAAGTCCGGGACGTAGGCGCGCACACCCGTGTCGACGTTCGGGCTCCTGGACGGGGTGACCGGAGGGCGGCCGGGGAACTGGGTGAAGGCGTCGTGGGGGAGGTCGACGGTGACCACGAGGTAGCCGTGGCTGGCGAGCTCCTGGACGATGACCGTGTGGTCGCCCCGGTGGCTGTGTGCGCCGTGCGCGTAGACGACGACGGGCAGCCGGTGGCCGCTGCGGTGGACGGGCGCGCCCACGTGCCCGGAGGTGAGCGGGGCGAGGGAGAGCGGGAGCGGGAAGCCGGCATCGTCGAGGAAGAGCTGCATCGGGCCGTCGGCCAGCCAGGGGGCGAGCGGGAGTCCGTCCGCCTGCCGGGCCGGGTACCAGACGCTCGCCATCAGCTCGCGGTACTGGCCGGCCCCGGCGTCCGGGTCCGGCCGGGAGGTGTCGCGCAGGTGCAGGGCGACGGTGCCGACGGGGTGCGGGCCGGTGGGCGCGGGCAGGGTGAGCCGGCCGGTCACGCTCCCGGAGGCGGAAGGCGAGGAAGCCCAGGAGGTGGAGGCCAGGCCGAGCGGGGCGGCGGCGCCCAAGACCAGGGCGGTGCCCAGCATGCGACGGCGCGTCAGTCCGTTTGAGCCGGTGAACGGCGTGGTGTCCATGCGCGGAACGGTGTCACGCGGGCCGGGCGGGCGGCATCGGTCCACCGATTGATCTCCCGGCCGCGCGCATTGGCCCACGGGTTTACATCCCCAGGCTGATGCGGGGGCCGGGCCAACGGCTAACCTCCGGGCATGACAGAGCGATTGAGCACCGTGGTGCTGATGTGCGGACTCCCGGGCGCCGGCAAGACCACCTACGCCAAGGAGTTGGAACGGCGCGGCTACGTCCGGCTCTCCATCGACGAGGTGGTCTGGCAGCGGATCGGGCGGCGCGACGCCGGCCGGGTGCTGGAGCCGGCGGCCTTCGACCGGCTGAAGGATCGGATCCGCAGTGAGCAGCGCCTGGAACTCGTCGAGTTGATGCGGGTCGGGCGGGATGTCGTGGTGGACTACAGCTTCTGGAGCCGGGCCGCCCGGGACGACTACAAGGCGCTGGTGGAGAGCCACGGCTGCCGCTGGGAACTGGTCCACCTCAAGGCCGACCGGTCGACCCTGGAGGCCCGCCTCGCGGTGCGCAACGAGCAGCAGGGCGCCAACGCCGTCACCGTGGACGACGAGCTGTTCGGCCGCTACTTCGCCAAGTTCGAGGAGCCGGTGGGGGAGGGCGAGCAGGTCCTCGTCCAGCCCCGGGCGTAGCCGGCCCCGGTTTCGCGGCGGCACACCCTCGTCGCCCTGCCGCCCCACCCGTCGCCTCCACCCGTCGCCTCCGCCCTGCCGCTCCGCCCGCCGCACCGACCTCGGCACCCGCTTCCCGGGCCTCCTCGCCCTCCTGCGCGCCGACTCCTGAGTTATGGAATTTGATGAAATCGCGTCTATAGCCATGGCTTTGCCTGTGCCTTGCGCGGCGGGCCGGCTGCGGCTCAGGCCGCTTCGAACGTCGCCCGCCGCACCAGCGCCCGCGCCTGCGGCCCGTCCATCGGGTGCGCGAACAGGTACCCCTGCCCCAGCGGGCAGCCCATGGCCGCGAGCAGGTCGCGCTGGTCGGGGTGTTCGATGCCTTCGGCGATGACCTGGACGTTGAGGGTGTCGGCGATCCGGGTGATGCCCTCGACCAGGGCGTACTGCTGGGGGGAGTGGTCGAGGCCGTCGATGAAGGACTTGTCGATCTTGAGGATGGAGATCGGGAACTCGCGAAGGTACGACAGCGACGAGTAGCCGGTGCCGAAGTCGTCGATGGCGAGGCCGACGCCGAGGTCGCCGAGGGTGGCCATGTCGGCGCGCAGGCGGTCGTCACGGCGCATCAGGACCGACTCGGTGAGCTCCAGGACCAGGGTGCGCGGGTCGATGGCCGAGGAGTCCAGGGCGTGGCGGACGACGTCCATGAAGCCGGCGTCGCGGAACTGGCGGGCGGAGACGTTGACGTTGACCCGCAGCGGGGGCCGTCCGGCGGCGGCGCGGGGGGCGGAGCTGGTGGCGTGCCAGGCGGCGGCCTCCTGGGCGGCGCGTTCCAGGATCCAGGCGCCGAGCGGGACGATCTGGCCGCTCTCCTCGGCGAGGGCGATGAACTCGTCGGGCAGCACCATGCCGCGCCGGTCGTGCGGCCAGCGGACCAGGGCCTCGAAGCCGACCAGGTCGCCCGTGCGCAGGTCGACGATCGGCTGGTAGTACAGCTGGAAGGCCGATTCCGCGATCGCCAAGTCCAGGTTCTCGTTCAGCTCGTGCCGTTCCACCAGCCCGGCCTGCAGGGCCGGCCGGTAGTGGCACCACTGGCGGCGCCCGGCCGCCTTGGCCGAGTAGAGCGCGAGGTCGGCGTGGGTGAGCAGTTCGGCCGCGTCCACGCTGTCCTCGGTGGTCGCCACACCGATGCTGGCGCTGACCCGGACCGCGCCCGCGCTCAGCTTGAACGGTTCGGCGAACACCGCCAGCACGGTGCCCGCGAGGGTGTCCACGTCGCTGGGGCGGAGCGCGTCCTCGACCAGCACCGCGAACTCGTCGCCGCCGAGCCGGGCGGCGGTGTCCGAGCTGCGCAGCGCGGTGGAGATCCGCAACGAGACGGCGACCAGCAGTTCGTCGCCGACCGCGTGGCCCTGGGTGTCGTTGACCACCTTGAAGTCGTCCAGGTCGATGAAGAGCACCCCGGCGACGGCGCCGCTGCGCTCGCCGCGGGAGAGGGCGTGGCCGACCCGGTCCTGGAACAGCACCCGGTTGGCAAGGCCGGTCAGTGAGTCGTGGAAGGCCCGGTGGGTGAGCTCGCGCTCCATCCGGCGTTGCTCGGTCACGTCGCGCAGGGTGAGCACCAGGCCGCCGACGGTCGGGTCCTCGCGCAGGTCGGTGTAGCGGACCTCGGCCTCGATCGGGGTGTGGTCCTGGCGCAGCAGCCGCCAGTGCTCGCGCGGCTGGTCGCCGTGCGGTGGGTCGGCCGGGCCGCGCATCCGGGCCAGCGCCTTGCCGACGGCCCGGATGTCCTCGGGCGGGACGAGGTCGGTGAGCAGGGTGCCGTCCAGGCTCGGGTAGCCGAGCACCCGCTGGGCGGAGGAGGAGGCGTAGCGCACGCCGTCGTCGGCGTCGAGGATCAGGATGACGTCGCTGGCGTTCTGCACCAGGGCGCGGAAGTACAGCTCGTTGTTGCGCCGGGTGACCTCCTGGCTCAGCACCACCCGCTCGACGGCCAGTGCCGCCTGCGCGGCCAGGATCTCCAGCGAGCCCCAGAGGCTGGTCAGCTCCTGCTCGGTGCCGGTGACCACCAGCGCGCCGATCACCGGGTCGCCGGAGGGGCGTTCGGCCAGGGTGAGCGGGCAGACCAGGGCGGAGGGCATCCGGACCAGGCCGGCGGGCAGGTTGACGGAGCCGACGGGCAGCAGCCGGGTCTCCCGGTCGGCGGCGAGGGCGAGCACCTCGTTGTCGGCGTACGCGTCGTCGGGGACCGGGCTGCCGACGTTCGGGCCGTCGGCGGCCGACGGCGCGGGGCGGTGCTGCGCCGGGTTCGGCCCGGCGCGCCGGACGTGCAGCACGCCCGACTCGCGCCCCGACTCGCCCTTTGACCCGGCGCCGGTCTCGGCGACCGCGAGCAGGGCGAGGTGCCCGGGCTCGGCGGGCATCAGGGCGGAGGCGGCGGACTGGACGGCGTCCGCGACCTCCGCCACGGTGACGGCCGCGGTCAGCCGGGCGCCCGCCTCGCGCAGCGCCCGTTCCCTGGCCACCACCTGGCGTCTGGCGACCACGACGACGGCCAGCCGGGCCAGCACGAGCAGGTAGAGCAGGGCGGAGAAGGCACCGATCACGCCCGCGTTGCTGGTGTTCCCGGCCAGCGACTCGATGATCAGGATGGCGGGCGCGATGAGCGAGGCGAGGGTGAGCAGGACGAGCCGGGTGGCGGAGAGGTCCGGCTGCTGGGTGGGGACAGGTCTGGTCAGCTCGACCATCGAGGGGTGCAGCGCGGCCGCGCCCCAGGCGGTGTAGAAGGCGGCCCAGCCGAGTTCCACGCCGGTGCCGGTCTGCCAGGTGCCGTGCAGCTGGATCAGCCCGTAGAGGATGTCGGAGGTGAGCAGGCCGAGGGCGCCGGCGGTGAGCAGTCGCAGGGAGCGGGAGTTGCCACCGCGCGGGGTCAAGAGTCGCAGCAGCAGGGCGAGCACGACCACGTCGCCGAGCGGGTAGGCGATCGAGACGGCCTTCTGGAGCCAGGTGAGGTCCGGGTTCCGGGCGTACGGGAGGATCAGGTAGATCCAGGCCAGCAGGGCCAGGCCGAGGGTGATGATCAGTGCGTCCAGCAACCCGGCGCGGTCCTGACGGGCCGTTCGCCAGCGGATGAAGCCGAGCAGGCCGAGCGCGTAGAGCAGGAACTCGGCGAGGTAGAAGCCGTCGGCGATGGACGGGAACGGGTTGTCGAGGTGCAGGATGTCGAGTTGGAGGGCCTGGATCGCCTGGCCCGTGGTGAAGCTCAGGTTGGCGAGCGCCAGCAGGTACCAGAACAGCGGATGGCGCGGGCGGCCGAGCCGGACGCCGATCACGATGGCGGCGACGCCGCCGAGGCCGATGCCCGTCCACCAGATGACCCGCAACCCGGGGTTGGCGAAGTAGATGCCGGTGAACAGCACCATCCAGAGCAGGTAGCAGGCCATCAGGCGTTGTCGCCGGCGAGTCAACGAGGCTACCTCCTCCACGACATCACCCCGTCGGTCGGCCGGGGGAGTGCGGGCGAGGGCGGGCTGTGCCGCTGTACGGGGGGCAGTGCGCGCTGGTCGGCGCGGTGGTTGGCGGTATCGATGCGGTATTGACGGGGGATCGACGCGGTATCGACGGGGCGGATCGGCGTACAGGCCACCGGCGTCCGGCGTTGTCCGCGACGGACGGTGTCGGTGTGCCGTGGGTGCGTATAGTCGAGAATGCCGCATCTCCCAGCATTCTGCCGCTTCAGCACGAGGTCAAGCCGGTGGACGACGCAGCCGACAGCGCACAGGGCGTACGAACGGATGTGAGCTCCCGAAGTCACGCCGTGGTGCGCAACGACGACGGTCAGTACGCGATCTGGCCCGGGGACGCCGTCCACGTCGCGGTCCTGACCGCGCTCAAGAGCCTCGCCCGGCGCGTCAAGGAACTCACCGCCGAGCACGAGGCCCTCACGAAGGCCCTCGACGCCGAGGTCACCGCCCACAACCCCGGCCTGCGGGCCGCCTACGGCGTCGGTCCCGACACCGCCGCCCAGCTGCTGGTCACGGCCGGAGGCAACCCCGAACGCATGCGCACCGAGGCGGCCTTCGCCGCGCTCTGTGGGGCCGCACCGGTCCCCGCCTCCAGCGGCAGGACCAACCGGCACCGCCTCTCACGAGGCGGCGACAGGGCCGCCAACGCCGCCCTCTACCGGATAGCCCTCTGCCGGATGTCCAGCGACCGGCGCACCCGCGACTACGTCGTGCGCCAGACCGAGGCCGGGCGGACGAAGAAGGAGATCATCCGGCTCCTGAAACGGGCCATCGCCCGGGAGATCTTCCGCTGCCTGACCACGACCGTCGCAGTCCCGGGCATCGCCGACCTACGGCCTCTGCGACAGGCCAAGAACATCACCCTCACCGCCGTGGCCGGGCACTTCGGAGTCTGGCCCGCCACCATCTCCACCCTCGAACGCGGAATCCGCCGAGACGACGACCTCGCCAACGCCTACCGCGAATGGCTCACCGCCGCTTGACAGCCCATAGGAGCATCAACGGCCCCCGTCCAAACCTCCGAAGAGCGCTCCGCCGCTTCGCGACTCCGATCCAAGGACCCTCCCGTACCCTCAGGGCGGGGCCCCCGTCTCCCCTGGCTGAAGCCAGGGCATCCCGGGAGAACAAAGGTGACCGCCTTCGACCCGCTCGCTGCTCGATCGGCCGCCCGACTGGCCTCCCGACTCGGCTCCCAACTGGCCTCTGGGGACGGGCCGGTGGCCTTCGGCGGCACGCTCGGGCCGGGGGAGCTGCTGGCGGCGTACCGGTGCGGGCTGTTCCCGCTGCCGGCGGCGGACGTGTACACCAGCGCGTACAACGAGGCGATGTACGGGGACGCGGTCGAGTCCGGCGAGGTGCCGGTGCTCCCGGGCGGGGAGGACCCGTACGCGCTGGCGTGGTGGTCGCCGGACCCGCGGCCGGTGCTGCGCCCGGACTCGGTACGGCTGCCGCGCCGGCTCGCCCGGCGGCTGCGGGGCGCGGTGCGGTGGTCGCACGGCCGACCGGGCCTTCGGCGCGGTGCTCGACGCCTGCGCCGACAGGCGTCAACCATCATGGCTCACAGTGGAGTTGATCGCGGCACTGACGGAGCTGAACGTGCAGGGCGCGGCGCACAGCGTGGAGGTGTGGGAGGGGGATGAGCTGGTCGGCGGTGGGTGGCCGTCGGGTCGGTGCTGAGCCTGGACTCGATGTTCCACCGTCGCCCGGACGCCGCCCGGGTCGCGGTGGCCGACCTCGGGGTCCGGTTCGGGGCTGCGGGCGGGCGGCTGCTGGACGCCCAGTGGGACGGGCCGTACGTCCGCAGTCTCGGGGCGGTACCGATGGAGCGCTCCCGGTACCTCGCCGAGCTGGCCGGGGCCGTTTCGACGGGCCCGCTGAGGGGCGATCGACTGCCCGTCGCGCGGCTGGTCTGACCTACGCTTTCGCGGCGCCTTGGCCTGTCTTCGACAAAATTATTCCTCGTCAGTAACATTGCGCTGCGTGTTCAAACCCTCGATAGGCAGGGCCGCGCCCGCCGCCCTGCTCACCCTCATCCTCGCCGGGACGGCCGCGTGCGGGCCGACCAGCCCCGGCAGCAGCCCGCAGGCCGCCGTCGAACCGGCCGCCGCCACCTCCAGCACCGCCGCCGACACCGGCGCGGCCGCCGCCGGGGGCAGCCCGGCCGCCGCCGCAGCGGCCGGTGGCACCCCGCGCGCCCGCGCCGGAGCACCGGCCTCGGCCTCGGCCCGTCCGTCCGCGGGCACCGCGCAGGTCACCACCGCGCCGGCCGGCGACACGCAGGCCGCGATCGGCAGCCCCGGCAAGGACGGCGGCGCGGTCACGGCCGCGACCAAGGCCCTCCAGCTCACCGCCTACGACCCGGGGAAGGGCACGGCCGTCCTGACGGCCTCGGGCCCGACGGCCTCCCCGACGGCCTCGCCCTCGGCCGCTCCCTCGGCGTCCGCCACCGCGGCTCCCAGCGCCAGTGCCGCCGCCGCGGCCGCCGCCGTCCAGCCCGGCCAGCTGATCGCCAGCCCGCCCACCGCCGCCGCGCCACAGGGCGCGCTGGTCGCCGTCACCGGCGTCAACCAGGGCGCGGGCAACACCCTCAACCTGACCACCCGCCCGGCCACCCTCTCCGAACTCCTCGGCGGTACCGAGGCGGACGGCCAGATCCCGGTCGACCCGCACGGCATCACGGTCACGCCGCTGGTCAAGGACCTCAAGGCGACCGTCGGCGCCGACCTGGGCGGTGTGAAGGCGGACGCCTCCGGCACCCTGGAGGTCAACGTCAAGGCCCCCGTGCCGCTGCCCGAGGGCGCGAGCCTGGACGCCTCCGGCTCCCTCCAACTGCACCCGGCCGTCCACTTCGCCTACCACGGCGCGCAGGCCACCAGCCCGCGCACCGCGTCCATCGGCTTCGACCTGGGCGCCCACGCGCAGTGGAAGGTCACCGGCGACGTCGCCCGCAACACCGGCGCCGCGCCGATCCGGGTGCCCTTCGCCAAGCTGCAGGCCAGCCCGGTGCTGACCGTCGCGGGCCTGCCCGTGGTGGTCAACCTCGGCCTCACCTGCTACCTGGAGGTCAGCGCCGACGGCCAGGTCCACCTGGAGACCGAGCAGGACGCCGCCGGCACCTGGACCGTCCGCGCCGACTACACCGGCGGCAAGGGTTGGACCTCGTCCACCAACGCCGACACCAGGGTCTCCCCGGTCCACGTCCGCCTCAACGGCAAGGCCGCCGTCCGAGCCGCTCTCGGCGCCGAGGTCAGCGTCGGCCTGTACGACACCGTCGGCGTCGAGGCCACCGTCGCCCCCTACCTGAGCGCCAAGGCCGAGGGCTCCCTCGCCGTCGACCTCCCCGGCAACGGTCCGCAGGTCCAGGGCAGTTGGGCCCTGGTCGGCGGCATCGACCTGAACGGCGCACTGACCGCCCACCTGAAGATCTTCGGCACCCCGATCATCGAGGGCAAGCTGCCGCTGCCGCCGTTCCACACGGAAGCCCCCGTCCCCACGGGCGCGGGGCCCCCCCCGACCCCGCGCCCCAGCCCACCCTAATCGTTAACCCGCGCCGGAGGCGTGGGTAGGCCGCCGGCCCGACTCCCCACTCCTCTCGTTTTCACGGGGGCGGTGTCAGTCCTCGATCGCCTGGTAGACCGTGGTCCAGAAGTCGTGGATCAGCCGCGCCGAGTGCGGGACGGACATCCCGACCTGGGTGAGCACCATGCCGACGAGCCCGTTCTCCGGGTCGGCGTAAGTCGAGGTGCCGCTCCCGCCGTCCCAGCCGAACTGGCCGACGGGCGCGTAGTCGCCGCGGTAGGTGCGTACCGTCATCCCGAAGCCCCAACCGCCCTGCTGGCCCTGGCCGTACGAGAGATGGACGTACTCGCGGGCCAGGGCGGCGCGGGCGGCGGTCAGCTCGGGCGTGAGGCGGTTGGTGGTCATCAGCTCGACGGCGGGCCGCGACAGGATCCGCCCGCTCTCGTGCATGCCGTGGTTCAGCAGCATCCGGAAGTAGGCGTGGTAGTCATCGACGGTGGAGACCAGCCCACCGCCGCCGCCCGGGAACGCCGGGGGCCTGCTCCAGAGTCCGTCCGCGGGCTCGTCCCCGACGGTGAAGGCCCCGGTCTGCGGGTCGGGGGCGTAGAGGGGAGGCAGCCGGTCGATCTTCTCGGCGGGCACGTGGAAGCCGGTGTCCTTCATCCCCAGCGGCTCGAAGACCCGCTCGCGCAGGAAGGTCTCGAACGGTCGGCCCGTGACCCTCGCGACGAGCACGCCGAGGAGGTCGCTGGCGATGTGGTACTGCCAGAACTCCCCGGGCTGGTGCGACAGCGGAAGCGTGCCGAGACGGCGCATCCACTCGTCCGGCTCGGGCATCGGCGTCGGCAGATTGGGCGTCAGCCCCTGTTCGAAGACCGCGTTCATGATCGGGGTGCCCAGCGCCGTGATGTCCATGCCGAGCCCGAAGGTGCTGGTCAGCACGTCCCGTACGGTGATCGGCCGTTTCGCCGGCACGGTGTCGTCCAGCGGGCCGTCGATCCGCTTCAGCACCCGCCGGTCGGCGAGCTCCGGCAGCCACTGCTCCACCAGGTCGTCCAGCCGCAGCCCGCATTCGTCCAGCAGGACCATCGCGGCCGCTACCGAGACCGGCTTGGACGTCGAGGCCATCCGGAAGATCGTGTCCCGGCGCATCGGTGCGCCACCGTCGTGGCTCATCGTCCCGATTGCTTCGACGTACGTCTCGTCGCCCCTGCTGACGAGGGCGACGACCCCGGGGATCCTCCCGGAGTCGACGTGTCGCGTCAGCACGTCGCGCACCTTGCGCAGTCCTGCTTCCGAGAAGCCGCCGTTGCTCTTTCCCATCATGGATCTCCCCCTGTGTGAGTGTTCGGCAATCGCTGAACGCTGGAGAAGCTACATTGCGTTTATGAATCCGTCAATGTGTGGCTAGTGCTTCTATGGCCTGTCAACTAAGGAGACTTGGCCTTCTATTGCAATGAGTATGGCGCTGAATGCAATGGTCGATCGAAGCTCATGTTGCAATGAGACGCGAGTGAACGCATACTGCGAAGACCGACAGGGAGGGGTGAGTGCCGATGCCCGGAGGCAGACTCACCGGTGAGGACCGCCGGCTCATCGCCGAGGGACTGGCCGAGGGGCTCGGCTACACCGAGATCGGCCGACGCCTGGGGCGGCCCGCCTCGACCGTCATGCGGGAGGTCACCCGCAACGGCGGGCCCGAGGAGTACCGGGCGAACCGGGCGCAGGAAGCCACGCGGCAACGCGCGCGCCGCCGGAGGCAGGACCGGCCTCCGGCGTCGACCGTTCCCGCCGGCGGCGACGGGCGGGACCCCCAACAGGTCCAGGAGTTCATGGAGTTCTTCACGGTCCTCGTCGAACAGCAGGGGCTGCCCAGGATGGCGGCCAGGGTGCTGATGTGCCTGTGCATCACCGACTCCGGCACCCTCACCGCGGCCGACCTGGTCCAGCGCCTCCAGGTCAGCCCGGCGTCCGTCTCACAGGCCGTCAACGTCCTGGAACAGCAGGGAATCGTCCGGCGCGAGCGGGCACCCGGCGAGCGCCGCGAGCGCTACGTCATCGACGACGACGTCTGGCTCCGCTCCACCCTCGCCGCGCTGCGGATGAACGACGCGCTGATCGCCGCATCGCGGCGCGGGGCGGAGATCCTCGGCGCCACCACCCCGGCCGGTGCCCGCTTCGAATCCTCCGCGGAGTTCCTCCTCACCATGAGCGAGGCCCTCCAGCAGGTGATGGACCGGTGGCGGCAGCGGGTGGCCGGGCGGGAGCAGGGCGCTGCGCCCTCCTGATCACCCGCCCGGTCCGGACCCGCCGTCGCGGGTCGGCCGGTCCACTGGCCCGGCGAGCGCTCGACGCTTCCCCCGGGCCCGAACGGCGGCGGCGAGGGCGAGGGTGATGGGGGCGATTCCCGAGGCGGCCAGCACCTGTCGGGGCCCGATCGCGGCGGTGAGGGGGCCGCCGAGGGCGGTGCCCGTGGGCGCGGCAGTGAGAAGGGCGGCGCTTCGGGTGGCCAGGACGGTGGTCAGCCAGGCTGCCGGGGTGCGGTCCTGGAACAGGGTGAACGACAGCGTGGTGAAGGGTCCGTAGATCATGCCGCCCACTGCGAAGCAGGTGACGGAGACGGATGTCGGCACCCCCAGGCCGAAAGGCACGAGGGCCAGACCCCAGCCGGCGACGATGCGGCCCAAGCACGCTTGAGGTCAAGCGACTTCCGCGTGGCAGCGGACCGGGTCAATGGAGAGGAGTGGGAAGTCGGTGTGGCCGACTTCCCACTCCTCAGTCGTTACGCCTCATGGATTGACACTTGATCAGCAGGTCTCGGCCATGACGAGGATTCCGCCGACGGCTGCGATTCCGCCGAGAATGCCGTCGACAATTACACCTGCCAGGATGGAGAACGCGCCGATGGCGCACATTGTGCCGTCGTTCTCGTCAGCGGGAGACTTCAAGCGCGTGATCCGGTTCTGAAGAAGCGGAACGACGCCGCCGTCGGCCTTCACCAGCGCGTCGATGGACGTCTGCACGGCGAGTGGGGTGAATCCGTTCACCGCCTGCCTGAGCGTGTCGGCTCCGAGCCGGTCGATGAAGCCGAGCGCGAAGTCCACGTCGAGCTGACCTCTGGCCTGTGCGCTCCTGTCGAGCAGACGTTGCCTCGCGGCCTCGTCCGGCGGACCCTCTAGGAGGGCCGCCTCGGCGGTGAGGGCGTTCAGCGCGTCCTGGAGCATCTTCGTCCAGCGTTGGCGCTCGTCGTCCGTGAGCGGCGGATTGCTCGTCATTCTCTCCTCCATGGGTAGCGGATCCGGGCTGCCCGGGCGCTGCACCCCGACAGCCGGCCTCTACGCAGCACCGCTGCCGACGCTAACCACCGCCCGCCCAGACCACCTGCCGGCGGGACCCGTGCGAGTGACGCGCGGAGCCCGTTCAGGGTGTGGACGCGGCGTGAAGGGCATCCGTGGTTCGGAGAGTCCCCTTCCGGGTCGCGCGCCCTCCGAAAGGGCGAGCCACTTCGTCTTCTGAGCCGGCCGAGCGGCTGAGGAGTGGGAAGTCGGCGGATCCGACTTCCCACTCCGCGTCTTCCTGGGCGCTGGCCGGGTTCGGTCGCCTAGCCTGCCTGATGGACCAACGACCTTGAGGGGACTGGCCGGTGGCGACCTACGTACTGATCCATGGCGGGGCTGCTGACTCCTGGTGCTGGGGGCCGCTGGCCGCCGAGTTGCGCGACCGGGGCCACGAGGTGGTCGCGCCCGACCTGCCGTGCGACGACGAATCGGCCGGGCTCGCGGAGTACGCGGACGCGGTGGTCGAGGCGATCGGCGATCGCGGTGAACTCGTCGTCGTTGCCCACTCGTTCGGCGGATTCACCGGCCCCCTGGTGTGCGACCGGGTGCCGGCGGACCTGCTGGTGATGCTCCAGGCCCAGGTGCCGGCCCCGGGCGAGTCGCCGGCCGAGTGGTGGGACAACACGGGGTACGGGCCGGCGCGGCGGGAAGCCGATCTGCGCAGGGGAATCACGGAAGGCACCGAGGAGGACCCCCTCTCGCTCTTCCTGCACGACACTCCGGCCGCCCTGGCCGCCGAGTTGCTGGCCGAGCACCAGCGGCAGCAGGCGGCGACGCCGTTCGGGGAGCCGTGGCGCTTGGAGGCGTGGCCGAAGGTGCCTACCAGGTTCCTGATGTCGGCCGGGGACCGCTTCTTCCCTCCGGAGTTCATGCGGAGGGTGGTCGTCGAACGGCTCGGCTTCCAGCCGGATGAGATGCCCGGCGATCACCTCCCGATGCTCGGCCACCCGAAGGAACTGGCCGAGCGCCTGGAGGCGTACCGCGCCGCGTTGTGAGCGGCCCGGCGGGTGCGGTCGGGCTCGCGGCGGCAGAGCTCTGCGGGCGTCCGGATCAGCTATGCGCCGGTCGGGCGGTGCGGCGGCGGCGTCGGGCGTAGGCGGCCGTGATGACGGCGAGTAGCGGCCCCACAGCAGGAGCGGCGCATAGCAAGCGGTCAGTGCGTCGAGGTCGCCGAAACCCCTGGCGTTGTCCACGTGCGTGACTCCAAGGACAAGAGCGGCCCCCAACTCTCGTTCGACCTCGCTGCCTGGGAGGCGTTCGTGTCGTTCGCCGCAAAGACCGAGGTCTGACCGGATCTCCTCTATCCTGCCGCCATGTTGTCCGTGGTGGTGGCCCCCTGGGCCAGCAATGCCGAGCCGGTGTTCACGTATGCGCCGGACGAACTGCACGATGCTGCAAGCACGATGAAGATCGCGGTGCTCGCCGCACTCACCCGCAGTGGGGCGAACCTCGATGCCGAGGTGCCGGTCGTCAACCATTTCGAGTCCGTCGTGGGTGGGGAGTTCAGCAACGATCCGGAGTGGGACAGCGATCCGCTGCCCTGGGAGCTCCTCGGCACCCATGTCCCACTCCGCCTGCTCGCCGAGCGGATGATCACCCACTCCTCGAACCTCGCCACCAACCTCTGCCTGGCCCGCACCGACCAGCGAGCCGTCGCCGAGGTCTGGCGCCAGGCGGGAGCCACCCGCAGCGCGAGCCCGCGCGGGATCGAGGACTACGCGGCGCGCAACGCGGGTGTGCACAACCAAGTCAGCGCCCGCGATCTCGTTCGACTCCTGCACTCGCTCGCGGACGAGCCGGAGCTCCTCGCCCTGCTGGAGCGCAACGACTTCCGGGTGGACCTCGCCGCCGGGTTGCCGCCGGGCACCCGAATCGCGTTCAAGAACGGCTGGATCCCCGGTGCCCGGCACTGTGTCGGGCTGGTCCACCCGTACGACTGCCCGCCGTACCTGATCGCGGTCTGCTACACCGGCCCGCTCGCCTCCGGAGCGGACCGGGGCGACCCGGCGGCCCGCCTGCTGGCCCGCGTCTCGGCGGCGGTGTGGAAGCGCCGCAAGGAGATCACTCCTCGCTGATCGCGGGCATCGCTGCGCCGTCTGGGTTCCAGGCGGCCAGGAAGTCCGACTGCCGCGCCAGGTCCACGAGTTCGACCTGCGCGCCGATGCTGTCCAGCCGGTGGTAGACGAAGGGGCGACCGTATGGGCAGCCCGAGAACGCCTCCGGGAACCCGGCTGCGTCGAGCCGAGCCGCGCCCGCCGTGACGTCCGAGGACCAGAAACCCAGGTGATGGAAGCGGGCCCCCGAGGCGTCACCCCAGGGCCCGCCCGCCGGCGCCTCGATCAGCTCGATGTACGGGGCGTCCCCGGCGGTGAACACGATTCGGTAGTCCCACTCGCCGATCCGCCCGGCCACCGGCTCGCGCCAATCCACCCCCGCCGCAGTGGTGAGGTCGGCCATGGCGGCCGAGAGGTCCGGGACAGTGAAGCAGACGTGGTAGAAGGCGGTCATGATCGTCAGCCTGCAACGCGGTCCCGCGCGGGCACAACCCCGCGCGGGACCGGATACCGCCTCAGTACGGCTTGACCAGGACGTGGGCCGCGCCCGGGATGCCGACCCTCAGCAGCTCGTCCTCCTCGGCCGTCGTCTCCGTCCCCGTCTCCTGCTTGAGGATCGCCCGGGACATCGCCTGCACCCACATGGCGCGCGGCCGACGCCGCTCCTCCCACGCCGCGAGTGCGGCCGGGACGTCGGCGGCGGCCTCCAGGCTCTCGGCCAGCACCAGGGCGTCCTCGACGGCCATCGCGGCGCCCTGGGCGAGGTGCGGGGTGGAGGCATGGGCGGCGTCGCCGGCCAGGGCGATCCGGCCGACGTGCCAGGGTTCCTCGACGGTGACCTGGGAGATCCGCGAGTAGACGACCGCCTCCGGGTCGGTGACCTCGGCGAGGGCCTCGGCGATCGGGCCGCTGAAACCGGCCAGCCGCTCCCGCAGCTGCTCATGGGCGGTCGACGGATCCGGGCGGAAGTCCTCGGCCTCGGCGAACACCGCGCCCAGGTACATGAGTTCGTCGCTGATCGGGGTGAGCAGCGCCTTGGCCTTGAGGTTGCCGGCCGACATCACCACGCCCTGGACCTCGGGCGAACGGGGCAGCGTGACACGCCAGTTGGCGAAGCCGGTGTACTCGGGGGCGTACTTCTCCCCGTAGAGGTGCCTGCGCAGCGGCGAGCCGATGCCGTCGAAGCCGACGACCAGGTCGTAGCGGCCGCCGTGCCCGTCGGTGAGGGTGACGGCGACTCCCGCGCCGTCGTCCTTCACCGAAGCGATCGTCGTCCCGAAGCGGACGACGGCGCCCGCGGAGGTCGCGGCAGCGGCGAGCACCCGTGCCAGGGCGGGGCGCGGGATGCCGTTGTTGGAGGGGGCGTCGCCCATCCGGGGCTGGGGGATACGGGCGAGGGTGGCGCCGGCCGGGTCGCAGATGGTCAGCACCTCCCACTCGAAGCCGACGGCCAGGCACTCGTCCAGCACGCCGATCTCGCGCATCACGTGCAGGGCGTTGGAGGGCTGGATGATGCCGACGCCGAGCGCCTCCAACTGGTCGCGCAGTTCGGCGACCTCGACGTGGTGGCCGCGGCGGGCGAGGGCGGTGGCGAGGGTGAGGCCGCCGATGCCGCCGCCGTGGACGAGGACGCGCAGGGGTGTGGTCACGAGGGGCTCCAAAACGGCTCAGCCGACGGGGGCGACGGCGGCGAGGTCCATCAGGTGGTCGACCAGGGCGAGCAGCAGGTCGCGGCCGAAGGCGCGCTCGCGGACGTCGCCGATCAGCATCGGGACCTGCGGGTCGAGGTCGAGCGCGGCCCGGATCTCGTCCGGGGTGCGGGTGTTGTGGTTGTGGAAGCAGTTGATCGCGACCACGAACGGGATGCCCCGGCTCTCGAAGAAGTCGATGGACGCGAAGCTGGTCTCCAGCCGCCGGGTGTCGGCGATGACGATCCCGCCGAGGGCGCCGTTGACCAGGTCGTTCCACATGAACCAGAAACGTTCCTGCCCGGGCGTGCCGAACAGGTAGACCACCAGCTCGGGGCTGACGGTGATCCGGCCGAAGTCCAGGGCGACGGTGGTGGTGTCCTTCTGGTCGACGCCGGCCAGGTCGTCCACGCCGACGCTGGCCGTGGTCAGGTACTCCTCGGTGCGCAGCGGGGTGACCTCGCTGACCGAACCGACCAGGGTGGTCTTGCCGACGCCGAAGCCGCCCGCGATCAGGATCTTGACGGCGGCCGGGGCGGCGGCGAGTCCGTCAACGGAACCGCTGGAATGGGGTGTTGCCATGTTCAGAGTCTCCGGAGTCCTTCGCGTACGGCCGTGAGCAGGCCGAGGTCCACGCCCCCGGCGGCGCGGGCCACCGAGAGCGGTGCCCGGGCCTTCAGCAGGCCCTGGGCGACCAGGTCGCCCAGCAGGATCTTGGTGACCGAGACCGGGAGGTCCAGGTCGGCCGCCACCTCGGCGACGGCTGCCGGGCGCCGGCAGCGGTCGAGGATCAGCCGGTGCTCGGGCTGGAGGCCGCGGGCACCGGCGCGGCTGCCCCGCGCCAGGGCCGCGTCGGCCTCCTCGTCGATCGTGGTGAGCACGGTGATCAGGGTGAGGTCGTCGCGCTCGGGCGCGGTCCGGCCGCGGGTGATGGTGTACGGGCGCACCATGACGCCCGTCTCGTCCTCCGCCTCCGGCTCCTCCAGCTCGCTCCAGTGCGGCACCCGGCCGCGCGCCCAGCCGGCCCCCGGCTCGCTGTACGGGCCCACCCGGCGTCAGCCCCGGTTCCGGCTGGCGGAGACGTCGAACGACGCCGGCGCGGCCTCGGCCCGGTTCGGGGTGGTGAGCTTCTGGCCGACCTGCTGCACCAGGGTGTGCATCGCGACGGACATCACCTCGGCGTCCACCTCCTGGGCGGCGACCACGGCCAGGTGGGTGCCCTGGGCGGCGGCGATGACGAACAGCCAGCACTCGGCGAGCTCGACGATCACCTGGTGCACCGGCCCGCCGTCGAAGAGCTGGCCGACGCCCCGGGCGAGCGACTGCTGGCCGGTGGCGACGGCGGCCAGGCGCTCGGCGTCGGCCCGCTCGATGGTGCGGGAGTGGCTGACCACGAGGCCGTCGTCGGAGAGCAGGACGGCGTTGCGGGTCCCGGGCACCGAGTCGACGAGTCCGTCCAGCAGCCAGTCCAGGTCCTGGTGGGTGGCGATCGTGCGGTTCATGGCCTGTCATCCGTTCGTGTGGTTCGGGGTTCCGCGGCCGACAGGGCCCAGGGGGACGCGGCGGACGCGGAGGCGGGGGGACCGGCGGGCGTGCTGGGGGGAGCCGGCGGGGTGGCGGCGGCCCGGGGCAGCGGGTGTTCGCCGCTGTCCTGGGCCCGGGCGGCGCGGGACTGGCGCTGGAAGGCGCCGATGGTCGCGCCGGAGCGGCGGACCGGACGCCCGGAGCGGTCCGGCCGGTCCGGCTGGTCGGATCGGCCGGGCTGGTCGAGCCGGTGGAACGGGCCGCCGACGGGCTGCCCGCCGTCCGGCTGCCCGTCGGCCGGATCGACCCACTGCTGCCGGGTCGGCGGCGGCACCCGCAGCTCGGCGGCCAGGCTGGCCTGGCGGACCCGCTGCGGCAGCGGGGGCTGCCCGCCCTCGACCGGGCTCACCGGCACGGTGGAGGGGTACTCGCGGGGCTGCCGCCGCTCGGCCAGCCGGTAGTGGTCGGCCGGGCGGTACTGCTCGTCGGCGTACGGGGCCTCGGCCTCGGTGACCCGGGCGTAGGCGATGTCCGGGTAGGCGGGGGCGTCGTGCGCGGGCGGGGTGTCGTGCGCGGCCTGGGCCTGGGCCTGGGCCTGGTACGCCGGGGACGGGTCGGCGGGGGAGCTGTGCTCGATGGGCTGCTCGTTCGCCTGCTCCTGCTGCGCCGCCTGTCCCCGCACCGCCTGCTGCTGGAAGGCGGTCTCCTGGAACGTCGGCTCCTGGAACGCGGGCGCGACCGCCGCGACGGGCCCGAAGGAGTCCACCGGGGCGACCGGCGGCCCCACCGGTACGGCGGGCTGCGGCGGCTCGTCGGAGGCGGAGCGCACCGCCCGGCGGGAGCGCCGGACCAGCGGGATCGGCTCGGCGGGCGCGGTGTCCGGCAGCAGCCCGGCGTCGCCGTCGATGACCAGTTCGTCCGGGACGAGCACGACCACCCGGGTGCCGCCGAAGGCCGACGGCCGGAACTCGATCTTCAGCCCGGTCAGCGTGGCGAGGCGGGCGACCACGTAGAAGCCGAGCCGGATGTCGTCGGCGCGGGCCAGCACGTCGGTGCGCGGCGGGCGGCTCATCAGCTCGTTGGCCGCGTCGTACTGCTCCGGGTCCATGCCCAGGCCCCGGTCCTCGATCTCGACCGCGAGTCCGCGTCCGACCGTGGCGGCCCGGACCTCGACCGGGGTGGGCGGCTTGGAGAAGGTGGTGGCGTTCTCCATCAGCTCGGCCAGCACGTGCGCGACCGGCCCGACGGCCCGCTCGGAGAGCCACGGGTGGCCCTCGACGTCGATCATGATCCGGCGGTAGTCCTGCACCTCGCCCTGGGCGGAGCGCAGCACGTCCAGCAGCGGGACGGGCTTGCGCCAGCGCCGCTGCGGCTGGCCGCCGGCCATGATGACGAGGTTCTCCTCGTAGCGGCGCAGGCGGGCGGTGAGGTGGTCGAGGTCGAACAGGCCCTCCAGGACGTCCGGGTCCTCGTGCTTGCGCTCCAGCTCGTCCAGCTTGCGCAGCTGGCGCCCGATCAGCAGCTGGGTGCGGCGGGCGATGCGCTGGAGGAGTCGCTCGAAGCCACGGTGCTGCTCGGCCTGCCGGACGGCGGCCTCCAGCGCGGCGGAGCGGGCCAGGTTGAGCGCCTGACCGAGGCGGGCGAGCTCGTCCGCACCGTTGCCGTGCGCCCCGGTGGTGACGGCGCGGGTCTCGGCCTCGACGTCGACCCGCTCGCCGCGGCCGAGGCGGTCGACCACCTCGGGCAGGGTGCGTTCCATCTCCTCGGCCTGGGTCTGCACCTCCTTGATCCGGCGGCGCAGCGAGCGGCTGATCCGCCAGGAGGCGATGACGACGGCGACCACGGTGATCAGGCCGATGACGGTGGTGAGCACGACCCGGGTGAGCAGGTCGAGGATGGTGCCCTTGCCGACCGCGACGATGGCGCTGGTGCGGGCCTCGATGGCCTTGACGAGCTGCGGGTTGAGCTGGTCGACGGCCTGGCGCCACTGGTCCTGGGCGGGCGGCAGTCTGACGGTGCCGTTGGAGTCGGCGGCGGTCGGCTTGGTGAGCTGCTGCTCGACGGCGGTCTTGGCCTGCCAGGCCGGACCGTTCATCAGGTCGTGCCAGGCGCCGGCCTCGCCGGCCGGGATGTACGGGACGACCTGGACGGTGAACAGGTGCTCCTGGGTGCCGATCAGCTGCTGGACCTGCTGGTAGTCGGCGGTGCTGAGACGCCCGCCGGGCCAGCCCCGGGCCAGGATGGCGTCCTCGCGGGCCAGCATTTCCTTGGCCCAGAAGGAGTTGACCAGGGTCTTGGACACCCAGGTGACCTCGCCCGCGTCGACGTGGCTGAGCGCGGTGAACAGCCGCAGGTCGACGGAGATCAGGTCGGTGTAGTAGGCGAAGACCGTCTGCTGGTCGGCCGAGCCCTTGTCCACGGCGGCGCGCTCGTCGGCCAGCTTTCCCATCGCCTGCCGGGCCTCGGCGACGGCGGTGCGGACGTCCTCGGGGGCGTTGTCGGCGGTCTCGCCGGACAGCGCCTGGAACTGGCGCACCGCGTCGTCGGTCAACTGCCGCTGGTGGCGCAGTTGGTCGGTGTTGGCGCCCGGTCTGGCGAGCGCCTCGGCGCTGAGCCGGCGCTCCTCCTGGAGGTTGTAGTAGACGATGTTGGACGGCTGGCCGGCCTTCTGGGCCAGCATGCCCTGGGCGGCCTGGCGCTGGAAGTCGAAGACGGTCTCACCACTGGTCACCGCCCAGAGGGCGATCAGGGCCAGGCTGGGGACGACGGCCAGGACGAGCAGCGCCGCCCGCAGGGACAGGCGTGGCCGCCTGCGGGGGGCCTTCGGCGCCGGGGGTCGCCGATTCGCACGCGCGCGCAGAGCAGACTCCTTGGGGCTGGCGGCCGGCCGGTGAGTGGCGGGCCGTCCGGGCACGGGTTTTGACGAGGCGATACTAGTCATATCGTGTGATTGGAGTGAATGCCCGTTCGCTGCCTGAGCGGTGCTTGCTCACCAGTTGGGCACAATGTCACCCGCGCGTTGACCGTTTGTATTCGAAGCAGTCCGATCGGCAGTGCTCGACACAGTGTCAACGACGCTCGCTGACGCCGGATGGCCGTCGTGTGAAAACTGTGTGACGCCCCGTCCGGGGCGCCGCTGCTGCGGGCTGTGCTGCGGCCATTGGTTCGGGCGCGGCATGGTGTGGCGATGACCTCCTCCCTCCCTACCCGAAGCCTCGCGGTCGCCGAGGCGCTGGCGGCGGCCGGCGTTGCCGGTGAGATCGTCGTCCTGCCCGACTCCGCCCGGACGGCCGCCGAGGCCGCCGCCGCCCTCGGCTGTGAGGTCGGCGCGATCGCCAACAGCCTGGTGTTCAGCTGCGACGGCGAACCGCTGCTGGTGATGACCAGCGGCGCCCACCGGGTCGACACCGCCTATCTGGCCGCGCAGTTGGGCGCCTCCGAGATCAGTCGCGCCTCCGCCGCCCAGGTCCGCGAGGCCACCGGCCAGGCCATCGGCGGCGTCGCCCCCGCCGGCCACCCGGCGCCGCTGCGCACCGTCGTCGACACCGCGCTGCAGCGGTACGAGGTGCTGTGGGCGGCCGCCGGACACCCGCACACCGTCGTGCCGATGACGTACGGGGAACTGCTGCGGGTGACGGCCGGCACCCCGAGCGCCGTCGTGGCGGCGGACTGACGGACTGACGGACTGACACAGGAGGAGGGCGGCCCGTCGCCTGGACGCCTACCGCCAGGCCGCCGGCCCCGTCCTGCTCGGCCCGGACGCCGGCGAACTCCTCGCCAGCACCGACCGGACCGTCCACCTCCACGAGGGCGGCCGACCGTCCGGTGGCACCCACACCGTCGTGCTGCGCTTCGCCGACGCCGAACAGGCCCGCGCCGTCTACGAGTCCGAGGACTACCGGGCGCTGCTGGAGGAGCGCCTCGCGGCCACCGTCCCGCACACCGCGATGATCGTGCCCACCCTCTAGGCCGGACCTCGGCGGCGGCCGCCCGGGCCGAACCCGGCCTCGACGCCCCTGGATCCACCTCCCGGGGTGTCGAGCCGGTGAGGTCCACTGTCGTCGAATTGGCCGTTGAAAGATCCACCCCCCAGGGCCGATCGTTGATGCTTCGGGTACGTCAATGGGAGTGGCACATGGGCATATTCGGCCGGAAGAAGAACCAGCCATCGGCGGCCGGGCTCGACATCGGTGGCGGCACGCGCCTGCACATCGAGGCCTCGCCGGCGGAGATCAAGCGGATCGCCAAGGACATGCGACGCCGGGCCGAGGCCGGGGACGTCGAGGCGATGGGCCATCTGGCGCGGATCCTCGAATACCAGGGCAAGGTGGCGGAGGCCATGCTCTGGCACCGGCAGGCCGCCGTCGGCGGGGAGGTGGAATCGGCGGTCTGGCTCGCCGGCCGGCTGGTCGCCCAGGGGCAGCCCCAGCAGGCCGTCGAGTACCTGCGCATCGCCGTCCACGGCGGCTACCTCCCGGCCGCCTTCAACCTCGGCGCCCTGCTGCTCGCCCAGGACGAGCACAGCGAGGAGGGCGCCCGCTGGATGCTGCGGGCCGCCGAGTCGGGCCACCAGAAGGCGATCGAGTACCTGGGCCTCGACATGGCGAAGCTCCGTGCCGCACGGGCGTCCGTCGCGTCGGACGTGGCCAAGGCGGAGCGGGGCGACGCGGCCGCCGCGCACCGGGCGGCGATGAATCTGCTGGACCTCGCCGAGGGCGAGGAGACCGAGCGCTGGCTGGAGGTCGCCGCGAGGGGCGGGATCGCCGACGCCGCCTGGGAGTTGGCGCTGCGGCTGCGCGACCGGGGTGAGACCGGGCGGGCCCTGGAGCTGCTGGAGCAGGCCGGCCGGGGCGGCCGTGAGGGGGTCGCCAAGCTCGCCGGGCTCTGGCTGTACGAGGACGGCGACCCGGCGGGCGCGGTCCCGCTGCTGCGCCGGGCGGTGGAGGAGGGGGAGGAGCTGATCACCCCGATCCTCGGCGCCGCGCTCAGTGCCGCAGGCGACCTGGACGGCGCGGAGGCGGTGCTGCGCCCGGCCGCCGAGGCGGGCGACTGGCAGGCGCAGTTCAACCTGCTGTCCGTCCTCCAGCAGCAGGCGGCCCGTACCGGGGCTCAGCCGTCGCAGGAGATGTGGGACCTGCTCGGGCGGGCCTCACTCGGTGTGCACGCGGATGCGCAGGGACGGCTCGACGCCGGAAAGCCCGAGCAGGCCGCCGCGCTGCTGCGCGTGGCCGCCCGGGCCGGTGACCCGGCGGCGCAGCGGTCGCTGGCGAAGCTGCTGCTGGCGATGGACCCGAACGATCCCGAGGGGCGGGAGTGGCGGCGGCGCTCCGGCGGCCGGTCCTGACCGGCTGAATCGCTGCTCACCGGCCACCCTGGCGGCGGCTGCCGACAATCCGCTCAGCTGGTCGCGAAGGCGATGAACGCCCGCCAGGCGCGGACGGTTCGACGCTACGCGGCCCACCCCGAACGGCTCCGCCAGCAGAGTCGCCCTACCGACTTCCCACTCGCACGTCCGAGCAAGGGGAGTGCTCCCGCCGCCGCCGATCCGTAACCGCCTCGCGCCCGGCTGCCGCGCTCGTTACGATCCGCCGAATGATCATCTCTCATGACGTATCAGGAACCGGACCCGCCGTTGTCCTCCTGCACTCCTCGGTGTGCGACCGACGGATGTGGGACCCGCAGTGGCAGGCCCTGCTCGACGCCGGCCACCGGGTGGTCCGCTGCGACTTCCGCGGCTTCGGCGACACGCCCCTCGCCGATGCCCCCTACAGTGTCGCAGCCGACGTCCTGGCCCTGCTCGACCACCTCGACATCGAGACCACCGCCCTCATCGGCGCCTCCTACGGCGGCCGCATCGCCCTGACGGTCGCGGCCCTCCGCCCGACGGCGGTGACCGCGCTCGCCCTCCTCGGCGCGGCCAAGCCCGGACACGAGCCGACCGACACCCTCCTCGCCTTCGACGCCCAGGAGGAGGAACTGCTCACGACGGGCGACATCGAGGGCGCCGTCGAACTCAACGTCCGGACCTGGCTGGGCCCGGAGGCCGACGAGGCGACCCGCGCGCTGGTCCGCCGGATGCAGCGGCACAACTTCGAGGTGCAGCTGACGGCACAGGTCGGCCCGCAGAAGGAGGACGTCGACCTCACCCGCATCACCGCTCCCACCCTGGCCCTCTCCGGAGCCCACGACCTCCCCGACTTCCGCCAGATCGCCGCCTCCCTGCCGACCCTGCTGCCGAACGCCCGCCACCGCGAACTGCCCTGGGCCGGCCACCTCCCCAACCTTGAGCGCCCGGCCGAGGTGACGGCGCTGCTCACCGACTTCCTGCGGGAGTCGCTGGCAGGCCGGTAGGGGCGGGCCGGAGCAGGAAGTCGATCCGGCCGACTTCCTGCTCCGGACGCTCCGGAGGCTCCGGATACTTCGGCTGACGAGTCGGGGTGGGGCGTAGGGGCCTGCCGCTCGCGGCTACTTGAGGTCGGCGAGGAGTGCGCCGGGAATCTTGGCCAGAGCCTCGGAGTTGGTCACCGATTCGAGACCGGGCCTTCGGGCGGGCTGTCGACGGCGCTTCGACCGACAAGAATTCTGTCCTTGACAAATTTTCTTGTCGGTGTAACTCTGGAACCATGCTGGACGTCGCCGTGATCGAAGAACCCGCCGCGGCCGAGGCCTCCCTGGATCCGATACGGGCCCGGATCCTCGCCGCCCTGGCCGAACCCGGTTCGGCCGCCATGCTGGCCTCCCGCCTGGGGCTGCCCCGGCAGAAGGTCAACTACCACCTGAAGGAGTTGGAGCGGCACGAACTCGTCGAACTCGCCGAGGAACGGCGCAAGGGCAACGTCACCGAACGGGTGTACCGCGCCACCGCCGCCTCGTACGTGATCTCGCCGAGCGTCCTGGCCGCCGTGAGCCCGGACCCCTCGCGCTCGCCGGACCAGCTCTCCGCCCGCTGGCTGCTGGCGCTGGGGTCGCGGCTGGTGCAGGAGGTCGGGGCGCTGTTGACCGGGGCCTCCCGGGCCAGGAAGCGGGTCGCCACCTTCGGGATCGACGCGCAGGTGCGGTTCGCCTCGGCGGCCGACCGGGCGGCCTTCGCCGAGGAGCTGTCCCAGGCAGTGGCGACGCTGGTCAGCCGCTACCACGATGAGTCCGCCCCCGGGGGCCGTAGCCACCGGGTGGTCGTCGGGCTCCACCAGATCCCCGCGGCGTCACCCGCGTCGCCCGACGCCGCGTCCCCCGACGCGGTGGCCGCCGACCCGGCCGAGGACGCCGGGACCGAACCGGAACAGGAGAACCCCCGATGACCCACCCGTTCGAGATCGAGCTGAAGACGACCCTGCCGGCGAGCCCGGAGGAGGTCTGGGAGGCGATCGCCACCGGACCGGGACTCGACTCCTGGTTCATGGGCCGCAACGAACTCGACCCGCGTGAGGGCGGGGTCGCCGTCATGGACATCGGGGGCCACCGCGAGCAGGCGGTGATCACCGCCTACGAACCCGGCAAGCGCCTGGCCACCCGTACGGCCACCGGCGAGGACGGCCGGTTCATGGCCTTCGAGTACCTGGTCGAGGGGCGGGACGGCGGCAGCACCGTGCTCCGCGTCGTCCACAGCGGACTGCTCGGCGACGACTGGCAGGACGAGTACGACGCGCTGCGCCGCGGCTGGCCGTTCCACCTCAACACGCTCCGCGAGTACCTCGCCCACTTCCAAGGGCGCACCGCCGTACCGGTGTTCGCCGCCGCGCCGTCCGGCGGGCGGGCGGAACCGGAGGTGCGGGCGGCGCTCGCCGACGCCCTCGCGCTGCCGCTCCCGCTCACCGTGGGCGCGCCGGTCCACGCCGCGCCAGCCGGCCTGCCGCCGCTGGACGGCGAGGTGGTCTGGGCGGACGACGAGCGTTTCGAGGTCCGCTCCGCGGACGCGATTCACACCTTCCACCACGGCGGCGGCATGGTCCTGATGTTCCATCACCTGTTCGGTCCGGCGCCGGAAGGCATCGACGCGTCCTGGCAGCAGTGGCTGGCCGGGCTCCTCACCTGATTCCACCCGCCACCCTGAACCAGGCCCTCTCGGGCGCGGGCCTGATCGACCACTCTCACGCACGGCCGACTGGATGCCACCCGATCGAGCTGACGAACACTCCTGTGCACTTCCGCGCAAGCAGCTCACAACCCCTGCTGCTCGGCGCCGGCGAGCGCCTGTTCAGCAGCACGGGCAAGGACACCCAGAAGCTGAAGCCGCTGACGAGACCCGAAGGCGACACCCGAAGACGCGGCCCGAAGCAGCCTTCCCCGCCCCGGCCCCCGATGCGCCCACCGCGTGGTGACTATTGGCCAGGGCGGTGAAAGGGCAGGACTCGAACGTTTGTCGGGCACCATCATGAGGGGATGCACCTCACCTCTCACGCCTCCTCGAACGGCGTCACCCAGCACCGCTTCACCGTCGACGGCGTACCGGGCGTGCTCTGGCAGCCGGACGGATCCGCCCTGGACGCAAGGCCGTTGGTGCTGCTCGGGCACGGCGGCGGGCAGCACAGGCTGGGGCCGGGGGTGGTGGAGCGGGCCCGCAGATGCGTGACGCGGTACGGGTGGGCGGCGGTGTCGCTGGACGCCCCCGGGCACGGCGAGCGGGAGCGCACCGCGCAGGACGAGCGATTCGCCACGGAGATCGGGGAGTTGCTGGCGGCCGGGCGGCCGATCAGCGCGTGGGTGGCGCGGCACGCGGCGGTGCTCGCGGAGCGGGCCGTGCCCGAGTGGCGGGCGGTGCTGGACGCGCTCGACAAGGCCGCCGGCGGTCTCGGCCCGGTCGGCTACTGGGGGTTGTCGCTGGGCAGCGTGATCGGCATCCCGCTGGTCGCGGCCGAACCCCGCATCACCGCGGCGGTGTTCGGGCTGACCGGGCATGCGTCCCAGCTGGAGGCGGCGCGGCGGGTCGGGGTGCCGGTGCGGTTCGTGCTGCAGTGGGACGACGAACTCGTGCCGCGCGAGGGAGCGTTGGCGGTGTACGGCGCGCTGGGTTCGGCGGAGCGGACGCTGCACGCCAATCCCGGGGGCCACCTGGCGGTGCCCGACTTCGAGCTGGACTCCTCGGAGCGGTTCCTGCTCCGGAAGCTCGGCGCGCAGGCACCTGCAGCCGCCTGACGGAAACCGGCGCGAGTGCATCCAGGATCGAACACGTTTTCGCCACATCGGCATCTCGCTTCACAGGAGTGACGCGGCTTGGGGTGTCCGTATTGCCGGGGCGGGGGGAATTTGTCGCGAATTGGTTGGCGTGGGCACATTCCGAGGTCCGTTACCGGCAAGTAAAACTTCGCAAAGAATTGCCCCCTTCAGCCACTCACTGGGGGCGAATCTTCAACAGAATGTTGCAGCTCAGCGGCCCATCGGTCACTCACGGTTGATTTGGCGTAACGCCATGCGTCTATCCCGCTCGGCAATCCGCAGGAGTACGGTTCCCAACGAATCGCCGAACGGGCTCCCGAGCAATCTCCCGAGCCCCCCTCGGCCGTATCGGGAATTGGTGCGCTGCATGGCTCAACAAAGGGGTGGGGAAGGTGGGAGCGCGGCCTTCGCCGCACTCGGCGCGGCCGCCGCGACCGTGCTGACCCCGGCGCTCGGCGCGATCTCCGCCCCCTTCGGCGGCCACGCCTTCACCTGGCCGTTCGTCCTGACCACCATGCTGTTCCTGGCAGCGGTACCGGCGATTCCCCGGCTGCGTCGGGTCTGAGCGCGGTAGGCGCCGAACCCGGTCCTCCGCCGTCCAACTCCCTTGCATTTCATCGGATTCTCGGAAAGGACGAGTGATTCCCGTGAATCTCTCCCCGCGTGAGATGGACAAGCTCTACATCTACGTCGTGGCCGATCTGGCCCGTAAACGCCGCGACCGCGGCGTCAAGCTCAACTACAGCGAGGCCTGCGCGCTGATCAGCGAGGCGATCATGGAGGGCGCCCGGGACGGCCGCACGGTCGCCGAGTGCATGGAGATCGGCAAGCAGGTCGTCAGCGGCGCGGACGTCATGCCCGGCGTGCGCGAGATGCTGCCGCTGCTCCAGGTCGAGGCGGCGTTCCTGGACGGCACCAAGCTGGTCTCCTGCCACGACCCGGTGGGTGCCTGAGCCATGACCGCACGACAGGCCGCCGGGATCGGGCCCGCCACCGTCGTGCTGGCCGGCGGCCACGAGAGCGACGGCGGCCGCGACCTGGCCGCCCTGGTGGAGCACCGATCCACGGCGAACGGGCCCACCGTGCGCGCCGTCGCCGCCGCGGGCCGACCACTCGCCGAGGCCGTACGGTCGGCGCTGGCGGCCACCGACGGACCGGTGTGCGTCGTGCCGATGACGCTCGGGCGCGACCCCGAGCTGGTCGCCGACACCGCCCGCGCCCTGCGCTGGCTGGCGGTCGACCAGGGCCGGGGACGGCTCGCCCTCACCGCCCCCTTCGGCGCCGCCGAGCACCTGATCGGCTGGCTGCGCGCCGCGGCCGGAGCCGGCGGCGAGGGCGCCGTACTGGTCACCGCCCCGGCGGCCGGCCCCTTCGAGGACGCCGAACTGTTCCGGATCGCCCGCCTGGTCCGCCAGTACGGTCGCCACCGCTGGGTCGAGGTGGCCCTCGCGAGCGGCGACCCGGACCCCGCCGAGGGCGCCGAGCGCTGCCGGCTGCTCGGGGCGGCCGAGGTGACGGCCGTCCCGGCCTCCTTCGGTCCGGCGCTGCGCACCGCCCTGCCCGGCGTACGGGACGGCGGTCCGCTGCTGCGGCCGTCCGCGATCGCCGGGGTGGTCGCGGCCCGGACGGCGGCGGCGCTGCACCTGCTGGGCCACGGCGAGGACGGCATCGCGGCCGGCCTCGACGCCGAGCACGGGCACGGCTACGCCCACAGTCACGGGCCCGGCGAGGCGCACTCCCACGGCCACCGCCACAGCCACCCCCACACGGACCAACACCCCCACACCCCCGCACACACCCCCGCACACACCCCCCACTGAACCGGCAGAGAGGAAGGCCAACCATGGCTGGTGGCGCCAAATACCTGTACGGCGACGACCCGGTGGAGATCAACGCCGGCCGCGCCAAGGCCGTCATCACGGTCAGCAACACGGGTGACCGGGCGATCCAGGTCGGTTCCCACTACCACTTCTTCGAGGCCAACCGCGCCCTCGACTTCGACCGCAACGCGGCCTTCGGCAAGCACCTGGACATCCCGGCGGGCACCGCCGTCCGCTTCGAGCCCGGCGTCACCTTGGACGTCACGCTGGCCGAGTTCGGCGGCCACCGCCGCCTGGTCGGCTTCAGCAACCTCGTGGACGGCGGCACCACCGCGCCCGCCACCCGCGCCCGCGCCATCGACCGGGCGATCGCCCTCGGCTTCAAGGGCACCAACCTCGACCTCAAGGAAGACCACCCCCGCGCGGACTTCCACACCGAGAGCCGCGAGGACCGCGCGAACCTCGCGAACCGCGAGAACCGCAAGGAAGGCGACCGCTGATGGCCATCCTGTCCCGCAAGCAGTACACCGACCTCTTCGGCCCCACCGTCGGCGACCGCTTCCACCTCGCCGACACCAACCTCGTGGTCGAGATCGAGCAGGACCACAACCAGGGCCACTACGGCGACGAGGCCGTCTACGGCGGCGGCAAGGGCATCCGCGACGGCATGGCCCAGGACCCGGCCGCCACCTCCGTGCAGGGCGCGCTCGACCTGGTCATCACCAACGTGATCGTCATGGACCCGGTGCTCGGCGTCGTCAAGGGCGACATCGGCGTCAAGGACGGCTTCATCACCGCCGTCGGCAAGGCCGGCAACCCGCACACCCAGAGCGGGGTGCACCCCCGGCTGGTGATCGGCCCCGGCACCGAGGTGATCTCCGGCGAGCACCTGATCGCCACCGCCGGCGGCATCGACACCCACATCCACTTCATCGCCCCGCAGCAGGTCCAGGAGGCGCTGAGCAACGGCATCACCACCCTGATCGGCGGCGGCACCGGCCCGTCCGACGGCACCAACGGGACCACCTGCACCCCCGGCCCGTGGAACATCGGGCGGATGTACCAGGCGGTCGAGGACCTCCCGGTCAACGTCGGTCTGCTCGGCAAGGGCAACGGCTCGCTGCCGGGCGCGCTGCGCGAGCAGGTCGAGGCGGGCGTGTGCGGCCTCAAGGTGCACGAGGACTGGGGCAGCACCCCGGCCGCGATCGACAGTGCGCTGGGCGTCGCCGACGAGTACGACGTGCAGGTGGCCATCCACACCGACACCCTGAACGAGTCCGGCTACTTCGAGGACACCCTCTCCGCGATCGACGGCCGCACCATCCACACCTTCCACACCGAGGGCGCGGGCGGCGGCCACGCCCCCGACATCATGCGGATCGCCGGCGAGCCCAACGTGCTGCCGTCCTCCACCAACCCGACGCTGCCCTACACCGTCAACTCGGTGGACGAGCTGCTGGACATGGTGATGGTCTGCCACCACCTCAGCCACGACATCCCCGAGGACGTCTCCTTCGCCGACTCCCGGGTGCGCGCCGAGACCATCGCCGCCGAGACCGTGCTGCACGACGAGGGCGTGATCTCGATCTTCTCCTCCGACTCGCAGGCCATGGGCCGGATCGGGGAGTCCTTCACCCGCGCCTTCCAGACCGCCCACCACTGCAAGGAGCAGCGCGGCAAGCTGGCCGGCGACACCGAGCGCAACGACAACTTCCGCGTCCTGCGCTACCTCGCCAAGCTCACCATCAACCCGGCCGTCGCCTCCGGCACCGCCGACCACATCGGCTCGCTGGAGCCCGGCAAGCTGGCCGACATCGTGCTCTGGCCGATCAACTCCTTCGCCGCCAAGCCCAAGATGGTCATCAAGGGCGGCGTGATCAACTGGGCCCTGATGGGCGACCCGAACGCCTCGCTGCCCACCCCGCAGCCGGTCTACTACCGCCCGATGTTCGGCGCGTACGGGCGGGCCAAGCAGGCCACCCGGGTCTCGTTCATGTCCCAGGCCGCCGTGGACCTCGGCGTCCCGGCCCAACTCGGGCTGGACAGCCGGGTGTTGCCGGTGCGGCGGTGCCGCTCGGTGGGCAAGCAGCACATGGTGCGCAACGACGCGCTGCCGAAGATCGCGGTCGACCCGGAGACGTACAAGGTCACCCTGGATGGCGAACCGGCCACCATCGAGCCCGCCCGTGAGCTGCCGCTCAACCACCTGTTCTACCTCGCGTGAGCATCGCCTCGGGCACGGCCTCGGGCTCGGGCTCGGACTCGGGCAACGGCCTGGACGCCCTGCTGGTCAGCCTCCAACTGACCGACTCCGCCTTTCCCAGCGGCTTCTACACCCTCTCGCACGGTCTGGAGGGCTACGCCCAGGCCAAGGCCGTCACCCCGGACACCATGCCCGAGCTGCTCGCCGACCTGCTGCGGCACAGCGTCGGACCGTCCGACGCCACGGCGCTGGCGCTGGCCCACCGGGCCGCCTCGGCCGGGGACTGGCGGCTGCTGGCCGAGACCGACCAGCGGCTGCACGCCACCAAGCTCAACCGCGAACTGAGGCTGGCCGCCACCCGTACCGGGCGCCAACTCCTGGACATCGCCCGGGAGTCGGTGGGCGGCGAGCCGCTGGAGCGGTACGCCGAACTGGTGGCCGCCAGGCGGGCCCCCGGCTGCCAGGCGGTGGCGGCCGGGGTCGCCTACGCCTCGGCCGCCGTCCCCGTCGAACAGGCCGTCGCCAGCGATCTGTTCGCCTTCTGCACCAGCTTCGTCGGCGCCGCCCTGCGGCTGCGGCTGACCGACCACCGCAAGGCGCAGGTGGCGCTGCGGGCCGTGGCGCCGGTGATCCGGGAGGTGGTGGCGGCTGCCCTGGTGCGGGAGTCGGCCGACCTCGGCGGCTGCGTGCCGGTCGCGGACGCGATGTCCGGGCGGCACGAGCGGGCCGAGGCCCGGCTGTTCGCGAGCTGAACCCCCTTCGTACGCAAGCAAGCAGAGGAGACCAGACAGCATGACCGAGAACGTGCTCCGGGTGGGCATCGGCGGCCCGGTCGGCTCCGGCAAGACGGCGCTGATCGAGGCGCTCGTCCCGGTGCTGATCGCGCGCGGCCACCGCCCGGCGGTCATCACCAACGACATCTACACCCAGGAGGACGCCCAGCACGTGCGCCGCACCCTTGCCGGGGTGCTCGACCCGGAGCGGGTGGTCGGCGTGGAGACCGGCGCCTGCCCGCACACCGCCGTACGGGACGACCCGACGATGAACCTGGCGGCCGGGGCCGAGATGCTGGAGCGATTCCCGGACGTCGACACCCTGCTGTACGAGTCCGGCGGCGACAACCTGACCCTGACCTTCAGCCCGGTGCTGGTCGACCTCTTCCTGTTCGTCCTGGACACCGCCGAGGGCGAGAAGATGCCCCGCAAGCGCGGCCCGGGCATCACCGAGTCCGAGCTGCTGGTCATCAACAAGATCGACATCGCCCAGTACGTCCGCGCCGATCTCGGCATCATGGAGTCCGACGCCCGGCGGGTCCGGGAGGGCGGGCCGGTGGTGCTCACCAACTGCCTGACGGGGGAGGGTCTGGAGGAGATCGCGAGCTTCCTGGAGACCTTCCGGAAGGTCCCGGCGTGACCGTCCTGGCGCAGGGGTCGGTGCCCCCGCAGGGGTCGGTGCCCCGGCTCGACCCCCGGCACTACGAGCCGGCCCGCGTCCCGTACGAGGTCCGCCGGCACGCCGGGACGCCCGACACCCTCGCGGTCGGGCGCCCCGGCAAGGTCGGGCTGCTGGAGCTGGCCTTCGAGCGGATCGGCGGGCGCACCGAACTCACCGGCCACTACCAGAAGTCGCCGCTGCAGATCATGCGCCCGCTCTACTTCGACCCGGCCCGCCCGGACCTCGCCGTCACCTTCCTGATGTCCACCGGCGGCGGCATCCTTCAAGCCGACCGGCTGCGCACGGACATCCGCTGCGGCGCCGACACGGCGGTGCACCTGACCACCCAGGCGGCCACCAAGGTCTACCGGATGGAGCACGACTACGCGACCCAGCTCGTCAACCTCTCGGCCGGGCCGGGCTCCTACGTCGAGTACCTGCCCGAGCCGGTGATCCCCTTCGTCGACTCGCGGTTCTACCAGCGGACGGTGCTGACCGTGGACGCCGGTGCGACCGTGGTCGCCGGGGAGACCCTGCTCGCCGGCCGGCTCGCCCGGGGCGAGCGGAACGCCTACCGGGTGTTCGCCTCGGACCTCGAAGTGCGGCGCCCCGACGGGGAGCTGGTGGCCCTGGATACGGTGCGGCTGGAGCCCGCGGGCGGTGGCGTCGCCGGTCCGGCCGTGCTCGGCGGGTACGACGTGATGTCCAGCCTGTACGTGCTCAGCCCGCTCGCCCCGGCGGCGCGGATCGCGGACGTGCTGCACGAGGCGCTGGCCGACCGCGGCCTGCTGTGCGGGGTCAGCGTGCTGCCGCAGGACGGCGGCGCCTGGCTGCGACTGCTCGGCTCGGACTCCCGGGCCTGCGCGGCCGCGCTGCGGACGGCGTGGGACGCGGTGCGGCGGCTGCTGATCGGGGTTCCGGCGCCGGACCTGCGGAAGACCTAGAGGTCCTTGTCGGCGAGGCGGGCGATCTGCCGGTGGCTGAGGTCCACCGTGCGGTTCATGTGCTTGAGCAGGAAGGCGAGTTCGTCCTCGCTGTCCTCGGCGAAGATCGCCACCCAGTCGGTGCTGAGGGCGCGCCACACCTCCCCGAAGCGCTCCAGCGCCTCGGGGAGGACGGCCACCAGCACCCGGCGGCGGTCCGCCTCGTCCCGCTGCCGGGCCACCAGGCCCGCCTTCTCCAGCCGGTCGACCAGCCGGGTCGCCGAGCCGCTGGTGAGGCCGGTCAGCTCGGCGATCCGACCGGTGGTGACCGGGCCGTCCTCCAGGGTGAGCAGGTTCAGGCACTGGACGTCGGTCGGGTGCATGCCGAGGTGGTCGGCGACGGCCTGGTTGAACAGCACGTAGGAGGCCAGGTAACGGCGCGAGACCGGCCACAGCTGCGCCATCAGTTCGTCGCGGGTGGTCATGGGGGGAAGGGTAGTCGGGTTCCCGATAAATAGTTGTGCGGCGCAGGTGTTTTTCTCTATTTTTATCTGCATGACGCAGATAACTGAGTTTCCTGTCGCCGTCACGGGTGCCACCGGCGCCCAGGGCGGAGCCACCGCCCGCGCACTGCTGAGCGCGGGCCGTCCCGTCCGGGCGCTGACCCGTGCCGTCGACTCCCCGGCCGCCCGTGAACTCTCCGCCCTCGGCGCCGACTTGGTGCGCGCCGACTTCGACAACCCGGCCTCGCTGGCCGCCGCGCTGGACGGCGCGGGCGCGCTGTTCGCGATGTCCACCCCGTTCGGGACGGACCTCGACACCGAGGTCCGCCAGGGCATCGCCCTGCTCGACGCGGCGGCCGCCGCCGGCGTACGGCACGTGGTCTTCACCTCCGCCACCAACGCCGACCGCTCCACCGGCATCCCGCACTTCGACACCAAGCAGCGCATCGAACAGCACCTCGCCGGCCTGGACCTGCCCTGGACCGTCATCGGCCCGGCCGCCTTCCTGGACAACTACGCCAACGACTGGACCCTCCAGTCCCTGCGTGAGGGCGTCTTCCACCTCCCCATGCCGCCCGGCGTCCCCCTCCCGGTGATCTCGGCCGAAACCATCGGCGCCTTCGCCGCCCACGTCCTCACCCACCCCGGGGCCTACCCGGGCCGCCGCATCGACATCGCCTCTCAGTGGTGCACCGGCGAACAGATCGCCGCCGCCATCGCCGCCGCGAGCGGACGCCCGATCCGCTGCGAGGAGGTGCCGCTGACCGTCGTCGAGATCTACTCCGAGGATCTGGCCGCGATGTTCCGCTACTTCCAGGAGCCCGGCCTCGACGTCGACACCGCCGCCCTGCACGCCGCCCACCCTGGAATCCACTGGCAGACGGTGGAGGAGTGGGCGGCCGGGCAGCCCTGGGAGCTGTGAACGGACGGCGAGGTCGAGCCTCGTCCGGTGAAGGGGGTGGCCACCATACGGCCTCCACGCGCAGCACACGCCCGACAGCCCTGGCGGATCCACGAGTTCGCCGGGGACGTCCGGATCGAGGACGTCTGGTCCTGCCGACGGTGCCGCGGGCGTATCGTCGCGGGGTGGCGCAGAGGACACCGCGCAGCATCCACGTCGACGGCCGTGACTACCGCTGGGTGGTCCGCTTCCGCGACGGCGCGCACGTGGACGTGCGCGTCTGGCTCGACGCCGAGGGCGGGCCGTTCCGGCCACTCGTCGTGACGCGGCGCTTCGACGACCCCTGGCCGCACTACGGGGTGCTGCTGACGGCTCCGCCCGAGCGGATCGCCGAGGTGTTCCAGCTGGAACCCGTCACCCCGGCGCTCATCGCCGACCTCGTCCGGGCGGGCCTGGCCGCCGGGTGGCGGCCGGAGGAGACGGGGGCGCAGCTGCGCTTCACGATGACGGGGTACTCGCTCGTCCGGGAGCCGTGAGCGGGCCCGGGTCAGCCGGTCCAGCGCTCCACGAACTTGCGTTGCCAGGGCGTCTCCACCGCGTGCGGGCTGTAGTGCTCCCGGACGTACGCGACGGCCTCCGCCGCCGGGACGCCGTCCAGCACCGCGACGCAGGCGAGGGCGGTGCCGGTACGGCCGCGCCCGCCCGCACAGGCGAGTTCGACGCGCTCGACGGCGCAGCGCTCCCAGGCCTCGCGGAAGGCGTCGGCCGCGTCGGCGCGGTCGGCGGGCAGCCGGAAGTCCGGCCAGCGCACCCAGCGGGCCTCCCAACCGGAGGTCTTCGGCGGGCGGCCCAACAGGTAGACCCCGAAGGTGGGCCGAGGACCGGGCGGCAGAGGCGTCAGCACTCCGCGGCCGCGCAGCAGCCGCCCGGAGGGCAGGCGGAGCACGCCAGGGGCGGCGGGATCCCAGGTGGTCGGCAGTGGGTGGTCGGTCATGCCGTCTGATCTATCAGATTCCGGCGCGTCCCACGAGCTTCACGATGCCACGTGCAGCTGCGGCGCCCCCGGCAGGCCCGCCCGGTGGGCGAGGGCAGCCGCCTCGCCGCGGGAGGCGACGCCCAACTTGGCCAGGATGTTGGCCACATGGAACTTCACCGTGGACTCGCTGATGTGCAGTGCGGTGGCGATGTCCCGGTTGCGGCGGCCCTGGGCGAGCTGGTCGAGGACCTCCAGCTCGCGCGGCTGGAGCCCGTCCAGCGGGTCGGTGACCGTCGCGGGCGAGGGCAGGGCGAGCGGCAGGTCGACGGTGACGGTGGTGCCCCAGCCGGGGACGGCCTCGACGGTGTAGCGGCCGCCGAGGGCGGCGATCCGGTCGGCCGTGCGGTGGACGGTCAGGGCGTCGGCGCAGAGCAGGCCGAGGCCGTCGTCACGGACCACGGCGCGCAGCGAACCGCCGCTCGTGAACTGCCAACTCACGTGCAGCCGGGTTGGTTTGTCCTGTTCCAGCATCAGCAGGACGGCCACCCGGACGGCGTCGCGCGCGGTGTGCGCGGTGTCCGCCGGGACGGACCGGGCGGCGTCCGACGGCGGTGCGAGGTCCAACCGGACCCGGGTGTGCCGCAGCAGCGGGCGCAGCTCGCGGGCGAGCCGGGCGAAGGCGGCGTCGGCGGGCTCCTCGCTGAGCGCGCGGTCCAGGTCGGCGCCCCGGCGCAGGTCGAGCAGGGCGGTGACGGCCAGCTCGGTGGCGGCGCGGCGGGCGGCCGCGTCGTCCAGGTCGGCCGAGCGCAGCGGCGCCAGGATCGCGCTCAGCGCGGCGCTGTGGGTGCCGGTGAACTCGGCGATGGCCCGGGCGCGGGCGTTGGCGGCGGCGCGGGAGACCGCCGCGTGGGTGGGGTCTGCGTCGGTGGCGCGGTGGTCGGAGTGGGTGATCACCAGGTCGCACAGCTGCTGGAGGACGGCGAGCGCGCCCGGCGCCACCGGTTCGGTGCTCATCCGGACGAGCACCAGGACCGCTCCCTTGCCGTCGCCCGGCGCCGCCGAGACCACCACCACCGGCCGGGTACGGCCCGCGAGTTCGGCCTCGCCCTGCCAGGGCCTGCCGGTCGCGGTCGTTTCGGCCGCGCGGTCGGCCAGCTGGGCCAGTTCCAGGCCGCTGATGCCCTCGGCCAGCTCGGGCGGGCCGTAGCTGTGGGTGGGCGAGTAGGTGCAGACGCCGCTGAGTTGCGCGATCGCCGCGTGCGGGACCAGGGTGCCGACCACCTCCGACAGGCGCGGCAGTACATCCGGCCGGGGTGCGCGCAGCACCTCGACGGCCCGCGCCAGCGCGTCCTCGGGGCGGCCCCAGTGCTCCTGCCAGGTCTCGTCCATGCCGTCCAGCCTAGTCCGGGAGTCGATGCCGACCGCCCGTCCGTTCGGCCAGGTCGAACTGTCCGAACGGCTGGCCTGGCGCCCGCTGCCCCCGCCGCAGGATGGAGCCGTCGGAAGCATGCAACTCACCGAAACCCCAAGGATCTTCCATGACCAAGGCGATCGCCTTCCCGCAGTACGGCGGCGCGGACGTGCTGCGCACCATCGACATCGAGCTGCCCGCCCCCGGGCCCGGCCAGGTCCGGGTCGCGGTCCGCGCGGTGGGTGTCAACCCGATCGACCACAAGCAGCGCAGCGGCGAGCTGGACTCGCTCTTCCCGGCCGCCTTCCCCGCCGTGCCCGGCTACGAGGTGTCCGGCGTGGTGGAGGCGGTCGGCGCGGACGTGACCGGCTTCGCGCCCGGCGACGAGGTGTTCGGCGGCCTGATGGGCGGCGGCTACGCCGAGCAGGCGCTGGTCGACGCGGACCAGCTGGCGCACAAGCCCGCCACGCTGAGCTGGGAGGAGGCCGCCGCGCTCCCGGTGGCGGCCGAGACCAGCGAGCGGGCGCTGGACGTCCTCGGCGTCCGGCCGGGGGAGACCCTGCTGGTGCACGGTGCGGCCGGCGGGGTCGGCACCGTGCTGCTGCAGTTCGCCCGGGCGCGCGGCATCACCGTGGTCGGTACCGCGAGCGAGGCCAACCACGCCCACCTGCGCGAACTCGGCGCGATCCCGGTGACGTACGGCGAGGGCCTGGCCGAGCGGGTGCGGGCGGCCGCCCCGGGCGGGGTGGACCGGGCGCTGGACGCGGCCGGGCAGGGCGGGGTGCTGCCACTGTCGATCGAGCTGACGGGCAGTGCGGACCGGGTGGTGACGATCGCGGACTTCGCGAACGCCGCGCAGTACGGCGTCCGCTTCACCGGCGGCGCCGAGGGCGTCGAGTCCTACCACCGGCGCGGTTACGCCGCCGCGCTCGCCCTGCACGAGGCGGGCACCCTGCGGCTGCCGCTGCACCGGGTGTTCCCGCTGGCGGAGGCGGCCGAGGCGCAGCGGGTCAGCGAGCGTGGGCACCTGCGCGGCAAGATCGTCCTCACGGTCTGATCCGTCCGCACGCCTGTGCCTCCTCCGTACCGCGCCCGTACCTCCCCCGTGCCGCGCCGCTGACGCACCGGACGCGGGATCGCCGCGGAACCCCGATTTCCCCCGCCGCGGTCGGTAGAGTCCCGCCCATGGTGACTCTGAACGCGGCGGGGCGGTTGGCCGGGCGCTCGTGCGTGGTGACCGGGGCGGCCAGCGGCATCGGCAGGGCCGTGGCCGAGCGGTTCGTCCGGGAGGGCGCGTCGGTGGTCGCCACCGATGTGGACGCCGAGGGGCTGCGCCGGCTGGCGGAGCAACTGCCGGGCGCCGTCAGCACGGTGGTGGGTGACGTGTCCCGGGACGAGGACGCCCGGCGGATGGTCGACGCGGCCGTCGAGCGGTACGGGCGGCTGGACGTGCTGGTGGCCAATGCCGGGGTGATCCCGCTGATGGAGATCACCGAGGCCACCGCCGAGGACTGGGACCAGGTGATGGCCGTCGACGGCCGGGGCATGTTCCTCACCTGCAAGTACGCGATCCAGGCGATGACCGCGCAGGAGCGGCCCGGCGGCTCGATCGTGTGCCTGTCCTCGATCTCCGGCGAGGCCGGCCAGCGCGGCCAGGCGGTGTACGGGCCCGCCAAGTTCGTCGCCTCGGGGCTGACCAAGCACCTCGCCGTCGAGTGGGCCGACCGCGGGATCAGGGTCAACGCCGTCGCTCCGGGCACCATCTCCACCGAGCGGGTGGCTCGGCTGCGGGACGAGCCCGGCGGGCCCGAGTACCTGGAGGCGATCGAGAAGCTGCACCCGATGGGGCGGCTCGGCGACCCGGCCGAGGTCGCGGCCGCCGTCCTTTTCCTCGCCTCGGACGACGCCTCCTTCGTCACCGGGGCGGTGCTGCCGGTCGACGGCGGGTACCTGGCGCAGTAGCGCACCTGGAGAGTGAACGGCGAGGCCGTGTCTGACGGTTAGCGGCCGAACAGCTCGACCAGGGACGACACCCCGTCCGCGCCGTGCCCCGCCGCCACCGCCCGCCGGGTGACCGCGAGCGCGGCGTCCAGGACGGAGGTGTCCAGGCCGCGGCTGCGGGCGGTGTGGGCGACGTGCTCCAGCCCGGCCGCGGCGGAGGCCACGCTGCTGCGGTCGCCCGGGTGGTGGCGGTCGTCCGCGCGCTGGGCGAAGTCCTCCATCAGCGGTGGCAGAATGTGCGGCAACCCCTGGGCGTACGGGGCGAGTTCAGCGCCGCTGATGCCCTCGGCGCGGGCCAGTGCCAGGGCGTGGAGGTAGCCGTGCACGGTGGTCCAGAACAGGTCCAGCAGGGCCGCGTCGAAGGCCGCCGCCCGCCCCGGGTCCGCGCCCACGTGGCGTACGGCGCCGAGGGTTCGGAGCGTCGCCTCGTGCGCGGCGAAGGCCTCCGGGTCGCCGCTGAGCAGGACGGTGCCCTCCGGGCGGCCGATGGTCGGGGTGGGGGTGAGGATCGCGGCGTCGAGGAGCCGGAAGCCCCGGGTCTCGGCGTCGGTGGCATTGGCCCGGGCGTCCTCCGGCGTGATCGAGGTGGCGTTGACGACGGCGCGGCCGCGCAGCGCCTGCCCGGCGGCGTCCAGTACGGCCCGGGCGGCCGGCTGGTCGCGGACGCAGAGCAGGACGAGCGGGGCGTCCGTCACGGCCCCGGCGGCGCTTGCGGCCGGTCGCGCGCCGGAGGCGAGCAGTTCGGTGTCCCGGCCCGGGGTGCGGTTCCAGACGGTGACGGGATGGCCGGCGGCCAGCAGCGCCGCGGCCAGCGCCCGGCCCATCGGGCCCAGACCGAGGACGGCAACCGCGGTGCGGGCAGGGGTGATTGAGGAAGATCGTTCGTTCGGCACGGCGGTTACGCTAGACCTTCACGCCGACGGCAGAGTCAAGCCGACGAGTACGGCGGCGAGCCGTGCCCAGGGGAACCGCCAGGGGAACGACCATCGGAGGTGTCGCGATGCGGATCGGAGAGCTCGCCCGGCGGACGGGGGCCACCCCGCGCGCCCTGCGCTACTACGAGGAGCAGGGGCTGCTCACCCCCGAGCGCCGTCCGAGCGGCTACCGCGAGTACGGCGAGCGGGACGTGGACACCGTCCACGGCATCCGCACCCTGCTCGCGGCCGGCCTCAACAGCGCCGTGATCGCCGAGATCCTCCCGGGCCTGCCGCTGCCGGGGCGCCGCCGCCCCGGTCCGACCTGCCCGGAGCTGCTGAACGGTCTGGCCCGGGAGCGAGCCCGGATCACCCGGCAACTGGACGAACTCGCAGCCGCGCGGGCGCTGTTGGACGCCGTCATGGGCGCGGAGGCGCCGAGCGAGCTGATCCGCATGCCGAGGGCCGACACGACGGGACGGAAAACCGGTGGCGCGCACCGGCCGGCCGTGCTGGAGTGATCGGATGGATCATGATCACGTACTCGCCCTGTTCGACCAGCGGATCCGGCGCGACGTGCGGCCCGACGGCCCCGGGGTCCGCGTCGAGCACGACGGCGCCGTGGTGCGCCAGGTGGGCGGGGAGCACGCCTGGAACGGCATCGTCTGGTCGGGCCTCGACGAGGCCGGATCGGACGATGCGATCGCCGCACAGGTGCGCTACTTCACCGAACTGGGGCTGGAGTTCGAGTGGAAGACCTACAGCCATGACCGCCCCGCCGACCTCGGGCAGCGGCTGCTGGCGGCCGGGTTCACGGCCGAGCCGGACGAGGCGCTGATGATCGCCCGGATCGAGGACCTGCCCACCGACCCGGTGCTGCCCGAAGGCGTCCGGCTCGAGCCGGTGACCGGCCCGGCCGGGGTGGACCTCATGGTGGCGGTCCACGAGCAGGCCTTCGGCAAAGAGTTCCCCGCCTTGCGCGAACGGATCCTCGACCACCTCCGGCACAACTCGGAGACGCTCAGCATGGTCCTCGCGATGGCCGGCGACCAGCCGGTGAGCGCGGCCCGGATGGAGCTGACCCCGGGCACCGGCTTCGCGGGCCTGTGGGGCGGCGGCACGGTGCCCGGCTGGCGAGGCCGCGGCATCTACCGCGCCCTGGTGGCCCACCGCGCCCGCCTCGCCGCCGACCTCGGCTACGAGTACCTCCAGGTCGACGCGAGCGACCAGAGCCGCCCCATCCTGGAGCGTCTCGGCTTCGCGCGGCTGAGTACCACCACGCCGTACGTGTACCAGCCGTAGGAAAAGGTGCCCCTATGGTTTTCGTCAAGCGGCGGTGACGGCCGGGGGTTCATAGAGGGTGCCGTCTCGGAGCATGGCGAAGAGCACGTCGATGC